>CABVRV010000013.1 GCA_902500755.1 uncultured Nitrospira sp.
TTTTTTCTATGCAGACTATCGAGCATCTGTTCAGCTTGATGTGGAGTATTGCAATGAGAATGGAAGCAAGTCAATGTCGGGACTGTCATCCACGTGTGAGTTCCAATGATAGGGTTTGATACGAGACTTAGGAATTATTTGAAGCGATTGATTGTCGAATCTTTATCAGTAGGACCAAAAGAAGTGCCTGAACCAACTCAGGAGATACTAGCCCATCTTCATGGGCACGCGCGGACTTTGCAAGCCAGGCTGCCAATCGCTCCTGATGGCTCACCTCTCCCTTGGTATACCTACCCAGCGATTGAATACTGCAACCAACTCGATGCTTCAGACTTGAACATATTTGAGTATGGGAGTGGTAATTCTTCCTTGTACTGGGCTCATAAAGGCGCGAACCTGTGGTGTGTCGAGGATGATCTCGCCTGGTATGAGACTATGAGAGGTAAGTCTGCACAGCTTCGTGGTATTTCACTGAGGACCACATCTGAGGCGTATGCCTCTGCAATCACTGAAGTTAGCCAGCAATTTGATATTGTGATCATCGACGGGATGTGGCGCAATGAATGTGCCGCCAAGGCGTTGACATATGTACGGAAGGAAGGATTTATTATTCTCGACAATTCAGATTGGTACCGGGATGTGGCGAAATTTCTTCGCTCGAATGGATTTTTCCAAATAGACTTCAATGGCTTCGGTCCGGTTAATAATTATTGTTGGACGACATCAATCTTTCTGCCTCTCAAGTCTCCTTATGTAGAGCGATTTAGGCAGCCTCAACCAATCGGCGGCATCGAAGTGTCGAAAGGCGATAAATGGTAACATCGACGCAGAGTCAGACGGTACCGCTTGGACATCGCGTTGTATACGGTGTTGTGCGAGCTTTGGTGCAGGCTCTTATTGGATCAAATGGTTCTGTCACGATTAGCGCAATTACTAGTGCCGTGGAGCGCCATGAGCTATCCAACGTGCTGGCACGAAACCTTGTACGGTCAAATAGCGCGGTCACAATCGGTGCGATCGCCGACGCTTTGGAATGTAGAGAACTCTCAGGTTCCCAGGTAGACACGCTGATGCAGGCTCTAATGAGGGCAAATAGCGTTCTCACTACCGGTGCAATCGCTAGCGTCTTGGAACGCAACGAATTTTCGAATGCGCAGGTCTGTGCACTCATTCGTGGGGCGTTTGGTAGCCTTCGCGGCAAGGAAATCCCGCAGAGCGTATTAAATCGATTCCAGGAGGTCAGCGGCGTCGGGTTTCATTATAGCCAAGAAGGGGAAGATGTACTGATCGACCGCATTCTGTCTCCGGACAAAGTTGGATTTTTCGTAGACATTGGGGCGCATCACCCAATACGTTTCTCAAACACATACGCCCTCTATCGCAAGGGATGGCGCGGCATCAATGTGGATGCCACTCCCGGTAGCATGGAAATGTTTAAGAGCCTGAGGCCGGAGGATATCAACGTTGAATGCGCTGTTTCCAATGGCGATACGCCGATGACGTTTTACATGTTCGAGGAGCGCGCGCTCAATACCTTTGATCCTTCGCTTGCACAGGAATACATCGAGAGCGGCTGTGCCTTGGACCGTACCATTGAAATCAAACCACGCTCGCTTTCGTCGATTCTCAAGGCACATCTGCCTACAGAGAAACATATTGATCTGCTGAGTATTGACGTGGAGGGTAAAGAGTTGGCGGTGTTGCACTCAAATGATTGGCATTTGTACGGCCCGGATCTAATTATTCTGGAAGTGCTTGCGACTCCATTTACCTCTCTCCACCTGCATCCGACCGTCTCATTTCTTGCCGACAAAGGTTATGAGCCGGTATCCCGTCTTATGAACTCGGTTATCCTTAAACGCAGGGCATAGACCAGTCATGTGCGGCATTCTGGGGCGGTTCTATCGGCACCCGGCTCACCGATCGCCTTTTACAAAGCAGGACTTAGCGACATTGGCTCACCGTGGCCCTGACGGATCTGGTGTGTACACCGATCCTCACATCCAGTTTGGACATACTCGGCTTGCCATCATTGATTTGACTGAAAGCGGGCATCAACCGATGACTTACGAGGATGGCCGTTATGTCATGACATATAATGGAGAGGTCTATAACTATCGGGAACTTAGAGTCGAGCTTGAGGCCAAGGGCGAACGGTTTGTCAGTCGGTCCGATACAGAGATTCTTCTGGCGGCCTATAAGGTTTGGGGGCGAGAGTGCGTGGCGCATTTCCGTGGAATGTTTGCATTTGCGTTGTGGGATGAACGAGAAAAAATTCTTTTTCTGGCGCGCGATCGCTGCGGAGAGAAACCACTTTTCTACCATAGGGATAATCAGTGTCTAGCATTTGCTTCCGAACTCAAGGGACTCCTGCCGATTCTGAGGTCCCGCCCGGCGTTTGATCTGTCGGCTGTGGATATGTACCTGCACTATCAGTATGTCCCTGAACCATTCACGTTACTCGAAGGCGTGCAAAAAATTCCGGCAGGTCATACGCTTATGTTATCGCTCGACAACTGGTTCGCCGAACCGGTGCGTTATTGGAGTGTGGAAGAGCCAACGAAAATTACCGGCTTGCCGACCGATACCCCAGGTATTCTGCGCTGCATTCGTGATGGCTTGGAAGAGGCCGTGAAGTTGACGCTGCGTTCCGATGTCCCGGTAGGAGTGGCCCTGTCTGGAGGGGTCGACTCTGGAGCCATTGCAGCTCTGGCGCAAAAGCATTCCTCCGAACCGATACACGCATTTTCTGTCGGCTATCCTGGACGCCCTCCTTATGATGAGCGTGCACAGGCTCAGAGTTTAGCCAAGCAACTTGGTATGATCGTCCATGAAGTGGAATTACCCGTCGGGAACTTTGTGGATTTTTTCCCCAAGCTTGTGCGTATCATGGACGAACCGATAGCAGATCCTGCTGCCTTTGGACATTATTCTGTGCCCAAGGGGGCCGCCGACCATGGTGTTAAGGTGTTGCTTAGTGGTTTGGGTGGAGACGAGCTTTTCTGGGGCTATCCGTGGGTCACGGAGACTGTGACCACCAACCAGACCCTGGCAACTTCGCGGGTGTTAAGAGCAGTTGTTACCCTGATGGCTCTGCCTGGCATCCAGCAAGTTCTCAAAAACATGACTCACCACCTCAGTCTTCCTTCCTACGGTCAGCACTGGGTATCACAGTTATGTGACGCAGGCTCCTCACTACGGCCAGGTCATCAACTGTACTTTTACGAGGCTGAGCCGCATTTCAAAGACGCGTTTCGTGCGAAGGCCAGTGTCTATGGTCCCGCGATGCGCACGGTCAGCGACCAGAACTCCTTTAGGCCGACTGATATTGGCCCGCGTGAAGTAGAGCAAATACCAGCTGCGGTCATCCGTATGTTGCTCAATACGTGGCTTGTATCCAATTGCCTCTCGTTGGGAGATCGTGTAAGCATGGGCGTGGGTGTGGAAACACGCTTGCCGTTCCTTGACGTGAGACTTATGGAGCTTGTGATGGCGTTTCGCAGTAAGCAACCCGATCATACCTTAGGGCAGAAAGCATGGTTGCGTATGGCGCTCAAGGGAGTGCTGCCCGAAGAGGTGCTCACGCGGCCAAAGGCTGGATTTCGACCTCCAACCCAAGAATGGATTTTGGGAGTCATCACTCGTTATGGGAACGGTCTACGTGACGGAAATCTTACCAATGCGGGAGTCCTGAACGAGAAGAAAGTGAACGCCATTTTGTCCGACATGCCCAAACAGGGGTGGTTTGAGCTGTTCTTTCTGTACAAATTGGTGCTCTTGGATATGTGGTGGTGCGAGGTGGTAGGGACATGAAGCGCTCGCGGCCGTGTGTGCTTATTTACAATCCGGTCTCCGGTCATGGGCATCTGGATTCATGGAATGCGTTGTTCGTCAGTCTACTGTTAGAGCGTGGATATCGAATCCTCGTGCTGACTCCGGACCGAAAGGCCCTTGAATCGCGTTTGGCACAGCGGAACCTGGAAGATCATCCTATGCTCCATGTTCTAGATTGGGATGCGCCACGAGTTCAGCTGCCCAAACGTCGACGCCTGCAAGAGCTGTGGCATTGGTGGCTTAGCTACGGGAAAAGCTACGCTGATCAGTACCCAGAAAGTCGTATTACTCCAGGGATGCATACCCGCACACGAATTAAAAAACGTGTTTTTCAGATCATTGTTCCGCCGTTATACAATCTATCGTACGCGTTTCACTCTCTCTTTTTCCGGCAGGCTTCAAAACAGTGCGGCGATCTCCAAGACCCATCTGAAATACACTACCTCGAGCCCGTTGATATGGCCAATCGAATGAATGCAGCTCTTAAGAAAACTCCATGGCGCCCGGATTGCTTCTTTAATATGTATTTGGATACGTACAAAACCGGCGTGGAGGCATGGAGGCTGTTTGCCTCAATGTGTCGTCTTCCGTGGGGTGGTATTCGCTTCGCTCCTCCAGGCCCTCCTCCACGCGAGGGGTATTACTCACTATCAACATTAGGCGGCGTGTGTTTCCTCGATGATGCGACTTGTCGAGCCTACAGCGCAAGCCTCTTGGGAAAATATTTTCAGTATCTCCCTGATATCACCAATGTGGAATTGCCGGACGAGCCGTGTTTTCTGGCGGAAGAGATTATGTATCGTGCTGCCGGGCGAAAGATTGTCTTTCTTGGCGGTACCATCGTCGGAAAGAAAAACATTGCCCATTGGGGCGACCTGATCGCTCGAGCTGATGCCAGGCGATGGTTTTTTGTGCAGGTAGGAGAAATACACGGGAATACCTTCAGCCCGGCGGATACCGCCGCTTTCGAGCACCTCGTTGCCCACCCTCCGGAGAATCTGTGGCTGCACGCGCACTATCTGTCTGACGAAAGAGAGTTCAACGATATTATGCGAATTGCGGACATTATCTTTGCTGTATACCGGGACTTCCCTTTCAGCAGCAACATGTTGAGCAAAGCCGCCTATTTCGAAAGGCCCATCTTGGTCAGCGACGGATGCCTCATGGGAGACAGGGTGCGTCACTACGGAATCGGACTTGCGGTTCCATATGACGATGTACGAGCCATGTTATGTGCTCTGGAGCAATTAACGAAAGACTCGGTGCCACCTCAAAATTTTGCCGCATGCCGAGCAACTTCTAATGAGCAGGCTGCCGGCGATAGCTTGCAGAGATTTATCGAATATTTATTAGCGCATTGATTGGTGCTTAAGGCAAGGCCGCGAGTATGAAGAATGAGTCCATGTCCCACATCAGCCTACCGGTCCATGTTGAACAAACGACTTATGAAACTCCGACGGAATGGCGTCTGGTTGGTGCAGAGGGGAAAGCCGATCATGTCGTTGATTTGTGCATGCGTAATGGGCTTGTACCGGGTAGCCTACTTGAAGTGGGGGCGGGAGACGGCGCTATCCTAGCGTGGCTCGGTAAGAAATCATTCTGCAAGGTGATGCATGCTGTCGAAATATCACAATCCGGCGTGCAGGTTATTTTAAATCAACATATCCCTGGATTGATCTCTTGCCAAACTTTCGATGGCTATAATCTTCCCTTTAAGGACGATTCTCTTGATCTTGTCATCCTTTCCCATGTGCTGGAGCATGTGGAATATGAGCGCGCGTTACTGAGAGAGGTGGCGCGTGTTTCAAAATATCAGATCATAGAAATCCCAATGGACTTCGTGGGGTTAGAAAACGATCACTTTTATATGCTGGGACCAAGTTATGGACATATCAACGCCCATTCTCCGACATCTCTGCGCTTCCTCCTGTCGACAGAGAATCTCGTGGTGTTGGATGGTCTCCTTGGACAATATGAGTTGGCGGTTCAGGAGTATGACTATTTTGTGAACAACGGTCGAGGAAAAACACCGGAGGGTCTCACGGCGTTTCGTGCACGTTTCGAGCAGGAGAGAAAAGAATTTGATGGACTCCCCTTAGGGCAGCGAGAGCGACGGGCATCTTTTTATGCTGTGCTGACCAAAAAAGAGAGTGCATCAGAGAGAACGCTGCGTGCGCTGACAGCCGCTAAGTCGTACGTTCAATCCGGGCAGGTTCAGGCGGCACGGCTCATTTTCAAGCACTGCATACCGAAGGAAAATGAGTTGGAGGCAAGTTTGGATATCGCACGATTCTGTCTTCAGACTAAGCAGTGGGGGACGGGCCAGGAGTTTGTTGATCGGGTGCTTAAAATGGATGAATCCCATACAGAGGCTCAGTCGATCAAAATAGTTCTGCAGAAAAAGGCCATTCAAGAGCCACAACCACACATCCCTTGTCCAGATTCAAATGGTGCTGGCGGTTCAACTTGGAGTCGTTTCAAGGAACAGCTCAAGATAAATTTCCCGCGTCTGGTGTCTGTGGCACGCAAGTTGCGCAACTAAGAGAGTGTGTCAACAACCATGTCCTGCCGATTATATCAAAGAGTGGTTCAGAAGCTGCTCAACTCATCAAAGAATAGCAAAGGTGACTCGCCTTTGCTCTCCTATGTGGACCGTGCGGCGTTGCTCCCCCAAAAAGAACTCCTACGTCTTGGAACGGCCTATGGAGGCTGGTTGATACCCGCTAGCGCAAATTTAACTTCCGATAGCATATGTTACTCTGTCGGTGCCGGTGAAGATATTAGCTTCGATTGTGCCTTAGTTGGCCGGTTCCATTGTCAAGTTCGAATCATTGATCCCACACCTCGAGCCATTCAGCACTTCAATGGCCTCGAGAACGCTGTAAGGTCTGGGAGGAAGTTTCCTGTGAATAACAGTAAGGAGGACTATTACAACATCACAGCCGAGAATTTGGAAAGACTTCGATTTGTGCCGGTTGGACTTGCGGCCCAGGATGCTGAGTTGAAGTTCTACCTGCCTCAAAATCCTGCCCATGTGTCATGCTCAACGGTGAATTTGCAGAAGACTGAAAAATACTTCACCGCCCAGTGTCTTCGTCTGACGAGTCTCATGCAGCAGCAAGGCGATATGTATATTGACTTACTGAAGATCGATATTGAGGGTGCAGAATATAGCGTTATCCAGGACATGATAACTTCTCATGTTCTTCCACGGATGCTGCTCATCGAGTTTGATGAGGCTCATACCCCCCTAGACAGTGATGCTGGCGCAAGAATAAGAAGACACATTGATGACCTTGCCCGCACGGGTATGACATGCATCGCGGTTGAAGGCAGCAATGCCAGTTTCATTCATGCTTGCTAAGGCCGCACATTTCCTCATGAAGGGCCTTTTAACTGGCGGACGACCCTCAACGCGCGAATCAGCTTCGGCTATCATGGATGCCCTGAATCAACGGGTTTCTACTGGCCAGCGCATTCTTTGTAACGTTGGGTGTGGGGTGAGACACCATCCAGCGTGGATCAATATCGACTTCCATGGTGTTGGAGAAGCTGTACTGCAGTGGGATCTACGTCAAGGATTGCCTCTGCCGGATAGGAACTGTGACGCGATCTATTCCTCTCACACAATCGAGCATTTCGACAGAGCAGGAGCGCGTGGATTCCTGAGAGAATGTCATCGCGTGCTCAAGCCTGGCGGCATCGTGCGTCTGGTAGCACCTGATCTAGAAGGTATCGCGAGAGCCTACCTCGAATGCTTGGCGGGTGCTCAGCGCGGTGAGCAGGGCGCGGATGCACGATATGAATGGATCGTCGTCGAGTTATTGGACCAGTTGGTTCGCCACCAAAGTGGTGGAGAAATGCTCAAGCTTTGGTGTCTCCCGCACGTCCCCGCCGAAGACTTTATCGCTCGACGTGTTGGCATGGAATATTGGCGAGCACGTGAACACTGTAAAAATCGAATCGTTTCTCAGGCCATCCCAACTGATGCGATGACCGTAGGGACGTTTCGTCTAGGGGGGGAAGTGCATCAATGGATGTACGATCGTTACTCGCTTGGTCAACTTGTGACCCAGAGCGGATTTGTGCAAGTTCGGCATTGTAGCGCCGATTCGTCATTCATTGAGGGGTTCGCGGGGTACGATTTGGATACAGAACCCGATGGAACTGTCTATAAACCCGATTCATTCTTCTTGGAAGCTCAAAAGCCTTAACTTAGTGCGGAGACCTCTCTACCTGTGCCTGCCCCCGTCGCCCTTTTTACCTACAACCGCCCGAAACACGCGAAGGCTACACTGCAAGCGCTAGCGCGAAATAGCCTTGCCAGTCAAACCGAGGTGCATGTCTTTAGCGACGGTCCGAAAACAGCAGCCGATCGAGTAGCAGTGGAAGCCGTGCGGGAGCTCCTTGAGAGAGTCACCGGATTTGCTGCTGTCCGTGTGATCACGCGTCAAAATAATTTGGGCTTAGCCAACTCTATTATTCTGGGAGTAAGTCAACTGCTCGATGAGTATGGGAGCATTATCGTACTTGAGGACGATCTTATAACTTCCCGTCATTTTCTTGAGTACATGAACGCAGCGCTTGCTAGATACCAGAATGACTCGCATGTCTTTTCCGTCACCGGGCATACCTTTCCGTCAGAGTATCTCCGCGTCCCGCCGAGCTACCCATACGACACCTATGCCGGGTATCGCTGCTCCTCATGGTCTTGGGGGACATGGCCGGATCGCTGGAGCCGTATAGATTGGGAAATGAAATATTTTGATGAGTTTAGTAATGATCCCTTGATGCAGGAAGAGTTTAACCGCGGTGGCCGCGACATGAGTGCACTCTTGAGGCTGCAACATGTAGGGCAGATTGATTCGTGGGCTATTCGATTCTGCTATGCCCATCATGCTCAGAACATGCGCTGCATCTACCCTGTTAAAACACTGGTTCGTAATATTGGACTAGACAATTCCGGCACACATAGCAGGCCAGAACCGCGTTTTTCCCATCGGGCCTTAGATGAGACTTGGCTACCTAAGGAGTTTTGTCCGGCTGATTCCATGGATGCGGCAATCACAACCAGCTTTCGCGCAGTTTTCGATCCACCTCAACCCAGTCTTGAGCATAGCCTTTCCCGAAAGGCCAGAACCGTAGCAGGTGGGCTCTATCACAAGACAAGGCGTCTTGCAGCACGAATAAAAAACCGCATTAATCCACCTGTCCGAAACGTCGATATTCTTGTGGTCAACACCTCGCAGAAAAATGGCGGTGCGGCCCGAGCTGCCTTTCGTTCCTTTTGCGGATTGCGCAATCGTTACCCAGCAGTACACTATTTGACGTTAATCAAAGAAGACCATGATCCCAACATTACCGGGTATTTGCATCAGTCTGCCAAGAGGATCTTGGTACAATGGCTTGCCGATCTTGATCAGATTCCGTTGCGGTCCTATCCCCAGCGTCAGGGGAGGACATTCTCACCAGCTTTTTGGCCGAATCCATTGCGTACTCCTCTCAGTCGCTTTCAGGCAAGGCTCGTGCATTTGCATTGGGTTGGTGCTGGAATGTTGCGAGTCGAAGAGCTTGCCAGATTGCGCTGTCCAATCGTATGGACGCTTCACGACACGTGGGCCTTTACCGGGGGTTGTCACTACATGGGCGACTGTGAAGGCTACAAGAAAGACTGTGGATGTTGCCCACAGTTGGGAAGCCAAACCAGGGATGATTACTCCCATAAACTCATGCATCGAAAGGTTAAGGCATTTGAAAATCTAGATATTACTCTCATTGCCCCAAGCCACTGGCTAGCCGAGAAGGCTAAGCAAAGTAGTCTGTTTGCGGGAAAGCGCATCGAAGTGATTCCTAACGGACTTGATACGGAAGTGTTTAGACCCATTGATCATCAGATTGCTCGCCAATACTTTGATTTGCCGGAGGATAGTGCTGTGGTGCTTTTTGGGGCTCAATGGCTGACAGATCCGCGCAAGGGGGGAGATTTGCTGCGTGACACTCTCAAGCAGTTGAACCAACCCTGCACCTTGCTGTTGTTTGGTGAAGGGGTACTACCCTTGGAAGGTTGTTCACACATCAGTGTGCGACAATTAGGAAGTTTGGCTGACGATGTGAGTCTGGCTATGGTGTACTCAGCCGCAGATGTGTTTGTATGTCCATCTCGTGAGGACAATTTACCCAATACTGTTGCCGAGGCTCTTGCCTGTGGCACACCATGCGCAGCCTTTGCAATTAATGGGTTACCTGACATGATCGAGCACCAAAAGAATGGGTGGCTCTCTCGACCGTTTGATACAGCAGATTTGGCTGAAGGGATACGGTGGTTAACGAGGCATCCTCAACAAGATCAGCTGCGGAAAGCCGCAAGAGAAAAAGCAGTGTCAGAATACAGCATGGCTCTGATGAATAATCGCTATATGGCGTTGTATGAAGAGGTGCTCAAAGCTGCGAAAGACAGAGACAACCAATGTCCAGACTAATGTGGCCCAAGCGGTGCCGACATTGACATCAGGTTGTACAAAAGCGACCTTATTCAAATAACTCTGCATTGATGATCTTCTCGTCAAGTTCACTCTCTCTGATCGCTGAATTGTCAGGGCAATTGTGATGGCTTCTTCCCAAAATCCGTTTTGGCTTCGTTTTCTGCCCACCTCGGTTCGGACGAAGATCAAATGCCGACCAAATTTGCTGAAAGTTCTGAGCAATACGGCCTGGCTCTTTAGTGACAAGATCTTACGGATGGGTGTTGGACTATTCGTGAGTGTATGGATAGCTAGATATTTAGGACCGGAAGACTTCGGATTGTTCAGTTTTGGAATTGCTTTCGTTTCACTTCTTGGTGCCCTTTCGACCCTTGGTCTTCCTGGTGTTGTGGTTCGGGATATTGTCAGTGACCCTAAGAGTAGGCTGGAGACTCTAGGTAGTAGTTTCGTGCTTCAAATTATGGGAGGAATAACAGCGTTTGCGCTACTCCTAATTCTGATTCCCATCTTCAGACCGAACGATCGATCCGCAATCAATGTCGTCGCCATAATTGGTCTCACATTGCTCTTTAAGGCAAGTGAAAGCATAAAATACTGGTTCGAATCCCAGGTGCAGTCCAAGTACGTGGTCTGGGCAGAAAACGCAGTGTTTGTGTCGATTGCGGCGGCAAAGATCGGGTTGATATTGGTCGGCGCTTCTCTCTTTGCGTTTGTTTGGATAACTCTTATCGAGGGTGTAATCACTGCCGTCTTGCTCTTCGCAATGTATGAGTGGGTCGGAGGGAGGATAACGGCATGGCGATTCAGTATCGCTTGTGCCAAAACCCTACTGAATCACAGTTGGCCGCTCATTCTTTCCGGGCTTGCAGTCATGGTGTACATGCGTATCGATCAGATCATGCTTGGGCAGATGCTTAATGACAAAGCCGTAGGAATCTACACTGCTGCCGTCCGTGTCAGCGAAGCGTGGTATTTCATCCCGGTCGCGATTGTTGGTTCGGTATTTCCAGCGTTACTTGATGCGAAGAAAACAAGCGAAGCTCTTTATCTCGAGCAATTCCAGAAGCTCTACGACTTTCTTGTGATGATTGCACTTGCGGTTGCGATCCCAGTGACATTTCTTGCTGACCAAATAGTTGGGACACTTTTTGGAGCAGAATATCAGGAGGCTGGGATAATCCTCTCTATCCATATCTGGACTGCCTTATTTGTGTTTCTTGGCGTGGCGAGTGGGAGATGGTTTCTTGTGGAGAATCGCCAGTTCCTTGCGTTTCAGCGAGTGTGTATAGGGATGGTGATCAACATAGCTCTAAATTGGGTGTTGATTCCAAAATATGGCGGAGTTGGAGCAGCAGTAGCGACGCTGATTTCGCAAGCAGTGGCTGCCCTCCTCGTAGATGTTACCCATAAGGAGACGAGACTAATGTTCCGCATGAAGCTAAGAGCTTGTTTGCTCACGAGGGCTTTCCGTGTACAATATTCTACTTAGAGTATATGCATCCATTTTTGCGCGCCAACAGTTTCGAAAACTGAACATGCTGCTTTTAGACCTTGGATTGCGAGGGTTGGGCATTCTCAACCATCAGAACCGAAATCTTAGCGGAGAGCTGACGTTTCTTCGTGAGTACCTAAAAGATAAAGATCACCCAGTTGTTTTTGATGTGGGAGCGAATGTTGGTGCCTATTCGAAGGATGTTGTTGCGGCCAACACTGCTGCGACTGTTTTCGCGTTTGAACCGCACCCGCTTACGTTTAAAAGATTAGCTTCGAATATTGATACTTATAAGAATGTCCGCGCCTTTAATTGCGCAGTGGGAGATCGATCTGGTCGACAGATGCTTTATGACCGCTGTTCCGAGGGCGGGACTATGCATGCTTCAATTATTCGCGAAGTGATAGAAGATATTCACAAGGTTCAATCATCAGAGAGTGAGGTGAAGGTCATTACATTAGATGAGTTCATCGCGGAAAATGGACTGATACGTGTGGACTTGCTGAAAGTTGATACGGAAGGATACGAGCTGAATGTCCTCAAAGGTGGGGCTAAGGCCATTCGTTCTGGAATCTTTAAAGCGATTCAGTTCGAGTTCAATGAAATGAATGTTCTGTCTCGAGTGTTTTTTAAGGATTTCATCGAGATACTTCCGCAATACCAGTTTCATCGCTTGCTACCAAGTGGCCTGCAAAGAATTGATGACTATATTCCGGTGCGATGCGAGTTGTTCGCCTTTCAGAACATCGTTGCGATTTTGCGTGAGGATCATCGCCGTTAGCATGGAAAGCCATTGCTATTAAGTAGTTAGATCTAGTGTTGTATCGAACGGAACCGCCTAAAATCACACACCCTTTGCGGTGCTCAGGCCGGACGGATTATGAGAAAAAAGTTCTGGACGCCACATCAGTTTGGTCAAGAGTCTTGATCCATTGACAGTAACAATGCCTTCGATTGCCGTCATTATTGCGAATCGAAACAATGCTCGCTTTCTCCCTCAATGCCTCGATAGTGTTTTCTCTCAATCACGCTGCCCCGAAGAGGTAGTGGTGATAGACGATGGATCCACAGATAACTCCCGAGAGATTATTTGTGAGTACGAGCGCAACTGGAACGTTACGCCGATATTTAATGAGGTTCCTCTGGGCGTGGCCGCTAGCCGTCACAAGGCCATTGAACACAGCAAGAGCGAGTATATTACGACTTTGGATGCCGATGACTTTTATTTCAGTACTGAGAAGCTTGCCGCGGAAGCACGAGTAATGGCGGCGCATCTGGGAGGAGGGCGTATTGTGTTTTCAGATGTGATGCATGTCCGTGCAGGTGGAGAGGTGCTGTCTCTGGTATCATCTCGAAGGCGCATGCGCGAGGGCGACCTCTCTTTCTTTATTAGACACTTGAGTGGTTTTATTCCGAGGGATTATCTCGTTTCGCGGACCGATTATCTTACAGCAGGGGGGTTCAATCCTGCCTTGCGCCTTTATGAGGACTGGGAACTCAAAATACGCCTTAGTCAAAGATGCACGTGGCATTATTCGGGAGTCATTGGAACTGCGTACCGAAACAATCCGCTTGGATTGTCCAAGGCTCCCCACAAGGAACACGTCACAACGCTCCGCAAGATTTTCGCCATGCATTGCCCTCCGCAACATTCGATGAAGCGCGCTATAGATCTCGTGCGCTTTTTCATATTCCAGAGTGTCTATCTCCGAAGATTGGCGATTTAGATGGAGAGATATTCCAAAGAGCAGGAAGAGTGGGACCGATTTATTCGGGATAGTATCGGGCAGAACGCAGTGCTCGTTAGTGTCAGTAAATTCAGCTCGGACTGTCGAGTGTATAGAGTGAATGACTCGATCTTTAAGATTCGTCGATTCACACCTTCTTCAATGAGAGGTAGAAACAACTCGTTCGAAGATGAGTGTCTTGTCATGCGGCAATTATCTGCGGTAACAGGTACGCCCGCTGTTCGAGGTTACAAACGTATGGATCGATGGGAACAGTTGGAGCTGGAATTGCTTCCAGAATTGCATGGTTACGATCCGACATTTGGAATGCCCCATGAGACATTCAAGGATTTCTGGAGCGTAATTGCAGTGACGCTACAAATCAATCGCCTCGGATGCTCGCATGGGGATCTTCATTGGCGCAATGTGGGGAGAAATGTGAAGGGAGGTATCAGCGTCTTTGACTTTGATCAAGCGTGTTTGGCTTCTCCCTGGCGTTGCGTCATGCGTGATCTATTTGGGTTTGGGACGTGCGAGAGGAGGAGCGAGTTCTCTCTTTTTAATCGTTTGAGGTATGTGCAGGGCGTTGGAGTTTTGCTTCGCGCTATGGTTAGACTAACTAAAGATGTCCTTGCGTTTCTGTCAAGACCACACTCATCATCTCTTCAGCGTAGTCGATTTGCAAAATCAACTTTTATGCAGCGTGTGATGCTACAGGAAGACCTTGCCTTGAAAACACTAGCGGAAGCTTGGAGTATTGCTGCGCGCTCCAAGGCGTCCGCACCAGATACGGACATTGCGTACTACTCTATCGACATTGGTGGGATCAATTTCCCTGGTGAGCGCCCCTGGATTCTAAGATGGGAACGTATTCGAAAGAACTTAGACTTCAAGGGCAAGCGACTATTGGAGCTTGGCTGTAACATGGGCTTGCTATCAATACACGCCAAATTGTCTGGCGCGGCATTTTGTCTCGGTGTAGATACCGATAAAGATATCCTTCTGGCAGCGAACCTTGCCTCTCGCGCGTTTGGAACAAACGTGGAGCATCGACCAGTAGATCTGGGAGATTCGTTTCGTTGGGAAGAGGAGCTGAACGGATTTGACATTGTTTCCGCTCTTTCCGTATTGCACTGGATTGAGGATAAGGAACGCGTCTGGTCATTTATCTCGAAGCATAAAGAGGTGCTCTATGAGGGGCACGAATCTGAGCAAGAGGCCGAAGACAACTTGCGAAAGGCCGGATTCATACACATCGTTCCGCTAGGAACCACCGAGCGTAACCGACAAATGTTTTATGCTTCACGAATGTAAGAGGAAGTTCAATTTTCTCCAGTCTAATGCTTATTATGGGTTGGCGTGTTTAGAAAACCATTGCGAGCATCTGACTTTTGACAAGGGGAAGAGTGTCCAATCCTAACAGAAAAGATTATAAGTAGCTACGCGTATCATGACCGAACCACTTGCTGTGATATTGACAAATGTGGAATCGCATGAAGATATCGCACCAGAATGCAGCTGGCTACCACTAATGTTTCTGCGACCATTGTGGTTTTTATGTCAGGTCAATTGAACGACGTGTGTGCACGCGTTGCTCCTCCTCTGATCTCGATCGTCATCGCAACATACAACAGCAAGGCCACTCTGCAGCAGTGCATCGACAGTGTCACTCAGCAGACATATCCGCACAAAGAACTGATTGTCATTGATGGAGGCTCGAAAGATGGAACCGTCGAAGTATTAAAAGCCAATGCCTCAAAAGTTAGCGATTGGCTTTCTGAGCCAGACCGGGGAATCTATCACGCCTGGAATAAGGGTTTGGCCAGGGTCGGAGGCGAATGGATCTGCTTCCTTGGTGCGGACGATATTTTTTGGGACTCAACTGTTTTGGTGCAGATCAGCGAACAATTAAAAGTCCTGTTAGCCGGCATTCGGGTGGTGTATGGACAGAACATGTTAGTGAATGGGAACGGCGTAAGCCTTTATCCGATGGGAGCATCATGGGATACTGTGAAAGATAAATTTTGGGCAGGTATGTGCCTTCCTCACCCCGGAATGATGCATCATCGCAGTTTGTTTGAGCAGCACGGAAAATTCGATGAATCGTTCCGAATAGCCGGGGATTATGAGATGTTGCTGCGTGAACTCAAGCACGCAGAAGCAAAGTTCATTCCAGATCTTATTGTTGCTGGGGTTCGACAAGGAGGGATCAGTAGTCACCCAAGCTCGTCTCTTCGTGTTTTGTCTGAGGCCAGACGAGCTCAACGCATGCATGGGCAGAGATTTCCACCTCTCCTTTGGATGTGGTCGATGGTCAAGGTGTATCTTCGGCTTCTGTTGTGGAATGTATTTGGCGAACGGGTTGGTCGCGGTGTGCTTGACCTAGGCAGGCGAATGCTCGATCAGCCAAAACACTGGACGAAAACATAAAGGGCAACTGGAGAGGCGCCGTGGGAAGCGTGGAGCAACCGCTCATCACCGTTGCAATGTCAGCCCACAATGCATCCGCAACTGTCGGGTTAGCAGTGCAGTCGATTCTTACTCAAACCTATCAAAACTGGGAGCTGATCATAATCGATGATGGCTCGACTGACCGGACGGGAGAAATCCTATCGGAAATGCAAGATTCCAGAATCCGATTAATTCAAGAACCATTGGGGAACTTTGGCTTAGCGTCACGGTTGAATCAATGTGTGCGTCTTGCCAGAGGTCAGTATGTTGCCAGGATGGATGCTGACGACGTTGCTTATCCTCATCGCCTTGAACGGCAAGTTCAGTATCTTGAGAAGCATCATGACATTGATCTACTGGGAACCGGCGCTGTGATATTCAAGGGGGATGGGGAGATGGTCGGCCGCTACCCGACGGCATGCTCTCACGAGACCATTTGCCGACGACCCTGGTGGGGCTTTCCCCTTGCCCATCCCACTTGGATGGGCAAGCGGACATGGTTTGTCGATCATCCGTACTCTGAACGAGATGTACGATGTGAGGACCAGGTGGTCCTTCTTCAGAGCTTTTCACACAGTCGCTTTGCAGCAATAGCGGAAGTGCTCCTGGGTTATCGGGTGAGTGGAATTGTAGCCGGGAGATTAGGACGAGGCAGACTCAATTATTGCCGTCAGCTTCTTGCTAGAGTGAATGACCTCACCTCATTAGGATGGGCATTGATGGGGGTTGGTGTGCATAGTGCTGCTCTTGCAAGAGATGTCATTCTTCAGCTTCGTGGCACCGTTGAGGCGGGATCTCGCAAGTCCTGGGTCTCTGCCGATCGAATCGAGAGAGAACAGTGGCGATCTGTGTGGACTGGCTTGGTTTCCGAGCAATCGATCTTCAGGCATGCATGACATTTAGCGCGTTCAGTACACGGATGTGGGGCACTACTGAGATCTTGAAGTACACAGAGGCTGATCTCATACGTATTGTTTTGCGATGATCGAAGCGATTGGCTAGTGAGAAAGCTTCTCATGACACGGGCATTATGAAACCTTCTCCACGCGTACTGTTTCTAGTCACTGAGGATTGGTATTTCTGGTTGCATTGGCTCGATTTGGCACGTAGGACGCGAGACGCTGGCTTTGAAGTACTCCTGGCAATGCGTGTTCAGGAATATGGGCAGCAAATCAGTCACCAAGGTTTTAAACTGTTTCCCATCGGCCTCCTTCGTCGAAGCTGGAATCCGATCCGAGAGGCTCTTGCCGTTTTGGAATTGGCTCAGATCTACCGTTCTGAAAAACCTGACATCGTCTATCATATCGCAGTCAAACCAATTCTTTATGGGTCCGCGGCGGCACGTCTCACAGGTATTCGACACATCATAAATGTGTTTGCAGGATTGGGCTATACCTACACGAGTAACAGTGTTACGGCAAAGCTGCTCCGACTGTTTTTAGGGGCTGGACTAAAGACTGCCTGTGCCCACTCGGGGTCTGTCACCGTCTTTCAAAACGAAGAGGATCGAGCGCAGTTGACCCGCGACCGCATCGTGAATGAACGCCGAACAAAGGTTATCCCTGGGACGGGAGTTGATATCGAAAGGTTCCAACCCACCCCTGGTGCGGTTCAAGCGCCCATTGTTCTTCTGGCTGGCCGAATGTTATGGGATAAGGGTGTGGGTGAATTCGTCGGAGCTGCCAGGCTGATGAGACAGGCGAAAGCGAATGCCCGTTTTGTGCTGGTCGGACGCTGCGACGAGGATAACCCGGCGAGTATTGGGCTCAAGCAGTTGCAGCGATGGCAGGAAGAAGAAGTTGTCGAGTGGTGGGGACATCGAGATGACATGCCGATGGTGTACAGTAGGGCTGCCGTTGTCGTATTGCCGTCTTATCGGGAAGGGCTTCCGGTGAGTCTCTTGGAGGCGGCTGCCTGCGGCAAGCCCATCGTTGCCACTGATGTTCCTGGTTGTCGCGAAGTTGTCCGCCATCGCGTCAATGGGTTGCTTGTTCCACCCAAAGATGCAAATGCCTTAGCTGAGGCGGTCATGATGCTACTGGGAAATGAAGAATTGCGGAGTGCGCTGGGGCGTAGTGGCCGGGAGATTGTGGCCAAAGAGTTTTCGACGGCGGCAGTGACCGCGCAAACGCTGGCGCTGTATCGTGAATTGCTGTACGACATCACCTAAGCGCCTTAAAATGTTTTCGCTTGCAAGGAGTGGTTGCGCTCGGCTCCACGATGATAGTTTGATTTTCGAAATATGCGGGTGCTGGTGACAGGGGCATCGGGTTTCTTAGGATCGGCTCTTACCAGAGAGCTATGTCGGTCTGGATGCCACGTGCGCGCCATGGTGCATAGTGTGAGCCGCGCGCCGGCGTTCGGGCCAGAAGTTAGGACGGTGGCTGCCGATGTTAGGAATCTGGAAAAGGTGAAGGAGGCAATAATCGACTGTGAGGCCGTTGTGCATCTGGCAGCCCAGGTTCATGCGATCCATGATCCTATGGTAGACGAGGACTTTGAAACCGTCAACGTTGAAGGCACGAAACACATCCTGGATGCGGCGGTGGGATCCGGTGCAACCCGAATCGTGTTTGCGAGTTCAGTTAAAGTCTTTGGTGAAGAGACAAATGGATGTATCGATGAAACACAAACTCCCAACCCACAAACTGCCTATGGTCGATCAAAATGGCAGGCAGAGCAACTTGTTTCGGAATATGCCGAAAGGTGTGGCCTCACGGCCGTGTCGCTTCGTTTACCGATGGTCTATGGTCCAACCGAGAAAGGTAACCTATATCGGATGATTGAAGCGATTGACCATGGGCGGTTTCCTGCCTTGCCTCCTCTTCCAGCAGTTCGAAGCCTCTTGCACGTCGAGAATTTCGTTCAGGCAGTGAAACTGTGCCTTGGCGCCTCGCATTTTAAGCGAGGGGCATACATCGTTGCCGACGCTGAGCCGTATTCAGTGACCGACCTCTATAACTGGTTGCGAGCTGGGTTAGGAAACGCAGCTTCCCAGTGGCGAGTACCACTTTGGGTATTGAAAGGTGCCGCTCGATGTGGTGACTTACTCGAAGTGGTCTATGGGCGGCGTGTTCCCTTAACAACCGAGCGCCTGACAAAGCTTGTCGGAAGCGCTTGTTTCAGTGCCACAGCTATCACGCGTGATTTAGGTTATCAGGCAAGGCATTCCTTTCGAGAAACAGTTCCTGAGTTGATCGCATTCTACCGAAAAGCGAAGGGCACGGGATGTTGAGAAAACTGGATATATAGATGCTTGGGTCAGGCAACACTTTAACAATAAACATCCTGGTGGTCATCTTGCCGGCGGCAGTGGCCTTTGTGTCTGCTTTGATGATCACCAAGAGGTTGTCTTCACAGAAATCGTTTAGCTCAATACTTGCCCACCCTAATGAACGAACTCTACATTCTAAACCGACTCCCCAGACTGGAGGATTAGCAATCATCGTAAGCGTGGTTGTTGCACTGCTCGTGGCTGCAAGTGTGCTTGCCCTCGGCCAACCGTCTAAACCGTTGCTGCCGAAGGGGATGGCATCGGGGAGTCTTTGGATTGTCATGTCCATGCTCCTTGTTTTTGCGGTGTCCTTTATTGACGATTGTATAGGTCTTCCCGCCAGTCTTCGCTTGGGCGTGCAAGCGGCTGCCGCCTTCATCATCATTGGCGGTGTCGGGCTAAAAATATCTTCCATCTCGCTACCTGAAGGGCCTTCGGTTCAGCTCGGATTAGCGACTATCCCAGTGAGCGCACTCTTTCTTATATGGATGGCGAATCTATACAACTTTATGGATGGCATGGATGGATTTGCTGGCGGGATGACTCTGATCGGATTTAGTTTTCTTGCGTATTTCGGATGGGAAGCACATTTCCCCGTTATGCTCATCATCGCCACGTTCGTTGCGATGGGCGCACTGGGCTTTCTAGTCTATAATTTCCCTCCTGCACGTATTTTCATGGGTGATGCCGGGAGTATCACAGTCGGTTTCTTGGCTGGGACATTGGTGCTTCTTGGGGTTCGGGACCGGATATTCGAATTGTGGGTACCGCTTATTATTTTTTCTCCATTTATTGTCGATGCGACCGTGACGCTAATGCGGCGAGCGCTCCGTCTAGAAAGGGTATGGGAAGCGCATCGCGAGCACTATTACCAACGATTGGTTTTGAGTGGGTGGAGCCATCGCAGCACCGTGTTTGCAGAGTATGGTGTCATGCTTCTCTGCGGAGCGCTGGCTGTGTTGTATCACCACTCCACAGAAAAATGGCGACTTATTATTCTCGGTGGGTGGGTAATCATGTTTCTCACCCTTGGAGGGCTTGTCCATATTGTAGAACTGAGGCGGCAAGCCTCTCGCCGCAATCGAATACCCCATGCTGGCAATAGTGAACAATATATCCAGAGCTGCGCGGTTTCAGCATTTTCAAAGCGAGATCGTACCAATACGCCTCAACCTGCTCCATCCGGTGTCGTATCAAACGAATAAGTCAGCTCATCACGGGATGAGTCTCAGATATGAGAACTGTCGTGAGCTTGTCTGGCTGGAACATTGACTACCTGAAGGAGGAGACGAGACGAACAGCAGGATGGACAACGACTGCGCTTGGTTTCACCATTCCAATTTGGGTTGTTGCGGATAGTGTCCTCCTTGGCCTGCTGGTGCTGTGTTGGGCGGCCAGTGGCAAGTGGGGTGAACGGTTTCGTCGTGTCACCACGAATCCTGTGGCATTGGCTGCTCTCCTGTTGTTTGGTTGGCTGCTGTTAGGGACCTTATGGGGTGGAGGCGCTTTAGAAGAGCGAGCACTGTCGGTAAAGAAATACGCTAATCTACTACTCATTCCATTATTGATTTCATTGCCCATTGATCTCCAAAATCGAAATCGCGCCTTACTGGCACTCGCGGCATCGTTGGTCGTGACGTTGGTGTTGTCACTTGTGTTGAGCGCGGGGTTGCTTCCAGGTATCGTTAAGGTACCTATTACGTGCGACACGTCCAATCCGTGTTTGTTTAAAAAGCACACCACGCACAATTTACTTATGGCGTTCGGTGCGTTGTTGTTTGGTGTATTAGCATGGAAGTCTTCCCAGCGCTGGGTCCGGTTGGGGTTGGGGGTGGCGTCATGCCTCGCTATGAGCAATGTTTTGCTGATGGTACAGGGTCGCACAGGATATGTGGTGTTGGCTGGGTTGGCCATGGTGGTTCTCCACATGTCCTTTGGGTGGCGAGGTTTGGTAGCGGCGGTCATTGCTCTCAGTGTGACATTCTCAGCAGCCTATCAGGTGTCCACTTCGTTCCGTGATCGAATCGATCTTGTTGCAACAGGTGTTTTGATATGGAATCCTCAGGTGGCCACTTATGATGGAGTAACCGAACGACTGGAGTTTTTTTATCACACCGTTGAGATCATTCAGGACCATCCACTGATGGGCGTTGGTACCGGAGGATTTAGAGAAGCGTATGCAGCGCAAGTACAACAAGCCGGTCTACCAGTTCCGACTCATCCCCACAATCAATACCTCCTGGTCATGGTGCAAGTCGGTACCATTGGGTTTTGCCTTCTGCTTTGGCTGTTTATCCAGCAATGGCGATTGGCATCTCTCCATAGTGATACGACGTATGGATTACTCGCGAGAGGGCTGGTGGTTACCATTGCGATTGGATCTCTCTTCCAACCTACGCTGAATGACCATACCGAAAAACTGTTCTATTGCTGGCTTTCGGGTCTCATGTATTCAGGAATTGAACCACGGCCAGATATGAAGACATGAATCTTTCGGCTTATATCATTGCCTACAACGAGGCGAAGAAAATTTCCGATGCCATTAGCAGTGTGTTATGGGCGGACGAAATCATCGTGGCCGATTCAGCGAGCACCGACGAAACGGCTCAGATCGCCACGGACTTGGGAGCTCGCGTCATCCAGATCCCGTTCCATGGATTTGGCCACCTGCGAAATCAAGCGATCAAGGCCTGTACGCATGAATGGATTTTCAGTCTCGATACGGATGAACAGTGCACGCCGGAGGTTCGGGACGAAATTCTCACGATCCTGACCGGCACTCCGGCGCACGACGCGTATCTTGTGCCAAGGCGGAATTACTTCATGGGACGCTGGATCAAACATTCCGGCTGGTATCCGAACTTCCGTCAACCGCAACTGTTTCGAAAAGGGAGCATGAGATATGTGGAGTCTCCCGTCCACGAAGGATACGAACTCTTGACCTACAAACCGGTCGGTCATCTGGAGCATGCCATTTGGCAAATCCCATTCAGAGACTTTGAAGAAGTCGTCAAGAAAGCGAATCGCTATTCTTCGCTTGGAGTGTTAAAGCTCGCGGATCAACGAGTGTCCATGCGCACTGCCCTGTTTCGTGGTTTTTGGGCGTTTCTGAAGCATTATGTGGCGAAGCGGGGATTTCTAGACGGCTGGCCTGGGTTTGTCATCGCCTTTGGGAATTTCGAAGGCACGTTCTATCGGTATGCCAAGCGGTTCGAGCAGCAGGAAATGTGGCCGCTGCCCAAACAGGCTCCCATCCGAAGGCCTGACAACGCACCTTCGAAATGAGAGCAGCGGTAATCGTCACGACCTACAATCGCCCCGATGCGCTGGCGGTTGTGCTGGAAGGCTATTGTGGCCAAACCGATCAAGATTTCGGGCTGGTGGTTGCGGATGATGGTTCAGGGGAGGAGACGGCGGAC
The DNA here is from genome assembly GCA_902500755.1 of uncultured Nitrospira sp. Classification (GTDB taxonomy): domain Bacteria; phylum Nitrospirota; class Nitrospiria; order Nitrospirales; family Nitrospiraceae; genus Nitrospira_D. Next base: position 22,680 of record CABVRV010000013.1, read on the forward strand.
GTTGTGCGGCAATTTACCAGACGCGCCCCGTTTTCCGTGGAGCATATCTGGCACGAAGATCAAGGATTTCGAGCGGCTGCGATCCGCAATCGCGCCGTTGCGTCGACGAGTGCCGACTACGTAATCTTTACAGACGGGGACTGTGTTCCTTCATCCCATTTCGTACAGGTCCACAAACAATTGGCCGAGCCTGGGTATTTCCTCGGATCGAATCGTGTGTTGCTGTCGGCCGAGTTGACGGCTCGTGTGGTGCGTGGGCGAATTCCAATTCATGCGTGGAGTGGGATTGAGTGGGCACGATGCTGGTCTCGACGCGAGGTGAATCGTGTGCTTCCACTGATGAGGCTGCCTGACGGTCCGTTTCGAAAATGGTCGCCGAATCGTTGGAGCGGGATCAAAACCTGCAACTTTTCCGCATGGAGAACAGACTTGGTTCGCGTGAACGGGCTTGATGCATCCTATGAAGGATGGGGTCTGGAGGATTCTGATTTAGTCATTCGACTGCTCCACGCCGGGGTGAAGCATAAGAACGCGCGGTTCGCGGCGACGGTATTCCACCTATGGCATCCCGATCATGATCGTATGCAGCTGCCGGTCAATCAGGAACGCCTGCAAGATCTTTTGCGGTCGAGCACGGTCCGAGCCACGCTCGGACTCGATGAGATCAGCAGTCTCGGATGACGGTTGGCCATCGCTTCATTTCGTGGTTGCCCGGTCGACTGTGACGGTAAGCTACGCAAAACCACGGTTATATTGCTGGAAAGCCACCTTCTCAGTCGTTCAAGTTGTGGCCAACCTGTGGGCCCAGATTGACAAATCCCGTTAGGAGACAGCGCTGTCTTAGTTTAATTGCGCGATGAAGCGAGATATGGGCAGCGCATTGGTCGTCTGCACGCGTCGAATCGGGGACGTGCTTTTAGCCACGCCGGTGATCCGTTCACTCAAGATGGCGCAACCTCATCTCGTGATCGACATGCTGGTCTTCGAAGGGACTCAAGATATCGTATCAGGCTACGCGGATCTCAGGCGGATATTGACCATTCCTGAACGTCCATCAGCTGGGGCTCATTTCGAGTTGCTCCGTGCGATCTGGCGTCGATATGATGTTGCGATCTCGGTATTGGCTGGCGATCGCCCAACGTTTCACGCGTGGGTGGCCGGTCGATATCGAGTTGGGACTCTCTTGCCGGACAACAAATCGTGGTGGAAACGGCGCCTGCTTCATGAATGGGTGCCTTTCGATAACGTACAGACCCATACCGTGGCCATGAATCTGCGGTTATTAGCGCCATTAGAGGTCGTACCGGTTGGAACTCCCGTTGTCAGCTGGACGTCGGGAGATGAAGCATCTATCCATCGTCTGTTCCCCCACATGCTCGATGTGCAGCGATATGCGGTGTTACACGTGTCTCCAAAATTCGCGTATAAGACGTGGACCGTAGCCGGGTGGATAGCGCTTGGACGGTGGTTGATCGACCACGGGGTCACGGTCGTAGTGACAGGAGTGGGATCAGCTGAGCAGGGGTACTGTGAGCAAATCATTCAAGGATTGCCGGATGCGGTAAATCTTGTGGGCCATGTGAAGTTACCGGCGCTGGGTTGTCTCCTCAGTCACGCCGCACTGTATGTCGGAACGGATACGGCGGTAAGTCATATGGCGGCCGCTGCCGGTACGCCAACCGTGGTGTTGTTCGGGCCATCAAATCCGGTTAAGTGGGGACCGTGGCCTAAAGACTTTGCTCCGACAACACCAAGTCCATGGCGCAAGAACGGGTCGCAGCGGCAGGGAAATGTGTTCCTACTCCAAGGAGAAGGAGATTGCGTACCCTGTCTTGGTGAGGGGTGCGACCGCCACATCAAGAGTCTCAGCGAGTGCCTCCAACAACTTCCAGCGCATCGTGTGATCCAGGTTGCCGAAACCATGCTTGGAGTGCGTGAGGGCCTCACCCCGACCTCGGGTCTCGTATGAAACACAGAGTCGAGCAGCTCTTTCGTACTCTCGCCGACCGATATGGAAGCACGGTGCTCGCCTACAGATCAGCACTGGTCATCAGCGCGCAACTGATCCTGATTCTTGCGGCAAACCTTACTGCCTTCGTACTTCGGTTTGATGCAGACATTCCTCCTGAATATCAGCAAGTGATGTGGGATCACATACCCGCCGTGTTGCTGATATTCAGTTCCGGCTTATGGATGTTCGGAACGCAGCGAGGTCTGTGGCGATACGTTGGCCTCCATGACATTGGGAAGATCATTTTCGCTTCTCTGACCAGTGTCGGGGCATTGTACGTGATTCTCCATGTGGTTGGTGGAGTTATTCAATATCCTCGATCCGTCATCGTCCTGACCGGTTTGTTGAACGGACTCTATTTAGTCGGCATACGACTGGCGGTGCGCTGGTTCAGGGAATGGTTGCGAATTGTTGGGCCGACCACCCGAAGAGCGTTGATCGTCGGAGCCGGGAATGCGGGTGAGCTGCTCGTGCGAGATATGTTGTCAGGCGGAGACTATGACTGCCGTCCGGTCGGGTTTTTGGACGACGACCCTGTCAAACGCAAGATGAGAATTCATGGAATTCCGGTCGTGGGAACAATTGCCGCGATCAAAGAGGCTGCAGGGAAGCTTGAGGCGAATGAGATCATCATCGCTATTCCGTCGGCTTCAACGACAGTCATGCAAAAAATCCTCACGGCCTCGGAAGGCTGTACGATTCCGATCAAAACCTTGCCGAGCGTCAAACGCTTGCTCGATGATCCTGTCTCGCTTCGACAAGTGAAGCCGATGAACCTAGACGATTTGTTACAGCGTGAGCCGATCGAAACGGACCGCCAAGGACTCAACCCTCTGATCGGCGGGAAGACACTGCTCGTCACAGGAGCCGGGGGGTCCATTGGATCAGAATTGTGTCGGCAAATCGCGCAACACAAACCTCGCTTGCTGGTCCTATTCGAGCGGTATGAAAATGCTCTCCACTCGCTCATGCTGGAGTTGGAAGCGACTTTTCCGGATGTGCGCATCCTCCCGGTGATCGGAGATGTCACGGTGACGGACCGCGTGGCAGAAATATTCCATCAGACGAATCCTGATATCGTGTTTCACGCTGCAGCTCACAAACATGTTCCTCTGATGGAGCTGAACCCGAAGGAAGCTATTCGCAATAACATCCTGGGGACGCGCGTGGTGGCAGAAGCGGCTGTGAACACTGGTGTGGATCGATTCGTGCTGATTTCGACCGATAAAGCTGTAAACCCATCGAGTATTATGGGCGCCACCAAACGAGTTGCCGAGCATCTGATGCAGGAGTTCAACCAAGAAGGCCTGACCAAGTTTACCGTTGTGCGATTCGGCAACGTGTTAGGGAGCAACGGGAGTGTGGTGCCGTTGTTCTACGATCAAATCCGCAGAGGCGGGCCGGTGACCGTGACTCATCCGGAGATCAAACGTTTTTTCATGACCATTCCGGAAGCCGTGCAATTGGTCCTGCAAGCGAGTGTCATCGGGAAGGGCGGGGAAGTGTTTGTCCTTGACATGGGAGAACAAATTAAAGTCACCGACCTTGCGAGAAACATGATCGTCTTGGCCGGTCTAGTGCCGGGTAAAGATGTCGAGATTGTCTTTACTGGTCTCCGGCATGGAGAGAAACTGTATGAGGAGCTGTTCGAGGAACGCGAACAGGTTGAACCGACGGCGCATCCCAAAATCCGCCGAGCGGTAGGTGCTCCTGTCCCCATTGGCGAGTTGAGTGCATGGCTGGAGTCATTGCAAGTCAATCTGCCGAAAACCGAGGAGGAGGAACTTCTTCATGATCTCAGACGACTCGTTCCGAGCTTTCAACCGGTCCTATCTCAACGGGTGTCTTGACAGGGTGATGAAAAAGTCCGTCAGCGTCATTCGCGCATTGTAGTAGGCAACAATGCGTGGGTTTTATTAGCACTATGAGTATCATAGTTACGGGCGGCGCCGGATTTATCGGTGCTAACTTCGTTCTCGATTGGCTGGCGCAGCGCGATGAGCCCGTCATCAATCTCGACAAGCTCACCTACGCGGGGAATCTGGAGAATCTTGCCAGTTTGCAGGGTGATGCGAGGCATATTTTCGTGCAGGGCGATATCGGTGATGCCGCACTCGTCGACGGACTGTTGGCCAAGCACCGTCCTCGTGCCGTGATCAATTTTGCTGCTGAGAGTCACGTCGACCGCTCCATCAACGGCCCAAGCGAATTCATCCAGACCAACATCGTCGGCACCTTTTACTTGCTTGAATCCGTGCGTGCCTATTGGGAAACGCTGGAAGGCGAAACTAAAGCGGGCTTCCGTTATCTACATGTGTCCACCGATGAAGTATATGGCTCATTAACGAAAGATGCTCCGGCCTTCAGTGAAACGAGTCGCTACGAGCCCAATAGCCCCTATTCGGCCAGCAAGGCGGCGAGCGACCATCTTGTGCGTGCCTACCACCATACGTACGGGTTGCCGGTTCTCACGACCAATTGTTCCAACAACTACGGTCCGTACCACTTCCCTGAAAAACTTATTCCACTTTGCATTCTCAATGCGGTGGCAGGCAAAACGCTTCCAATCTACGGTGATGGCCGGCAAATACGGGACTGGCTTTATGTCAAGGATCACTGCAGTGCCATTTGCCTGGTGCTTGAAAGTGGGCGAGTGGGCGAAACGTATAATATCGGTGGTTGGAACGAAAAAGCCAACCTTGACGTCGTGGAAACCCTCTGTGCCATCCTGGATGAACTAAAGCCTCGGATTGATGGCCGGTCTTACAAGTCACAGATCGCATTCGTCAAGGATCGCCCAGGTCATGATCGCCGTTATGCCATCAATGCCGGTAAGCTCGCGCTGGAACTTGGGTGGAAGCCTCAAGAGACTTTTGAAACCGGCATCAATAAGACGGTCGTCTGGTATCTTGAGAACCAGCGCTGGGTTACCAACGTCACCAGCGGTACCTACCGTAACTGGATTGGCAAACAGTACGGCATCTGAGCGTGATGAGGATATTGTTAACCGGTAAGCATGGTCAGGTCGGGTTTGAACTACAACGCGCACTGGCTCCCTTGGGGGAGATCTATGCCGTGGATTACGGTGAGTGTGATTTAGTCGATGCTTCTGCGATCTGTGATCTGGTACGGGCATTCAAGCCCGACCTGATTGTCAATCCCGCAGCCTATACCGCAGTGGATAAAGCAGAATCAGAGCCTCATCTGGCTCACGCCGTCAATGCCGTCGCACCAGGAGTCTTTGGAGAAGAGGCGGCGAAACTGGGTGCGTGGGTCGTGCATTATTCCACCGACTATGTGTTCGATGGCACCAAGCTAGGTGCCTATACAGAAGATGACCTCACAAACCCCCAAAGTGTCTATGGACGCACCAAAAGAGACGGCGAGATCGCGCTACAAGCAAGCGGGGCGCGGCACTTGATCTTGCGCACGAGCTGGGTGGTTGGGGCGCATGGAAAAAATTTTTCCAAGACCATACTGCGATTGGCGTTCGAGCGCGAACAGTTGAACATTGTGGCCGATCAACATGGTGTTCCAACTTCTGCGGCTTTGCTGGCGGATGTGACGGCTCAGTTGGTTCGGCAGAGACAGCGTGAGGCCGGCGACCACTTCCCCTTTGGATCGTATCATGTAGTGGCAGGCGGTGAGACCACCTGGTATGACTATGCGCGGTTCGTGGTGTCGGAAGCCCTAGCTGCTGGCAAACCACTCAAGCTCTCGCCGGATGCCATCCGACCGATTCCCTCGTCGGAATACCCCACCGCCGCCAAGCGCCCTGCTAATTCACGATTGGATACCGACAAGCTTCGCAGAACATTTGGCCTGGAACTGCCAAACTGGCAAAGTGGGGTTCAACACATCTTGCAACTAATTTTGGCGGAATCATGAGCATACGCAAGGGCATCATCCTCGCCGGCGGCTCCGGGAGCCGATTGCACCCAGCCACACTGGCCATCAGCAAGCAGCTGTTGCCGGTGTTCGACAAGCCGATGATCTACTACCCGCTCAGCACCCTGATGTTGGCTGGAATTCAGGAGATCCTCATCATTTCCACACCACAAGACACGCCTAGATTTGAGCAACTGCTCGGCACAGGGAAACAGTGGGGACTGAACCTGCGCTATGCTGTGCAGCCCTCGCCTGATGGTCTTGCACAAGCGTTCATCATCGGGGAATCTTTCATCGGAAATAACCTTTCGGCCCTGGTATTGGGCGATAACATCTTTTACGGCCATGACTTTCACCGCTTGTTGGGCAATGCCATGGTCCGCACCGAAGGCGCAAGCGTGTTCGCCTACCATGTACAGGACCCCGAACGCTACGGTGTTGTCGATTTCGACTCAGCCGGCAAAGTGAGATCGTTGGAGGAAAAGCCAAAACAACCGAAATCCAGCTATGCCGTTACCGGTCTGTATTTCTACGATCAACAGGTGGTTGCCCGGGCCAAAAGCCTTAAGCCCTCCCTGCGAGGTGAGCTGGAGATTACGGACCTGAACCGCATCTATCTGGAACAAGGCCGGTTGAACGTCGAAGTCATGGGTCGTGGCTATGCCTGGCTGGATACCGGTACTCATGAATCGTTGCTAGACGCCGGTCAGTTCATCGCCACATTAGAAAACCGGCAAGGCTTAAAGGTCGCCTGTCCGGAAGAAATCGCCTATAGGCAACAGTGGATTGATGCCGTCCAACTGGAACAGCTCGCACAGCCCTTGACCAAGAACGGGTACGGGCAATACCTATTACGGGTACTTAAGGAGCAGATTTTTCTGTGAAACTAAGAAAGACAGTTTAGAGAGCCAGGATGGGGTGATTCGGAGAGTTGTTGTAGCGAAGCGGCGGAGCTTCGTAGGCCTGAGGCATTCCGTTCATGATACTTCTTTGAGGAAGCTTATTTCTTTAACTGCGAATAGGTCGTCAACGAGTTCAGTGACTGGAGAAAGTGCGCGTGTATTTCATAGCGCGATTTCTACCGTTCCATCACAAATCGAACAATACGGTTTCGTAATGTGCTTTTGCTTTTACTCTGTGACCCTTCAATGAAATACTTTTTGCATGTTCATCAGGTTCGAATAAAGTGGGATCGACTCACTGCTCCATCGCTGTATTGACGACCCCATTCTTATGGGCAAGGCAGGCAAGGTCAGGTTAGGGGGCAGCGAAGATGATGATGAGGTTGATAGATCGGGGTTGCCTGGCGAGGCTTACGAATCCTAACAGCCTGTTTGGGTCGAAAGCGCGGGGGTGAATAGCAGTCTGGAGCTGTGTGTAGGAGAAGATCTCCTGATTCTAGAATGCCTTGCCCAGAAGGGCAGGGTTCTTGACTGGCAAGACAGGCAGGCGGATTGGATGGAACAGAAGCATCTTTAAGAATTCATGTGATGAGCTTACGAGCGTCAACGGAAAAATCAGCTCGATCCAAGCGTACGCAGCGGAATCTACTCCAACAGATTCGTCTCTTTGCCACCGATGTGGACGGAGTCCTGACCGATGCCGGTATGTACTATTCCGAGTCCGGTGATGAATGGAAAAAATTCAATACCAGAGACGGAATGGGCATCAAGTTGCTGCAGAAGGCCGGGCTCATCACGGCGATCGTCACGCAGGAGCGAACCAGGTTGGTAGCCAGGCGGGCAGAAAAACTCGCCATTCCCGAGCTTCACCAGGGAGTCATGGACAAGTTGTCGGTGATCCGAGACATGGCTGAACGACATGGGATTTCTCTGCGTCAAATTGCGTATATCGGGGATGATGTGAACGACATGGAGGCGTTGAACGCGGTGGGTTTTTCCGCGGCTCCCGCAGATAGTCTTCCTCAAGTGCGAAAGATCGTTGACTATGTGTGCGGATTAAAGGGCGGAGAGGGCGCAGTGCGAGAGCTCGCAGAAATGATCCTGCTCTCTCGCAGTGAGACCAAGACCATGAGAAAGAGACGCTGAGAGGAAATCATGACGCGCAAATGCTCATTATATCCGGTGATCATGGCAGGAGGCAGTGGGACTAGATTTTGGCCGTTGAGTCGTCATCTGTTTCCCAAGCAGCTCTTGCGGATCGGTGGGGAGCATACGTTGATTCAACAGACCATGCGGCGGGTCTTGGGATGCGCACCGGCCTCGAACGTCCTTATCTCGACGAATGCTGCCCAGGCGGATCTCATTCGTGTGCAGTTAGTCGATTGGAAGGAGGAGCTCACAAAGGGGTTCCTCCTTGAGCCGGAAGGACGAAATACCGCGCCCGCCATTGCCCTCGCCGCCATAGAAATATTGGCACGAGATCTCAACGGTCTGATGTTGGTCATCCCAGCCGACCATGTGGTGACCGGACAACGGGATTTTCAAGCCGCGGTTGAGTTGGCTTCCGAATTAGCAGCCCGTGGCTACTTGGTCACGTTTGGGATCAAGCCGATCCGGTCGGAAACGGGCTACGGCTATATCAAACCCAAGAGCACAGTGCTGCTCGGCAAGCGCGGAAAATTGCGAGGGTATCCCGTCCAAAAATTCGTGGAGAAGCCTAATGTGGCGAAGGCTACCCAATATCTTAAAGCGGGTCACTATTTTTGGAACAGCGGCATGTTTGTCTGGCGAGCGGCAACAATTTTGGAGGAGATTGGTGCTCATCAACCGGCTATTCTGGCTTCGATGGAGCGAATACGGGATCTCAAGAAAGATGGTGCGACTCAACCGGCGATCGATGATGTGTATCGCCGAATCAAACCGGTTTCTATCGATAACGGGGTGATGGAACGGTCGTCGAAGGCTGCTGTCGTGCCGGTGAAGTTCAAATGGTCGGACGTCGGGAGTTGGGGCAGCCTGGATGAAGTGGCAGAGAAGAACAAGGCCGGTAATGTGTTAACCGGACGAGTGATTGACCTCGAGAGCAAACATTCGATTGTGTACGCAGATCGGCGTGTTGTTGCGACGATCGGTCTGCAGGATATGGTGGTGGTAGACACTCCAGACGCCACGTTGGTGTGCCCTAAATCACGCGCACAGGATGTGAAGGCGATTGTCGATATTCTCAAAAAGCAGCAGGCCCCCGAACACTTGGAACATCTGACGGTTCAACGGCCCTGGGGGTCCTATACGGTGCTGGAGGAAGGGCCTGGATTCAAAGTGAAGCGTGTCACGGTCAATCCCGGCGGGAGGCTGTCGCTTCAAATGCACCATGAACGCAGCGAACACTGGGTTGTGATAGCCGGAACAGCGCGTGTGACCAGAGACCAGGAAGTTTTTGATTTAAAGGTAGGAGAGAGTACGGGCATTCCGGTCAAGACCAAACATCGTTTGGAGAATCCTGGACAGGAGACCGTTCATATTATCGAGGTGCAGAACGGGCCATATCTCGGCGAGGACGATATCGTCCGTTTCAAAGACGACTACGGTCGAGGAACGGTCGTTCGGTAAACTCGAAAAGTGTAAAAGTTCGAAAGTCGGAACGTCTGACGACCCACGAGCTAGCACTTTTGAACTTTCTAACTTTCGAACGAGGAATTATGGGCCTGTTTCGCGAATATGATATTCGGGGAATCGTCGGCAGCGAATTGACTGAGGACTTGGCTGAACGGTTAGGCCGAGCGTATGCCACATATGTGAAAGCGCGCGGGGTGACGACGATCAGCCTTGGGCGGGATGGTCGGTTGAGCTCCCCGGCCCTCCACAAGGCGCTGCTCAAGGGATTGCTGGCCGGTGGTCTCGATGTCATCGACATCGGAATCTGTACCTCTCCGTTGCTCTACTTCTCCCTGTTTACCCGGCCGGTCGGTGGCGGCATCATGATTACTGGAAGCCACAACGCGGCAGAGTACAACGGGTTCAAGATCTGCATCGGCAAGACCGCCATCCATGGAGAGGAAATTCAGGAACTTCGGCGCGTGATGGAAAAAGGCACATTTGTGTCAGGGCAGGGGCGGCTGTCGGAATACCCGATCATTCCTGATTATCTCGCCTACATCGAAAAGAGTTTTGCGCACGTCAAAGCCGACCGATTGCATGTGGTGATCGATAGTGGGAACGGGGCGGCTTCTATTGTCGCTAAGCAAGCGCTCGAGTTGCTAGGGTGCAAAGTAACGGCGCTCTATTGCGATCTCGATGGGCGTTTCCCGAACCATCATCCGGATCCCACAGTACTGGAGAACCTGTCCGACCTGATACAGGCGGTTAAGCATCATAAAGCGGATGTGGGAATCGGATACGACGGCGATGCGGATCGAATCGGAGCCATCGATGAGCAGGGCAACGTACTATGGGGTGATCGTCTTTTGGTTCTGTACTCACGGGATATACTGGCCGTGAAACCTGGCAGTACCATCATCTCAGAAGTGAAGGCATCACAGAGTCTCTACGACGATATCGCCAAGCGCGGTGGTCGTGGTCTTATGTGGAAGACCGGTCATTCACTGATTAAAGCGAAGATGAAGGAGGAATCCGCAGTGTTGGCCGGTGAAATGTCCGGGCACATGTTTTTTGCGGATCGGTATTTCGGATATGACGATGCGGTGTATGCGTCATGCCGACTGGTTGAAATTCTGGCAAAATCCCAACAACCGCTATCCACTTTGATCTCGGATCTTCCTCCATCGGCAGTCACTCCTGAAATACGAGTGGATCTTCCTGATGCGGTCAAGTTCGACGTGGTTGAGCAAGTTGAAAAGAAGTTCGTGGGGTACTTGAAGACTCAACAAGGTCTCGGACCTAAGAAACTGGTCCTCCGAGACCTGATCATGATCGACGGCGTTCGGGCGATTTTCGAGGAAGGATGGGGGCTGATTAGAGCTTCCAATACCCAACCAGCCTTAGTCTTACGGTTTGAAGCGTTGTCCTCTGCACATCTCGATGTCATTCAAGCGCTCATTGAAGATGAGCTTATGGAGGCGAGACGAACACTCGGGTGCTAGCACATGGCTTTTCCTGGCCCATCGCCTCTCGCGGTATCAAACAGCTGTGTCGGTATGCTGCAACTGTCGCGGTCATCGTTCTTCTGCCGATTTCTGCCGACCCCAGTGAATCAAAACCGTGGGGTGAACTAAAGCGCCCATTTCAGGTCGGCGAACGGCTTACCTACAAGGTCTCTTGGCTCAATCTGACGGCGGTTATTGCTGTGATGGAAGTGGCACCGATCCCAGGCGTCACCGATCACGGGGTTGCCAAGCTGGTGGGCACTGCGCAATCGACTCCGATCCTCACCAAGTTTTTCCCTGTCGATAGTCGTGTGGAGTCGGAACTCGATCTCGATACCCTTGCCCCGGAGCATATGACGTTCCGTCGGCGCGAAGGAAAGAAGAAAGAGGATATCGAATACACCTTTCATCAAAAAGAAGGGATAGTGACGGCGGTCCGAGGAGGCACGACCGAGTCGCTCCCTATGCCGGCTGGGACTCAGGACATTCTTTCGTGCCTGTATTACACACGCACGGTATTGGAGCCAACGCCAGGCGCCTCTCTCAAGATGAACGTGTACCACGACAAAAAAAATCGTCCAGTTGAAGTGCGTGTCGAGGGGGTCGAGACGATTGAAGGAACATGGGGTCAGGCGGAGACAGTTCGGGTGCTCGTGATTATGCCCTTTCACGGTCTCTTTATGAATCAAGGCAATATCCGCGTATGGGTCACCACGGATGAGCGGAGAACTCCGTTGCGGATGAAGGCGAAGGTCGTGCTCGGGTCGATTGTTGCGGACCTGGTGGGTGGCCTGGTAGAAACCGAACCGTAAAGCAAGAAGAGCGAAGAGAGATTGTTGTTCGCACGCACTAAACTCGCTATACTGACAACAGCATGAGAGAATTTCCTCTTACGTTAAGCCGCTTTATCATTCAGAGTCAGGCCTCGCACCAGGGTGCCACAGGCGAATTTTCCAGTTTATTGACCCAAATCGGCCTTGTCGGCAAACTCATCTCGCAGGATCTTCGACGCGCCGGACTGATCAACATTCTTGGAACGACCGGCGACACGAATGTGCAGGGTGAAACCGTCAAGAAACTGGATGCTATCGCCAACGACGACTTCGTCAAAGTCTTTCAATCAAGCGGATACGTCTGCGCCCTGGCCTCAGAAGAAATGGAGAAGCCCGTTTTCTTACCGGGGAATTGGCCGCATGGTAAGTATATGCTGCTCTTCGATCCGCTCGATGGCTCCTCTAATACTGACAATAATATGCCGCTCGGCGCCATCTTTTCCGTACTCAAGTATGAACGGACCGATCGGGCACCCACGGAAGCGGAATTAATCCGTCGAGGGACCGAACAAGTTGCGGCCGGATACTTGCTGTACGGACCGAGCACGATGCTGGTGTACACTGTCGGGCAAGGCGTATATGGGTTTACGCTCGAACCTGGCATCGGTGAGTATCTTCTGTCGCACGAGCAGATCAAGATTCCTGAAAAGGGAAAAGTATACGCCACCAACGAAGGCAATTATAACCGCTGGTCAGAGGGAGCGAAGAAGTATCTCGCTTTGCTGAAAGTGAGTGATAAGGCAACCGGCCGCCCATACAGTGGCCGGTATTCGGGCTGTTTGGTGGCCGATGTGCACCGGCTGTTGCTCGGGGGTGGAATCTATCTGTATCCAGGGGAAATTGATAAACCTGAAGGCAAGCTTCGGTTACTCTACGAGGCGAATCCGCTGGCGTTTATCGTTGAGCAGGCTGGCGGAAAAGCTTCGACGGGGACTTCAAGAATTTTAGAGGTCGAGGCCAAGAAACTTCACCAACGCGTGCCCTTATTCATTGGAAGCCGCTACGATGTGGAGCAGGCAGAGATGTATATTCAGGGCAGAGCCTAAGTGCTCATTTATGTGGTACTGTAATGTCGTCGGGAGGAAATTATGGGAGACCGGGTACAGGAAATTCTAAGCTGGTACGGCAGTGATAATGCCGGGACGAAGACCAATATCGCGCGTTTGTTGCGCTCTGGTAAATTGGCAGGGACAGGCAGGTTGGTTATCCTGCCGGTTGATCAAGGTTTTGAGCATGGCCCGGCACGGAGTTTTGCGCCAAACGCACCTGGCTATAATCCGCACTACCATTTTCAGCTTGCCATTGATGCGGGATGTAATGCCTATGCGGCTCCTCTGGGATTTTTGGAGGCCGGCGCAAGCCACTTCGCCGGACAGATTCCTCTTATCCTAAAATTGAACAATCACGATGTACTGCATGATGAGAAGGATCCGCTCCCGTCAGTGACCGGCAGTGTCAAAGATGCGCTTCGTTTGGGCTGTTCCGCCGTTGGGTTCACGATCTATCCTGGGTCTTCCCACTGCAACGCGATGTATGAGCAGTTGCGTGCCATCAGTGAAGAAGCGAAGGAGAGCGGTCTTGCCGTGGTGGTCTGGTCTTATCCACGCGGGTCGGTCTTGAGCAAAGAAGGTGAGACGGCGATCGATGTGGTGGCCTATGCAGCCCAAATCGCCGCTCAACTCGGAGCTCATGTGATCAAGGTGAAGCTCCCGAGTGCCCATCTCGAACAGGCCGCAGCCAAGAAGGTCTACGAAGCCGAGAAGATTCCTATCAAGACCTTGACTGAACGTGTCAAACACGTGGTTCAGAGCGCGTTCGATGGCCGCCGAATTGTGATCTTTTCAGGCGGTGCGAAAAGCGAAGATAAGAACGTGTTCGACGAAGCGCGAGCCATCAGGGATGGAGGAGGATTCGGGAGCATCATTGGGCGAAATTCGTTCCAACGTCCGAAGCCGGAAGCGGTGGAGTTCCTCCACACGATCATGGGAATTTACGCCGGCGAGATTCAGTGAGCATCGTCGTATCTTTCATCACAGCGAATTGAGGCTATGAATCAGGTTGATTTCGATAAAAAGCCGGAGCAGGGGATCAGAAGATGGATGGTTGCGGCCACCTTGTTGACGGTGGGGGTTATTATTGGCTTGGTGGTTGCTTCCGATCTTGGGTGGCTCCCTACGGGACATGCGGTGCCCGATTCATCGTCCATTGCTCCAGCTCCTCCGGTTGCCAGGCCCGTTTCAACTGCTCCCCAACCGACGCTCGCAGGTGGCAGTCAAACATTCGTGGAAATTGCAAAGTCCGTGAAGCCGGCGGTCGTCAATATTTATGCGACTAAGAGCGGGCACAGCGGTGGGTCGGGCACGACACCGTTCGATGATCCATTGTTTCGGAAGTTTTTTGGCGACGAGTTTTTCAGGAAGTTCGACCACCAGAAGGAACGAAAAGAGCGCGGCCTTGGATCCGGCGTGATCGTCGAGTCGAATGGCTTGATCATCACCAACAATCATGTCGTTGGCAAAGCGGATGAAATCAGGGTCACGCTGTCGGACAAGCGTGAGTTCAAGGCAAAGCTCATCGGGACAGATCCAAAAACCGATGTGGCGGTCGTGAAGATCGATGCGACAGGACTTCCCACGGTCGCCTGGGCGGATTCCGACAAGCTGGAGGTCGGAGAGTTTGTCCTTGCCGTCGGCAACCCGTTCGGGTTGACACAGACCGTAACGTTGGGAATTGTCAGTGCGTTGGGGCGAGCGGCCGGCATCGCTGAGTACGAGGATTTCATCCAAACGGATGCGGCCATCAATCCTGGCAACTCCGGTGGCGCGCTCGTCAATGTCCGGGGCGAATTAGTCGGGATCAATACGGCGATATTCAGTCAGAGCGGCGGCAATATGGGGATTGGGTTTGCAGTCCCGAGCAACATGGCTCAGTCGATCATGGGACAGCTCGTGCAGACAGGAAAAGTTGTCCGCGGTTGGCTCGGCGTCTCGATTCAAGAGCTGACTCCTGAATTAGCGTCTCAATTCGGTGTCGGGGATACAAAAGGCGTGTTGGTCAGCGATGTGATGGATGATAGTCCCGCAAAAAAAGCTGGGTTCGAACGGGCCGATGTCATCCTTGAGTATGACGGCAAATCGATGGACTCACCGACCCATCTCCGTAACGCCGTGGCCCAGACGCCGGTTGGGAAGAAGGTGACGATCAAGTTTATTCGTGACAAAAAGCCGAGGACCGTTGACCTCACTATCGTTGAGCAGCCCAAGTCGATGTCTCAAAACGGTGAAGACGATGGAGGCGAATCCGCCACTACGACGGGTGTGTTCTCCAGCCTTGAGGTTCGAGACCTGAACGAAGAGCTGACGAATCGGTATGGGCTCAAGTCGAGTGAACGAGGTGTGGTGATTGTCCGAGTCAAGCCCGGTAGCACGGCGGAAGAATTGGGTGTCCGTGAAGGCGATATTGTACTCGAGGTGAACAGGCAAGCCGTGACATCGGTGAAGCTGTTTGAGCGGATTGCCGGGAAATTACCGAATGACCAAGCCGTGTTGCTCTTATTAAAACGGCAAGGTCGGACGATTTATCTCACGCTTCGACCGTGATCGGCTCAAGTTCATTTGGTCTATCTGGTCTGTCTTGTGTGTTTTGGTTGAACGAAGCTAACCGGATGAACCGACAAACCAGATGGACCAGACAGGCGCTCATCCTCGTCAGACCCCATTAGTCATCGCCCTCATTCCTGCCGCTGGACGAGGCCTTCGTATGGGCGGCCATGTGCCCAAACAGTTCCTCTCGCTTGGTGGCCAGCCCCTGATTCTTCATTCTCTCCGAGTTCTGCAAGCGTCTTCCGCGATTCATGAGATCATCCTAGCTGTTCCTCAGAACGAGATGGACTATTGCCTCAAGGAAATCGTGGCTCAACATCACTTTACCAAGGTGACCAAAGTGGTGCCTGGAGGCGCGGAGCGGCAAGATTCAGTCCGGCATGCGCTTGAGGCAGTGCATGACGATGTCGACGTCGTGCTTGTGCACGATGCGGTCCGACCGTTCCTTACCGAGAGAATGGTCGAAGAGGTGGTGTCGAAGGCTCGTGTGAAGGGGGCGGCGATTATCGCCCTGCCGATGAAGGATACTGTGAAGCAGGTTGGCGCGGATTTTGTCATTGAGCGGACGGTCGATCGCACAGGATTGTGGCTGGCGCAAACCCCACAAGCCTTCCGCCGGGATTGGTTGCTGTCGGCCCATCGAAAAGCGCATGGAGAAGGAGTTCGTGCAACAGATGATGCCTATTTGATGGAATGGTGTGGGTATCCCGTCTCGGTGGTTGAGGGGAGTGGAGAAAATATCAAAGTCACCAGACCGGAAGATATGGCGATCGGTGAAGCGATCCTGGCTGCAAGGAAAGCAAGCCAAAAAGTGTGAAAGGTGTAGGGTTGAAAGTTTTCCGAGAACGGACCTTTATGAACGTTAACTTTGAAACGTGTCACTTTCGAACGTTCCAACTGTTTAGGAATAACCCCTGACCAGTGAGAAAAGGAAAACCATGCGCATTGGCTATGGCTACGATGTCCATCCGCTCGGACCAGATCGCAAGCTGATACTAGGTGGCATTGAAATCCCGCACACCAAAGGATTGTTGGGCCATTCCGATTCCGATGTCCTCGTCCATGCAATCTGCGACGCGCTCTTGGGCGCCATGGGAGAGGGCGATCTGGGTCGGCACTATCCCAGTTCAGATCCTACCTACAAAGGGATCTCCAGTTTGAAACTGTTGGAAAACGTCATGTCAAAGCTGAGGGACAAGGGATATCGGGTGGGAAATATCGATACGGTGATTGTGGCTCAAGCGCCTCGTCTCGGCCCGCACCTTTCATCGATGCAGAAGAAAATAGCTGAAACGGCCAACATCAACTTCGATTTGGTCAACGTGAAGGTGAAGAGCGGGGAAAGATTGGATGCGGTCGGGCGTGAAGAGGGCATGATCGCCCATGCCGTGTGTGTCATTGAGCCAGTATGAAAGTTGAAAAGTGAGAAGGTTGGAACGTGTAATAACGGGGAATGAAAAATTTGGGTAGTATTGATCGTTTCGAAGCTATTAAAGCCCGGGTGATGGCCAAAGTCTTGTCGGAGTTTATCAGCTGTCTGGTGCGGGGAAGTGCGAAGTGAGAAATTATGAAAGCGGTAAAGTTGCCTATGATGTTGAAGGCTGAGTGAAGCGCCTGATGGACACGAGTAACCGTTTAACTTTCCAACTCGTTAACTAGATGTTTGATATTATCAAACAGGATTTGAGAGCGGTCTTTGACCGAGATCCAGCCGCCACCAGTAAGTTGGAAGTGGTTCTCACTTATGCTGGTTTCCATGCGTTGTTGACTTACCGCATGTCTCACTGGCTGAAGACGCACGGTGTTCCCGTTCTGCCGCGTGTGCTCTCACAGCTCGCCCGTTGGGTAACCGGCGTAGAGATCCATCCTTCAGCAAAGATTGGGTCAGGTTTTTTTATCGATCATGGCATGGGTGTCGTGATCGGGGAAACAGCGGAAATCGGTGACTATGTGACGCTCTTCCAGGGCGTGACGTTGGGAGGAACAGGAAAGGAACGCGGTAAACGGCATCCGACGCTTGGTAACCACGTAGTGGTAGGTGCCGGGGCAAAGATTCTTGGCGGAATTACGATCGGCGACAACGTGAAGATCGGGGCGAATTCCGTCGTGCTCAAGAACGTCGCAGCCAATTCAACCGTGATCGGCGTGCCAGGCCGTGTGATCAAGACACAGGGTGAACGTCTGCCGGATGCGACGATGGATCAAGTTGATTTACCGGACCCCATCAGCGACCGCTTCCTCGCACTCGAACAGGAGTTGATCGAACTCCGCAAAAAAGTCGAAAACCCGAACGAGCGCTCTGCTTCGTAGCGGTTATCGATACAGACTGCCTCACGGACAGGAGGATTTCGGCGCGGCATGGACCGCGCCTGACAGACAACTACGCAGATAGACAGTCACTCATGAACTTCTTCCGGTCATCGCCCGTCAGCTTCTTCTCGCTCGCCTCTTTATTGCACGTCTTCATCTTATTCTGCTGAGCGTCCTTGCCGCCTCCACCTTTCCCCGACTTGGTGGAAAGGCAGTCCTTCATAAACGTCTTCCGCTCATCGCCTTTCCCCTCGCCAAACCCCTTTTCATTCGCCTGTTCGTTACACGCCTTCATCTTGTTCTGCTGAGCGGGCGCAGCAATGGCCACTGGTGCGACTCCGAGACTGAGCGCAAAGAACACAAGCGTTAAGATGCGTACAACTATCTGCATGCCAGATCTCCTTTTTGGTGAGGGTGAGGCATAAGTCAGGGGTGTATCATAGCAAAGAAATACGTACTTGTCGTTTGGAGAGAACTGTGATCTCTAGTACGTGAGAAGACAGGATGATTTCTTGAAGGGAAAAGGATATTCTCTACGGCCGATAAACGCATGACAGTGTCGTTGGTCTTGGAGCAGTTCATCTAGAGCGGGAAGGTGAGTGATGAGTGCAACGCCTATGGGTACGCCAGCGCACCAATTTCGGAAGCTTCTCATGTCGGATCAGTTGGAATTCATCTGTGAAGCCCACAATGGCCTGAGTGCAAAAATCGTTCAAGAAGCGGGGTTCAAAGGCATTTGGGCCAGCGGTCTTTCCATCTCCGCGCAATTCGGAGTTCGCGACAACAACGAAGCGAGCTGGACGCAAGTTCTGGAGGATCTGGAATTCATGTCCGACGCGGCCATGATTCCCATTCTGCTCGATGGTGATACGGGGTACGGGAACTTTAATAACATGCAGCGGCTGGTCCGCAAACTGGAGCAGCGCCACATTGCCGCAGTCTGCATTGAAGACAAACTGTTTCCCAAGACGAACAGTTTCATTAAAGGGGACGCCCAGCCGATGGCGGACATGCAAGAGTTCTGCGGCAAGATCAAGGCAGGCAAAGACGCGCAAACCGATCCGGATTTTTGCATTATCGCCAGAGTGGAGGCCTTTATTTGTGGTTGGGGTTTGGCGGAAGCCCTACGTCGAGCCGAAGCCTATCGCCTGGCCGGTGCCGACGGAATCCTCATTCACAGTGCGTTGTCGGTGCCGGATGAGATTCTATCATTCAAGCAGGAATGGGGAAATCGCTGCCCTGTCGTCATCGTGCCGACCAAATACTACGCGACGCCTACCGAAGTGTTTCGACAACACGGGATTTCAATGGTCATTTGGGCGAATCACATGTTGCGGGCGGCCGTAGCGGCCATGCAGAAAACCGCCCGCACATTAAAGGAACAGGAACATCTCCTCTCCATCGAGGATAAAGTCGCGCCGGTGTCTGAAATATTCCGCCTGCAAAACGCTGCAGAGCTGCAAGAGGCCGAAGAGCGCTATCTTCCTCGAGGTGCCGAGAATACCAGCGCCATTGTGCTGGCGGCCTCCCGCGGTGA
The DNA here is from genome assembly GCA_902500755.1 of uncultured Nitrospira sp. GTDB lineage: Bacteria > Nitrospirota > Nitrospiria > Nitrospirales > Nitrospiraceae > Nitrospira_D. Next base: position 41,866 of record CABVRV010000013.1, read on the forward strand.
AGAACTTCGGGAGCTGACAGAGCACCAGCCTAAAACGATGATTAAAATTCAGGGCACGCCGATTCTTGCCCATATCGTCGACGCCTATAACGCCGTGGGGGTCAAGGACATCACGGTTGTTCGTGGCTATCGGAAAGAAGCCGTGAACCTGCCCAACCTCATCTATCTCGATAATGATGAGTTTGCAGAGACCGGGGAGTTGGATTCGCTCAACAAAGCGCTAAGCGCACGGAAAGGCCAGGCTAAGGATCTGATCATCTCGTACGGCGATGTGTTGTTCAATAAATATATCCCTCAGGCGCTCTGTCAGGAAAAGGAAGACTTCGTGATCTTTGTCGATAGCGATTGGCAGAACCAGGGCAGTTATGCTCGTCTTGGCGGCTTTGCCGAATGCTCCTTGCCGAATTCGAAGAAGGCGTTTAACGCCAAGATTTACCTCAAACAATTGGGCGATAAAGTTCCCAGAGAACACACTCATGGAGTTTGGATGGGATTTCTTAAAGTTTCTCCTACCGGAAGTGCTCTGCTCCACACGATCCTTGCAGCGATGATGGCCGATCCGGCTAATCGAAAAGCCGGTATCCCCCATCTGCTGCAAACACTCCTGAACCGTCAGCAGCCCATTCGAGTGCTGTATACGGTTGGTCACTGGCTCGATATCAACAGCTTGGACGATGTGGTCCAAGCAGGAGAGTTTTGATCCTCCCATCCGTGTTTACCTACTCATAGTCGACCCGGATGAGAAAGAGACCCTGTGGCGGAGCTGTTTTTCCGGCTGCCGATCGGTTGCGTGCATTGAGGATCGGCGTCAGACTCTCAGGCCGGCGTTTCTTCAGACCGACTTCTACGAGCGTTCCTACGATCGAACGCACCATCTGTTTTAGGAACCGGTCGGCATAGGCTTCGAGCCGCAATCGGTCTCCCTCTCGGGAGACGACAAGGCGCTGTAGATGACAGATGGGATCGTCATTCTCAGTGGGTTGAGTTTGGAACGAAGAAAAATCGTGAGAGCCGATGAGGGTATGCGCCGCCTCATTCATCGCAGCATCGTCGAGCGACTGATGGATATGCCAGCAGTAGGTACGTTCGACCGCAGGGCGCTCAGGACGGTTGAGGATTCGGTATTCATACAGTTTGCCTCGTGCCGAGTGTCTCGCGTGAAAGGTATCCGGCATGAGGGCGGATTCGCGGACCACGATGTTGCCAGGGAGATGAGCATTCAGAGCTCTGGTCCATTCACGGGGCGTCATGTCACGGTCGATACGGAAGCTCGCCACTTGCCCCAGCGCGTGAACTCCTGCATCGGTGCGCCCAGCTCCGATGACCGGGACATGGGTTTGCGTGACACCCGTGATGGCCGCCTCGACGGATTCTTGAATCGTCGGCTGGTCGGGCTGACGTTGCCAGCCTGCGTAGGCCGTGCCGTCATATTCAAGGATGAGTTTGATGGTAGACATGAAACGATGGAATTTTGACGATCACGGGAATTATCGGGGGTCTTACTTGTTATTGGCAAGGAACGAGAGGATCCCTTGGCAGAGCGATTGAGCGACGTCTCTGATGAACGTCGGCTTTTGGAGCCGCGCCTCTTCATCAGGATTGGAGATAAATGCAACCTCCGCCAGGATGCTGGGCATGCTCGTAAATCTCAACACGTAAAAGGGGGCCGTCTTGACACCGTGGTCGGTGACATCGTACGGCCCATTCATCTGGGTGACCATCGCCTCTTTCGCGTTCCAGGCGAGCTCCAGTGAAGCCTCGATCTTTTTCGTTGTCAGGAGATCCGCGACGAGAAACTCCCATCCGACTCCGGTGCTGCTCATGGGCGTGCCGTTCTCTCTCGCCGCCACCTCAAGAGCTCGCTGATCCTTCGCCTCTCCAAAGTGATAGACTTCAAGGCCCTTCACTAAGCGTGAGGGATGGGAATTGACATGGATAGATACGAACAAGTCCGCCCCATGACGGTTGGCAAACTTGGCGCGTTCTTCGAGCTCAAGATACACGTCACGATCGCGAGTCATCAACACGCGCACGTCCCGTCGGTTGCGGAGAAGTTCCTTGAGCCGAAGTGCGACTTTCAGTGTGATGTCTTTTTCTGCAGTCCGTCGAAGACCGATCGCTCCGGGGTCCTTTCCCCCGTGGCCGGGGTCGATCACAATCGTTGTATAGCTCTTTGCGCGAGGTTGAGTCGGCTGGGGACCCACAGGGTCTGCCCTTGGCGGTGTCGTTTGGGTCTCCTCAATCGGAGAGGGGCTCTGTTCCAGAGGAGGCATGACATCGATCACCAACCGAGGTGGATCGGACAGCGTGAACTGTTTATAGGTCTGGAAAGCCGTAGTCGGCAGGGATACGGCAACGGCATGTGGAGTGATCTGAGTGATTACGAAGGGAAATGGGACCGTGCCGTCTTCCACCTGTGTTCGCGCAACTTGACTCAGCGAGGTATTTGGAAGTGCGATGATGACACGACGTGGATTGTCCGCCTGCTGCTCGGTGACCTCGGGATGGCGATCTAAATCCAGCACCAGCCTGGTTTCCCTTGAATTGCTCATGGCACGGAGATTGATGACGGTGACGGGAGCGAGGGAAGCCGTCTTGCCCTTCACGCGGGACTTTTGTGATGGGTGTGATGAGGTTGAGAGTTTAGAATGCCGATGATCCTGAGTTCCAGCCCAGGTTGCTTGAATCACGAACGCCTCGGCCAAGAAAACAAGGAGGATACAAGACGCGAGGAGAGGATAGGGCTGGACTGACAGCAGTCGTAAAACGAAATTCCTCATGGATTTCATCGTGAAAGAAAGATTTTAAACTATTCTCAGATGTTCGGCAGCTTGTCAAGAATTACGCCGGTTGCGTAGGCAAGCACCCGTATTGACTGTTCGGATAACCTCGCGTTAGCGTCGGGGATGCCGGCGCACTTGATCATCGATGGATATAACCTATTGGGAGGTAGCGAAATCCGATCGGGACATTTGGAATCTTCCCGTGAAATGTTGTTGCATGATTTGGCAGCCTATCGACATCGCAAGCGTCACCTCATCACGGTTGTGTTCGATGGTTGGCAACAGGGCCGATCCACCGAACAGCGGGAGCATCGAGCCGGGCTACAAGTAATCTACTCCAGGCGAGGCGAGCGTGCCGATCAGGTCATCCAACGGTTGGCCCGCGAGTACGGGTCCGACTGTGCCGTCGTCAGTTCCGACCATGAAATCATCAATGCTGCCAAAGCCTGTGGTGCGTTTGTCATGGGATCTCAGGAGTTTGCAGGGAAGCTCCGTGGATCATCCGCTCCATCATCCGGTGCGCTGCCGTATAAGGAATTGGATCCAGGGGATGACGTTCGCTCTGGCCGTGGTCCGGGGAAAAAGGGAAACCCCAGAAAGCTGCCGAAGTCTCAGCGGCAACGCGACCGTCAGTTCAAACGATTTTGAAGAGCCTCTTTGCGTTGTCGCTGGTCTGTCTGCCGATCTGCTCGAAAGACAGAGCCGGACCATGAATGGACGCTAATTGCTGTGCAACTTGGGACACGTAGGCCGGTTCATTGCGCTTCCCGCGATGGGGGACCGGCGTGAGATACGGGCAATCGGTCTCGATGAGCACGCGATCCAACGGCGTATTTTTGGCGATGTCACGCAGCATGGTAGCGTTCCGAAACGTGAGGATGCCAGAAAACGAGAGATAGAATCCAAGATCCAACGCATCCTTCGCCAGCCAGGCATCTCCGGAAAAGCAGTGAAACACCCCGCCGACTTCCGACGCCTTCTCTTCCCTTAAAATCGCAATCGTATCCTCTGGCGCTTCCCTCGTGTGAATGATCACAGGCAGCTTGAGTTCGAGCGCAAGCTGAATCTGCTCTCGGAATCGTTCACGCTGTTCTTTTGGCGAGGAGTGGTTGTAGTGATAGTCCAACCCGATCTCGCCGTAGGCTACGATCTTCTTGTTGAGGGCCAGCCGGCGGAACTCGTCATACCAACCGTCACAGATGTGCTTCACCTCGTGTGGGTGGACGCCGATTGAGGCATAGATGAATGGATGCTGGTCGGCAAGTTGTACAGCCGCATGGCTGGTCGCTAGATCGCAACCGATGGTGACAAAAGCTTCGACGCCGGCCTCCCGTGCGCGGGCGATTGTGGCCTCTCGGTCGTCGTTGTACCGAACGTCGTCGAGATGTGTGTGTGTGTCGATCAACATCGGAGGCATCGTAGCATGGGCGATTCCCGTTGAGGAAGTATCGAAGGGCATTAAATGCTGAGTATTATCGAGGTACATTTGTCGGTAGGTTCAGATTGAACTTCTCTGCGGAAAGTAAGAAAGACTTGGTTGTAAGGTGTCTCTCATTCTAAGGGAGAGAAAAGAGGGTTGACAGAAACTAGAGCCGTCGTCTATTGATAGCAGTTATCAAGATCAGTTGAAGAGGCCAGAGGTCATTGAAGACCGGAGCCCAAGGTATCCGATGGATGCCTTGGGCTTTTTTGTTGAGAAAAAGTAGGTCAAAGGAGACACACGATGAGGACGCAAGGTGTGAGTTTCGTTGGAGCCGGGCATGCGCCATCGGAAAAGGCTACCGATTCTCTGGGGACTGCGCTGACTCTCACTTCTGTCCACATGACAAATCTGTTTCATCGCTATCGGGAAGAACTCACCCGCCGGCTTATCGGGATGGTGAAGTCGCGCGAGACAGCCGCAGATCTTGTGCAAGATACCTATCTCCGCCTCCTGCGGTTTGGTGATCAGCAAGTCGTTGAGCAGCCTCGTGCGCTGCTCCATCGCATTGCTGCGAATCTGGCGATTGACCATCTGCGGAAAGAAAAGAATAGCGTCCAAACATTCGACGGCATGGATGCCGCAATGGCCGTGCCCTCTCAAGCGCCATCGCCGGAACGGGAGGTGCTCGCCAAACAGCGGCTTCGCTTGTGTCTTCAGGCGATCGACCAGCTTCCTCCGCGAAGCCGTGAAGCCTTCGTGCTGTGCCGAGTGTATGGATACTCCTATCAAGAAATTGCCGTACGCATGAACATCTCGGAGAGCGGGGTAGAAAAGCTACTGATGCGAGCGCTGGATCGGAGTTACGAGTCGCTGGAGGCGATCGACAAGGCCGAGTGAGGAGGTTTCTTCGTTGAATCGTCACACTGTATACTGGTTCCGGTCTCATCGAGCACCTGCCGACATGACAGGCTCATGCAGTGAACGGATGATTCAGGCGACATGGTGTTATCTGAGGAGGAAGCTCGTCTCAGGAAAGAGGCTGTTGCCTGGGTCATTCGTTTGCAGAACAGTCGCATATCGCAGGAGGACCGTCGAACATTCGAGGTATGGCAGGCGCAGAGCCCTCAGCATGCCCTCATGTATCGTAAGGTTTCTACAGTATGGGAGAGTCCGGAGCTAAGTACGGCTGCGACCGTAGTGGAAGGTCATGCCTCGATGTCCTTCCGTGCAAAGACCAGCCGACGTCGACGATGGTCGATCGTGGCGGCGGCATGCGTCGTTTTGCTTGTGATCGCCGCTGACTGTCTCGATCTCGCCACGCGCTGGCGGGCCGATTACCGGACCGGAGCTGGAGAGTGGCGCACCGTCGAGTTGCCGGACCGCTCGATTGCCACGCTCAATACCCAATCAGCGATCGCGCTCTTGTTTGACAACGGGGTTCGTCGCGTCCGGCTGCTTAAAGGCGAAGTCCTCTTTAACGTTCAACAGGATGCAGCCCGTCCGTTTATCGTGGACGGTACGGCAACCGCGGTTCGAGCTGTTGGAACGGCGTTCGTCGTACGGACGGAGTCGAGTGGAGAGCACATCACCGTACTCGAAGGCACGGTCGAGGTCGGTGATAGAGGCACGACCGATTCGCCAGCGATCGTGATGGCCGGCTCGCGGATCGATATGCAGGAAGGCCGTCTGGGACGACCCTACGCCGTCGATGCTTCGGCAGCTTCCGCCTGGCTGAGGGGACGTCTTGTCGTCCACGGTGTTCCCTTCGCGCAGGTGCTGGAAGAGATGCGACGATATTATCCCGGCACGATTGTGCTCTGGAATCAGCACGTTGGTGAAACCAAGGTGACCGGCACCTATAATGTGGACGATCCGGTTGCCGCGCTCGAGTTACTCGTCAAAACCGTTCCAGTCTCGATGATCGGCCTCGCCGATCGTCTCGTTCTGCTCTTCTAATTTTTCCCAAAACATTTTCAAGCGTCGAAGTCGGGTGAGGGAACGAGCGTGCTTCTCCGTCTATAGGTCGATGGTTCAGAACAGGAGGAGCTGAGCGGAATGGCACGACGAACATTGAGCGATACCGGACATCATTCACCGTACGAGGAGCACGGGGCATGCCGGCGATACAGATGGGTACGAAATTTCGGCTGGAGTGTGCTGTTGTTGACCCTTGTCGCGGGGGCAGCCGGCGACTTATTCGCGCAAGAGAGTGTGTCCTCCACGACCACGAGTGCCCCTATCGAGTTCAACATTTCTGCGCAACCGCTTGGGACTGCGTTGAACGCCTTTGCCGAGGCCACACGCTGGCAGGTCAGTGTTCCAAGCGAGTTGATAGCCGGAAAGACTTCGTCCGGCATCAGTGGGAGCCACCAGCCTGAAGAGGCGCTCCAAGCGCTGCTGGCCGGGACGGGCGTCACCTATCGTGTGACGGATGCTAGCGCCGTCATGCTGATTCCCAGTCCCGTATCGTCATCGATCGAGGGGAGCCAGCCCGCACCGTCGGAACTGGTGAGTGGGACGGAGGTCGCTGAATCGAAGCCGGTGAAGGTGCCTGAAATTGTCGTGAAAGAAACTCGAAAGAGGGGAGATAAGTCCTACACCGTCGATGAAGTATCGAGTGCAACCAGGATTCCTGTGCCGGTGCACGATACCCCTCGTTCCGTTGATGTTGTGACCAAGCAGGTGCTGCAGGATCAAAAAGTGATCCGCTTCAGCGACGCTCTGCGGAATGTGAGCGGGGTGTCTCAGTTCAGCACGCAGGGTGGCGGGGGTGGTAGTGTCATGATTCGCGGATTCGAGTCGGACCTGAATGTATTCAAAAATGGATTCCGTGAAGACAGCCTGTTCAGTTCTTTTTCTCAGCGCGATATCATCAACGTAGAAAGTATCGAGGTCATTAAAGGACCGCCGTCTTTTTTATTCGGTCGATCCGATCCTGGAGGGGTCATTAATCAAATCACAAAGGCACCGCTGAAGAATCCGTACTACTCCGCAGAGATGATTCTCGGCAATTACGATCTGTATCGCCCCACCATCGACATCGGGGGGCCCTTGAATGAGAGCAAAACCCTCACCTATCGGTTCAACGGCTTATACGAGTCGGCGGGTAGCTATCGAGACGGCGTACGCTCGCAACGGATTTTTCTCGCACCGACGATCGGGTGGGAGGTAGGGCCGCGGACAACATTCCGCTTCGAAGCCGAATATCTCTATGATCGATTACCCATTGATCGCGGCTTCGTGGCCATTGGCGGTGGTGTCGCGCCTATCTCCATCAATACGTTTTTGGGCGATCCGACAAGAAAGAAAGAAGTGAATCATGGAAAGGCCACCTTGACCTTTCTGCATGACTTCAATGACATATTCAGATGGAGGACCGCGTTCAGAGCGGCAGTGACGCGTAGCCGATACTCGAGCTTGGAATCCTGGTTTATGATCGATGAGAACGCTGGAATTCTAGACCTGGCACGATTTGAGATTCCCACGACGCTTCAGAGCCACTATTTGCAAAACGAGTTGCATGGAAAGTTCGCGACCGGCCCGATCAAACACAAGACGATTGTCGGGGTTGAACTGGGACGTGAAGTTGCTTCAGCCTCGGTGTCAGGGGATTTCGGGGGTGATACATCTACGCCGGGAGCTTTTAACTTCATCAATATTTTTAACCCTGCCGATAGGTTGTTCGTGAATACGCCCTTGACGAAATTCAGCAATACTAAGAACGTCAACGATATACTTGGCTTCTATTTTGGTGACCATGTGAGCCTCCTTGAAAATCTACATTTACACGGTGGTGGGCGATTTGATTATTTTAAGCAAACAATCGTCAATCGTCCTCACGACCTGGATCCGAATCAGACCGAGGATAGCCAAACCAATCTTGCGTTCAGCCCATCGGTCGGGTTGACGTATCAACCTTGGAAACCGATTGCTCTGTTCGCTAACTACACGGAGTCGTTTGCTCCCCAAGAAGTTGGCACTCGAAGTATTGGCGGCGGGCTCTTCAATCCCGAACGAGGAAAGGCGTATGAAGGAGGTGTGAAATTCCAATTTTTCGATAACCGGTTGCGCGCGAAAATAGCGGCGTTCAACATCAAGAAACGGAATGTCGTAAGCCCCGATCCGCTCAATGGATTTGCTTTCTCCGTGGCGTCGGGTGAACAGCGCAGTCAGGGCATCGAGTTCGACGTAGCAGGAAGAATTTTGCCCGGATGGGACATCATCGCAAACTATGCATATATCGACGCGCGGGTCACGAAGGATCTGCAGTTCCTCGAGGGAAGCCGGGTGCCAAATTCCGCGCTGCACCAAGGCAGCCTCTGGACCACCTATTTCTTGCAAGATGGTCCACTGAAAGGTCTTGGCGCTGGACTCGGCATGTATGCTCAAGGCAAGCGAAACGGAGTGCTCCAATGTACAGATCCAGCCAATTGTCAGGGATCGTTTGAACTTCCCGGCTATGTCCGAATGGATGCCGCCATGTACTACCGGAGGCCGGACGTGTTTACTCGCACGAATTTGCTCGCTGCCGTGAACTTCACCAATGTATTGGATCAACGGTACTTTACGGGCACGCAGAATTTCAGGGAGATCATTTATACCGGCGCACCGTTTACCGTGATCGGCTCCGTGAAACTGGAGTTCAATTAGCGGAGACAGCTGTCCTCCGAAGCATAGCTTATCTGCCACATCATGCAATTCAACAGCTCAGTGGCCATCCGTGAGGCGGCTCCGAAGCCGCACTGGATCACGAGTAGGGAGGTATGAAGAGGGTAGCGGTGTTCGGCAACGCCGGCGGTGGCAAGTCCACACTGGCTAAAGCGCTGGCGAACATCACCGGTTTGCCTCTCCATCCGATCGATTCCATCAAGTACAAGGCAGGCGGCGAGGAGGTCCCTCACACCGAATACCTGGAGATCCATACCGGACTTCTGCGAAACGAGCGGTGGGTCATCGATGGGTTCGGCTGTGTGGCTTCCGCATGGGAGCGGTTCGCTGCCGCCGATATGTTGGTCTATGTTGATCTCTCACTCGCTCTTCACTATCTGTGGGTGACCAAGCGGTTCATCAAGGGCATCCTGGTGAATCCAGGGGGGTGGCCAGCAAACAGTCCCATGTGGCGCGGCACGCTCGCCGGCTACCGCGTGATCCCCCTCTGTCATCGCCATATGACGCCCAAGTACCGGCAGCTTGTTGCTGAAGCGGCTGCAGCGAAACGGGTGCACCACTTGAGGTCGCCTCGCCAGATACGGACATTTCTGGATGCTATCAAGCAGGAGTCTCATAGCGATTGAATCATGAGGGAAATGTCGCAACGTCAGCCAGAGTCAGCCAGTGGGAGATGGGGGTTGCCGTTCGCGTCCAGCGAACTAATCTATTTCGTCAGTACCAGAGTAATTGGCGAAATAATCCGGCTGGTATGCGATGGTGATGCCTAGCAACAGGTTCGAGCGCCCCAGGGTTCGTAGTGGACGCACCGTGCTCACCGGTCCGTAATGGCGGCTGTGGCCGTCCGGTTCAGGTCGTGGTAACGGGGCTTCGCCAGTAGTATATTAGGTGCTGAGCGTGAACGGCTGTAGAGTGCTATATAGTGATGGCTGTATCTGGAGGGATGGAGATGGATTGGAAACCCTACATTTCGACTGATCCGCAAATCATGCATGGCGCCGTGTGCTTTCGAGGGACGCGAATACCGGTATCGGTAGTTCTGGACAATCTCGCTGCAGGCGAAACGCCCGAACGCATTCTTGATCAATACCCCTCGCTTCGGCCTGAGCATATTCCCGCAGCGATCGGCTATGCAGCGGACTTGGCGAGAGAACGTATCGTTCCCATCCCCGCTTAAGCGCGTAGGATGTTCATCCGATTTAAACTCGACGAGAATCTTCCTCGCAATGCGGAGGTCTTGCTTCAGCAGGCCGGTCATGACGTCCATACCGTGCTTGCTGAGCAACTGGGAGGCACCTCCGATCCACGAGTATTTGGCGCCTCTCAGGCAGAGGAGAGGGTTCTTGTCACGTTCGATCTCGATTTCTCCGATATCCGCGTATATCCACCAGCAAGTCACCATGGGATATGGGTATTGCGCCCACATACGCAAAGTATCGAAAACACATTAGCGTTGCTGCGTTCCGCCTTACGAGTCCTTGAAGCTGAGCCTCATCAACGGCGGTTGTGGATCATCGAACCTCAACGAGTTCGGATTCATGAATAGGTGAGTACATCGCACTTCATCCCGGCGCAAAGCTGCCCTCCCTATGAACACTGCCTTGCCGAATTTTATTTTTCACCCATCTTGAGTACACTCATTCCCAAAAGCCTCCCCATCGTGCAAGAGAAGATCGTCACCTGCATCGCCGGACTATTTGATTTTGTCCGCATAAGACTCGTGCTGAACCCGCGCTCGGAACTTATTAAAACGAGATAACGGTCATGGCGTATTGTTCGCGAACGGCAGTGGCGTATTAGACGGATAGGAACTGGCAGATCCGGTTCCTATGCGGATCTGCCTAAATGTAAAAGTCGGCCTAGGAAAAGGTTGGGGGCTTGCCTAACAAGGTGTTGAAGTGGATGCTTTACGCTCCGCAATCGATAACGCTCGGCCCAGGTGCAATCGAGGTCCTTCGCGCTGGGAACGGCAAGTCATGAACGACAAAGCAAAGTGGGCTTATGCAGCTGCGATTGGTGGCGGGGCCATCTTGTGGCTTGTAACCACTGAAATCAGCGGCAAGACGGAGGCTTGGGACTCTTCCCTCTATTGGAGTGCTGCATATCCGTTGGCCATCGGCCTCGCGGCAAGTCTTGGCTACTGGGCTCCAGAAAAACCATGGCGGTGGGGTTTGGCTGTGATGCTTGCGCAAGCAGTCGTACTGGTAATGGCAGGCTCGGATTTCAGTCTATTGCCCCTAGGCTTGATCCTATTTTCAATTCTTGCATTACCACCCATCGAGCTTGCTCAGTTCATGGCCAAGATCCGTTTACGAAGCGAGAAATCCTGATGGCGGATTTCGCGTCTCCCAAACGACCCCGCGGCGAGCGCACATGGTTCGAGCCGCGAATTGTGTCCTGAATCAGCGGCTGCACAGGACAGCTGCTATACAACTTCCGGTTGCTCCACTCCTGCGGGTGAGCCACAGGGTCGTTAGCTCTCAGGGGAAGTCTCATGCGCCTGGAGCAGATGCCGGACGACCAGATTCTGGGGATCGCCAATCCGATCATGGACAACCTCATGGACGCATCCACCGCGATCGACCATGATCGGCATGTCCAGGACAGACCGGCTCAAGAAGATCGTCACTCCCGATTACCTCCGCAGGATCTGTGAGCAATACCAGCGTGAGAAAGGTTACTTTTCACAGCGGGAGCCGCCGTATTTAAGCGCCCTGGAGCGGCGGCAATCGTATGGAAGCAATGGTTCACGAAGGCACAAGGAGAGTTCGTTGCCGAGCTGCTTCTCGTGGAGCAAGACGGGAAGTATCTTGTCGATCACGTGATAGTATTCTGAGCCCCGAGCGCCAATAGGTGCAACAAGTTCGTTCGTTACAGTGGCCCGCCGCGCAACGTTCCATTTTAAGCAATCGTCGCGCGCAGATCGGGGTAAGCTGAGGGGGAGATGAGGTCTGTGCTTGCTAGTCCGCCTTCGCTCGATTAACCCAGATTCCCCCGGCGATGATGACGAGCATCAGCGCTTGCGGCACAAGCGTCTGCACGGTCGGGTGAATCCCCAGTAGCGGAAGGGAGACAAAATGGATCCGCGTCACATCCAGCACACCGGCTTCTTGCAAGGCCGCAATGCCGTTTCCCACAAAGATCACGGCCATCACTGCCAGCAGGCTCGAAGCAATCGTGAAAAATGGCCCGATCGGCAGACGCACGCTGTAGCGAAGGATCATGCCGCCGATGAGCACCAGCAGTACCATTGCCGCCGCGATGCCCCAGAGCACCGCATCATGCCCGACCGCCCCAGCCTGTGACCATAACGTCTCGTAGAACAAGATCACTTCGAACAGCTCGCGATACACGACAAGAAACGAGATGCCGGCCATTGCCCAGAGCGTGCGTCTGGCCAGCGCGGTGTTCAGTTGCTCGCGGACGTAACGATTCCAGGCTTGCGCGTTCGAGCGGCTGTGCAACCACCAGCCGACGTAGAGCAGCATGGCCGCGGCCAGCAGGGCGGTAATGCCTTCGGTCAGTTCACGGTTGACGCCTGAAATGCTGAGCATGTACCGAGCGAGGGCCCACGTCATGGCGCCCAGCGCCATGGCTCCGATCCAACCGAGGTGGATGTAGGGGAGCGCGTCACGCCGGCCGGTCTTGACGACGAAGGCGACGATGGTCGACACGATCAAGATCGATTCCAATCCTTCGCGCAGCAAGATCACCAATGAACTCACGAAGGCCGTATTCGGGGATACGCTGCCGTCGACGAGTGCATCGGCGGCGCGGTCGAGCAGCGCGTTGATTTTCATCGTCTGTGCGGTCACCGCCTTGGACGGCCACCCCTCGCCGATGGCCGTGCGTAGCGTCTTCATCTCGTGCTCGGTTTCCGTGCGCAGCGGCGCGTCAACGTTGTTCAGTGCCGATTCGATCAGCTCAAAACCTTCGAGATAGGCTGCGATCGCGAGCTGTCGAGCCTCTTCCCGGTTGCCGTTCGCATACGCCCGCGCTGCGTCCTCGATTTTTGTGCGCGAAAAAGCCAGCGGTTCTTGGGCGGTGAGCTGCAGCACATGCGGATGCTGCGTGAGGTAGGCGCGGACTGCGTCTATTGACGAGCCGGCAGCAGCGTGCTGGGCGGGTGCGTTTGTCACCAACGCGCGCAAACTGTGGAAGGCTGTTTTACCTTCACCTTGTCGCCAGAGTGACTCCCCCTTCGTTACGAGTTCGGGACTGGTCCGTAGCCCGGCGGCAAAAAAGGCCAGGGCCCAGCGTTCGGCTTCAGAGAATTCCCGGAAGGCGCGCATCGCGGTACCACGCACGCCAAGCGTGATGGTGTTGTACAGCCCATACAGACTCCGTTGACGCATGCGGGCGTCCTCGTGAAAGTTACGTGGCGCTGGGTCCATCCCCTTAGCCAACGGTCCGTTGCCCAGTCCTTGCGTGCCATGGCAGGCCGCACAGTGCTGCGCAAACAGCTTCTCACCCTGCTGGAGATCGGGAGGCTGTCGAGGAACCACGCTCAACTTCCACGCTTGGATCACGCGGATGAGCAGTTGATTGGCGAGGGTGGAAATCTCGCGGCCCGACGCTTTGGCCTCGATACGGGCGAGTAATTCGCGTGCCTGCTGCACGATGACAGGTTGCTCAGGAACGGTGGGTAATTGGCCAAGGAGCGAGAGGGCTTGGGCGGCGAACTCGTGCTGTTCCGCATACTCCTCGGCGTGGATCACCTGACCATCCTGCACGGACTCAGGGTAGTCGACCCCGACATAATCGAGCATATGGACGATGGTCTGCGCTGTGTCGTCATCAGCCGCTTCCGCTCGTGCGACGCTGTGCAGGCTTGCTGCCAAGAAGGCGATGGCCAGCCAGCATGGGAGTGCAACTGAAAGAACGGTTCGCATAGGCGTCATCAGGGCCGAGTTCTCCGCGAGTAGCCCCGTGGAGACTAACGGAACAGTGTGCGTTTTCGCAAGACGCCGGGAACGCACCTGTCGTGGGCTATTCTTCCCTCCCATAGCGGTTCACATCGAGGCTAGACTTTCGCTCCTCAGCATTGCTAGAATTTAAATCTGAGACGAGTTCTCAATATCATAGTTCACTCCGGAGAGGCCAGCGTTCTTCGAGACCAGAGCCCACCGGCATCCAACGATGCCGGTGGGCTCTGTCGTTTTCAGCCGTAGAGGTGAACGCACATGAACATGA
>CABVRV010000014.1 GCA_902500755.1 uncultured Nitrospira sp.
CCGTGCGGGAAGGTGGCAAGACGGTGGGCTCGGGCGTCGTGACGGAAATCCTGGCGTAGGTCGGAACGCGTTCGGTTGATAGATTAGGAGTAACGACGTGAAGGTCGATCAGCGAATTAGAATAAGGTTGAGGGGGTTCGACTATAGGGTGCTCGATCAGTCTGTGAGTGAAATCGTTGAGACTGTTCGACGCAGTGGGGCAAGAGTAATCGGGCCGATTCCACTTCCCACTCGAATTGAAAAGATCACGGTTCAGCGATCGACGCATGCCGACAAGAAGTCACGCGAACAGTTTGAGATGCGCACGCACAAACGATTGCTCGATATCATGGAGCCGACGCCTGAAACGATGGATTCCCTGATGAAGCTCAATCTAGCGGCCGGTGTGGACGTAGAGATAAAGTTATGAACTCGAGTGTGAACGGCTGAATCTTAGGGAACGGCACTCAGGCTCAATGCATAGCACTGGACAAATATGACAAACGGACTGATTGGGAAAAAACTCGGAATGACGCAAGTGTTCGATGAGACTCGCTTGACGCCTGTCACTGTCATCGAGGCTGGTCCATGCCGAGTTGTCACTGTGCGGACAAAAGAGAGGGATCGGTACGAGGCGGTTCAGCTTTCATTTGGTGAAGTGAAAGAGCGTAAGCTTTCAAAATCGGAACTTGGTCATCTAAAGAAAAATCAAGCATCGCCCAGCCGTATCTTGCGAGAATTTAAGAAAGACGGTGAAGCGACAGTGGGGCAATTCGTCACGGTCGAGATGTTTAAGAAGGGTGATTGGGTTGATGTGATCGGCGTTTCAAAGGGTAAGGGATTTCAAGGTGTTGTGAAGCGACATCACTACGCTGGCGGCCCTGAATCGCATGGGTCCATGTTTCATCGGGCTCCTGGGTCAATTGGAGCCAGTTCATTTCCATCTCGTGTCTGGAAGGGGAAAACGCTGCCAGGCCATATGGGATCGGAGCGAGTGACAGTTCATCGCTTGAAGGTCGTTGAGTCACGGTTGGATGAAAATCTCTTATTTGTGCGCGGTGCGGTTCCTGGGGCAGCGAATGGAATCGTGGTCGTGCGGAAGTCTAAGAAGAGCTAGATATGCCTACTATCGATCTGGTGGATTTGCAAAAAAAGAAAGTTGGGACGGTTGATCTGTCTCCGCAAGTCTTTGGGTGCGAGCCTCGTGCCAGTCTGGTGCATGAAGCGGTGATTATGCAACGTGCTTGCGAGCGGAGGGGGACTGCGTCGACTTTGCGTCGAGGTGAGGTAAGTGGGTCTGGCAAAAAGCCCTGGAAGCAAAAGCATACCGGACGTGCTCGAGCCGGCTCGCTTCGTTCTCCAGTCTGGCGCCATGGAGGGAGTGTATTCGGGCCGAAACCAAGAAGTTACGCCTATTCAATGCCCAAGAAAAAGTATCGAGCTGCTCTCCAGAGTGCGTTATCGGCTAAGGTAGCTGAGGGAAAATTGTTTGTGGTGTCCGATCTTTCCCTGCAACAGCCAAGGACAAAACTCTTGGCTCAAGCCTTGAGGCAATTCAGTGGAGGTGCTCACGCGCTGGTGATCATCGGGAAATCGCAGCCCGAAATCCTGCAAGCCGCAGAAAATTTGAATGACGTGAAAGTTCTCAGCGCAGATCAATTGAATGTCTACGACATTGTTCGCGCCCGCGTGATTCTGATCGCAGAGCGAGAGCTTGGGCCTGTGAGTGAGGTCTGGTCATGAAGATTGAGATGCACAGAGTCTTGGTTCAGCCGTTATTGACTGAAAAGATCACTGGACTTCGAGAGAAAACCAATACCGTCGGTTTCGTGGTCCATCCCGAAGCGAATCGAGTTCAGATCAAGCAAGCGGTCGAGGCCCTGCTCAAAGTTAAGGTTGAGAAGGTCAATCTCATGAATGTTCGTGGAAAGGTCAAGCGGCTCGGTCGTTTTTCCGGTAAACGTTCTGATTGGAAAAAAGCTTTTGTCACGCTTAAAGAAGGTGAAAAGCTGGAGATGTACGAAAGCGCCTAATCTTGATCGCGGCCTGTTCGGTAGGGTCTAGAGGGTAAAGAGGTATTGCATGGGTTTAAAAGTCTATCGTCCAACATCTGCAGGTCGTCGAGGTATGACGGCCGTAGTGTCCGAGGATCTCATCGAGAAGAAGCCGGAAAAGTCATTAACCTCGTTTCATTTGCGAAGTGGCGGCCGGAACAATAATGGGCGGATAACTGTTCGGTTTCGTGGAGGTGGGCATAAGCGGCTCTATCGGGAAATTGATTTTCGTCGAGACAAAGTCGGTATTTCAGCAAAGGTTGCAGCTATCGAGTATGATCCGAATCGATCTGCAAGGATAGCGCTGTTGAAATATCGAGACGGGGAGAAGCGGTATATCTTGGCTCCGGTCGGACTTAGTTTAAACGATGAAGTCCAATCTGGTCCACAGGCAGAGATTCGACCGGGGAATGCGCTTCCATTGGTGAATATGCCTCTTGGCACGACCATCCATAACCTCGAATTGAAGGCCGGTAAAGGTGGGCAATTGATCCGAAGTGCCGGTGGGTTCGCGCAGGTCATGGGGCGTGATGGCGACTATGTGCAGGTTCGACTGAAGTCCGGAGAAATGCGGAGAATTTTGGGTGTGTGTATGGCGACGGTCGGACAAGTCGGTAATGTGGATCATGAAAATGTCAGTGTCGGAAAAGCGGGACGGGGCCGATGGAAGGGGAAAAGACCGCATGTTCGTGGCGTGGTCATGAACCCGGTCGACCATCCGCATGGAGGAGGAGAAGGAAAGTCAGGACAGGGAAATCCGCATCCTGTTTCGCCATGGGGTCTTCCGACGAAGGGCTATAAGACCAGGCAAAATAAAAAGACCGACAAGTTTATCATTGCTCGACGAAAGTCAGGAGTGCGCAATGCCTAGATCGGTTAGTAAAGGGGCGTTTATCGACGGTCATTTGCTTAAGAAGGTGGAGCAGATGAATCAGACGAAGGATCGTAGGTTGATCAAGACGTGGTCGCGCCGCTCGACGGTCGTTCCTGACATGATCGGCCATACCTTCGCTGTTCACAACGGGAAAAAATTTATCCCCGTGTTTGTGACCGAAAACATGGTCGGTCATAAATTGGGCGAGTTTGCGCCAACGCGGTTTTTTAAGGGGCACGGACAGGCCAAGACTGAGAAGGCCGTCGCGCTGAAGTAGAAGAATTAACGGTATTGGGTATCGATCACAGGGTTTTGAAGATGACTGAAGCACATGCAATTCTAAGGTTTGTTCGTGTCGCACCGCGCAAAGCCAAGCCGGTGATCGATATGATTCGCGGCAGGCAGGTGCCGATGGCGTTGGCCATTCTGAAGCACATTCCTCGACATGCCGCTCGAGTCGTCGAAAAGATCGTTCGTTCCGCTGTGGCGAATGCTGAATTGAAGGAAATGGGAGATAGTGAATCTATGGTAATCTCCAAGGCCTTCGTCAATTGCGGCCCCACGTACAAGCGTGTGCGTGCTCGGTCAATGGGAAGGGCTAACGCAATTCAGAAGCGTACAAGTCATATCACCGTTGTGGTTACGACACCGGAAAGTCCAGGCAATCGCAAGTAGACTGATTCTCCTTTATTGAGGCTTATAGCGCATGGGTCAAAAAACACATCCTATTGGTTATCGTCTTGGCTACAACTATACGTGGAGTTCTCGTTGGTATGCCGGGAAAGATTATGCCAAGCTTCTCCATCAAGACGTCAGAATTAGGAAGATGGTCAAGGCTCGGCTCTATCACGCTGGGGTAGCAAAGGTCGAAATTGAACGTTCTGGAGACCAAACCAGAGTGATCATTCATACGGCCCGTCCCGGGATCATCATTGGCCGTAAAGGTGCAGAGGTCGATAAGTTGAAGGCTGACCTAGAGAAACAATATGGAGGGCAGGTCTACATCACGGTGAAGGAAATCAAAAAACCTGAACTTGATGCTCAACTTGTCAGCGAGAATGTGGCCACTCAACTTGAGAAACGAGTGGCCTTTCGCCGGGCTATGAAGCGTAGTGTTCAGTCGGCGCTTCGCCTCGGTGCTCAGGGTATTAAGATTATGGTCGCTGGTCGATTAGGAGGCGCAGAAATCGCGCGAACGGAGTGGTATCGAGAGGGGCGGGTGCCTTTGCACACGCTTCGTGCTGAAATTGATTATGGCTTCGCTGAAGCGCATACAACGATGGGACAGATCGGAGTGAAGACTTGGATATACAAAGGCGAGCTTCTTCCCGTTCAGCCTATGAAAGCAGAATCATCATTAGATCGCCGGTTTGCGTGAGGAGATCGAGCCGTGTTAGCTCCTAAGAAAGTCAAATTCAGAAAAATGCAAAAAGGCCGGATGACAGGTAAGGCCTATCGTGGAGGACAGATCACTCTGGGTGAATTCGGCTTAAAGGCTTTGGAGCCCGGGTGGATCACGAGTCGCCAGATTGAAGCAGCACGCATTGCGATTACTCGACACGTAAAGCGTGGTGGGCAGGTCTGGACGCGTATTTTCCCGGATAAGCCTATTACCAAAAAGCCAGCGGAAACTCGAATGGGAAAAGGAAAAGGTAATCCTGAATATTGGGTGGCCGTGGTGAAGCCTGGTCGGATCCTTTATGAGATGGATGGAGTCACTCCGGAAACTGCTCGAGAGGCGTTTCGGCTTGCGTCTCACAAGTTGCCTATCGCGACAAAATTAGTTGTCCGCGGTGAGTTTGGCTAAGTTCCTGCTGGTGCAAATAGAGATCAAGGTGAGTGTATGGCATTAGACATGAAAGAACTGCGAAATATGACGGTGGGCGAGCTTGCCGAGAAAGAAAAGCAGCTGGTGCAAGAGCTGTTCAATCTGCGTTTTCAGTTCGGTACCGGACGTCTTGAAAATCCGATGCAGATTCGAAAAACCAAACGGGATATCGCCCGGGTGAAGACGGTTCTTCAGCAGGGGATTGATCGAACTGAAGCGGCGAAGGGGTAAAGGACACTTATGGCTGAAGTGGTGAAACGCCGTCATTGGTATGGCGATGTGGTCAGTAATAAAATGCAGAAGACGGTCGTCGTGGTGGTGTCAAGATCGGTCGTTCATCCGATCTACAAAAAAGTTCTCAGGCGAGTGACGAGACTAAAAGCTCATGACGAAAGTGGCGTCTGTAAAGTGGGGGATCGGGTCAAGCTTGTCCAGACGAGACCGCTGAGCAAGGAAAAGAATTGGCGTGTCGTGCAGGTTATGGAAAAAGGACAGCCTGAAAAGTAGAAGAACTTTTTCTCCGGCTTCTACACTCGTGATACCCGCAGGAAGATTGCAATGATTCAGAATTATACATATATGGATGTGGCTGACAATTCCGGGGCCAAGCAGGCCATGTGCTTTCATGTCTTTGGAGGCACGAGACGGCGCTATGCATCGTTAGGTGACATTGTGGTGGTGGCTGTCAAGGAAGCGATACCTCAGGCGAGTGTGAAGAAGGGCGACGTGAGTCGAGCGGTCATCGTTCGCACGACAAAGGAAGTTCGAAGAGAAGATGGGTCGTATATCAAGTTCGATCGGAATGCGTGTGTCCTGATTAATAAAGACGGTGAACCGATTGGAACTCGTATCTTCGGACCTGTTGCCCGGGAGCTTCGCTGGAAGAAATTCATGAAGATCATTTCCCTGGCACCAGAAGTTTTGTGAAGGGGAGCGAACGAGGAGCATGGTGGAAGCACTGAGAAAAAGTAGAATTCGTAAAGGTGATATGGTTGTCGTGGTTTCTGGCCGTGAACGAGGGAAGACCGGCAAGGTACTTTCCGTTGACCTCAGGACCGGTAAAGTGATTGTGGAAAAGTTGAATATTATCAAGCGACACACAAAACCGAATCAGAAAGCGAAGCAGGGGGGCATATTGGAGCGAGAAGCCCCGCTGCAGATTTCAAACGTCATGTTTTTTTGCCCGGTGACGCAAAAGCCCACGCGAATTGGGGTGCGCCTTTTAGAAGACGGGCGGCGGGTCCGCTTTAGTAAGAAATCCAACGAGACTGTGGAATAGGGTTAGGTTATGGCTAAGGAACCGAAAAACCAATCAAGCAAATCATCTGAACGAAAGAGTGCGAAGAAGGACACCTCACCTCCGCAGTTGGATCAGGGAAGCGAGGAATCGAAGTTTCGCCCAAGGCTTCGCGATATGTATGAACAGCAAGTCATTCCGGCGCTGATGAAAGAGTTTGGGTATAAGAACGTGATGCAAGTGCCCAAGCTTGAGCGTATGGTGCTGAATGTTGGGATGGGTGAGGCCATTCAGAATGTGAAGCTCTTAGAGGGTGCCGTAACTGAATTGGGAATGATTACAGGGCAAAAGCCAGTTGTCACGAGAGCGAAAAAAGCCATTGCTGGTTTCAAGCTGAGGCAAGGATTGCCGATTGGTGCCAAAGTGACGCTCCGGAGTCGACGGATGTATGAATTCTTCGATCGGTTGGTATCGTTGGCACTGCCTCGTATCCGTGACTTCCGAGGGGTATCCCCCAAAGCGTTCGATGGTCGGGGTAATTATACGCTTGGGTTGAAAGAACAGCTGATCTTTCCGGAAATCAAGTACGATGAAGTGGCATCCATTCATGGCATGGATATTACTGTGGTCACCACAGCCAAGACGAACGACGAAGGAAAGGCTCTTTTGAAACATCTTGGAATGCCGTTCCGCGCGTGAGGATGGTGGGGGTAGCGATAGTGTTTTTGGATGGGAGGGGTAATTTGTGTCACGATTAGCGCTGAGAAATAAGGCAGCGACAAAGCAGAAGTTCTCCACTCGAGAGTATCACCGCTGTGCTGTCTGCGGTCGAGTGCGTGGCTATCTTCGTCGATTTCGAATGTGTCGAATTTGTTTTCGCATGATGACGTTGCGTGGGGAGATTCCCGGAGTTCGGAAATCGAGCTGGTAGCTGATACTCTCGCGCTGATGACTGCTAAAAGAGAATAGAAGGGGATAGCATGGTTACCGATCCAATCGGCGATCTTCTAGTTCGTTTGAAGAATGGTGCTCAGCGACGTTTTGAAACAGTCACGGTTCCCACTTCAAAATTGAAACGAGCCATTTTAGAAATTTTGAAGCGGGAAGGGTATGTCGACTCAATCGAAGATGAGGTGCGGGATGGGCATCCTGTTCTGAACGTGCGGCTTCGATATATAGGCGAAGGACAGCCTATGATTACGGGGTTGGAGCGCATTAGTAAACCAGGGCGCCGTGTCTACGTTGGTAGTGAGGATATCAAAAAAGTTCGCAATGGTATTGGCATATCCATTCTCTCTACCTCGAAGGGGATTATGACTGATCAGGAATCTCGCAAAATTCATCTCGGAGGCGAGGTTCTTTGTTCGGTGTGGTAAATCGGTTCAATCTCGATTGAAGGATAGAAATACGTTATGTCTCGCATTGGGAAAAAACCAATTGCCATTCCTGGTGGAGTGGAAGTCAAAGTCGCGGGATCCACGGTGTCGGTCAAGGGGCCACTCGGGAAGTTAGATTGGTCTCTCGTGCATGGGGTGAAGGTGGCGGTCAGTAATGGCCAGCTCATTGTCGATCGTGCAAACGATGATCGAAAGGTGAGGGCGTTGCATGGCCTGACTCGTGCTGAGCTGAACAATATGATTCAGGGTGTTACAAAAGGTTACGAACGTTCGCTCGAAATTACCGGGGTCGGGTACAAGACTCAGCTTCAGGGTCGGACGTTAAGCTTCAATGTTGGATACATTAATCCGGTGATCTATCAAGTGCCGGCAGGTATCGATGTAAAGGTTGATAAGCAGACGCTGATCAACCTCAAGGGAGTTGATAAGCGGTTGGTAGGTCAGGTTGCAGCTGACCTGCGTGCCATTAAACCGCCGGATGTCTATAAGCAAAAAGGTGTCCGGTATGCTGGTGAAATCTTGCGGAAAAAAGAAGGCAAGACAGGGAAGTAGGAACTGACGATGAATGCGGCAAACAAGGTTCAACAACTTGAGCGACGACGACGGCGAGTGCGACAAGTCATTCTAGGGACGGCAGAGCGACCACGATTGAACGTCTTTAGAAGCACGGCTCATATCTATGCCCAAATTATCGATGATATTCGGGGTACGACGCTGGCTGCTGCCTCATCTCTTGATAAGGCGCTTCGTAAAACCCTCAAGTCAACTGGTGGAATTGAAGCGGCCAAAGCAGTTGGCAAACTAATAGCGGATCGTGCCAAGGCTGCAAAGGTCACAGCGGTTGTTTTTGACCGAGGGGGGCGGATGTATCACGGTCGTATCAAAGCCCTTGCGGATGCATCCCGTGAAGGGGGATTGAAATTTTAGGCTGAGATGGGGCCAGAGGCGAGTATGGTAACACCGGTAAGTCTCTTAATGAACTGTCAGCGAACTTAGGACTGAGGGGTACGAGCGTGCGAGTCAATCCCGATGAATTGAGCCTGAAAGATAAAGTTGTATTCATCAACCGAGTTGCAAAGGTTGTCAAGGGTGGGAAGCGCTTCAACTTCTGTGCCCTCGTAGTCGTTGGGGATGGCCATGGATGGGTCGGAATCGGGAAGGGAAAGGCCGCCGAGGTTCCGGTTGCGATTTCTAAAGCCGTCGAGCAGGCGAAAAAACATCTCGTTCATGTCCCGCTCAAGGGTGGGACTATCCCGCATGAAGTCCACGGTTTGTTCGGGGCGGAACACGTGTTGCTGAAACCCGCGGTCGATGGAACAGGCATCATCGCTGGGGGCGCCGTTCGTGCCGTTGTGGAATTAGTCGGTGCCCACAATATCATTGCGAAAACTCTCGGGCGCGGCAATCCATTCAATACAGTTCGCGCCACACTCGACGGACTAACCCAGCTAAGAAATTTGGATGATGTCCTTCGCTTCCGCCGGCAAGCTGTCGTCGAAGCGCGGGAAAGGGCAACGGTCTAAATGAGTGCAGCACAATCATCAACAAAAACTCCTCGGTCGAAAGTGAACAACGTGCGAGTAACACTGAAGCGAAGTCCAATCGGGACACCAGAGCGCCATCGCCTTGTCTTGCGTGGCCTAGGTCTCCGACACATTCGTCAAACGGTTGTCCGTCCTGATACACCGCAAGTACGAGGGATGATCCAAAAAGTTGGTTATCTGCTTGAGGTTGGCAAGCCATGAATCTTCATGAATTGGCCCCAGCAAGAGGGGCAAAAAAGCGACGAAAGCGTATTGGGCGCGGACCTGGTTCCGGTCATGGAAAAACTGCCACCAAAGGGCATAAAGGGATACTGGCTCGATCCGGGGGAGGTAAGCGCCCAGGCTTCGAGGGTGGACAGATGCCGTTGGTGCGTCGGCTTCCGAAGTTTGGTTTCACAAACCCATCCAGAGTGGAATATGCCATCGTCAACCTGACAAGTCTTGCAGATTGGACAGGGAGCGAGACAATCACTCCGCAGGCGATGGTTGATGCCGGGTTAGTGAAGCGGAAAAAGCGACCGATCAAGATTTTAGGTAATGGCGAGCTAAAGAAGCCTCTCGTCGTTCAGGCTCATAAGTTCAGTAAGTCGGCAGAGGCGAAGATCCAAGCGGCCGGAGGGCGAGTCGAGGTTATCGGCGGTGCTTGAGCGGCTCCTCACCAGTTTTCAGAATATTTTTAAGATTCCCGAGCTGCGGACTCGAGTGCTGTTCACGCTCGGGATGTTGGTTGTCTATCGAGTGGGCTCACATATCCCGACCCCTGGTATCAACGGAGAAGCACTATCAGAATTTTTACAGAAACAGGGTGGCGCTCTCTTAGGGTTTCTGGATATTTTTTCAGGCGGTTCGTTGTCACGCCTGACGATCTTTGCGCTGGGCATCATGCCATACATCAGCGCGTCGATCATTCTTCAATTATTGACGGTCGTCATCCCACATTTGACCAAGTTGGCCAAGGAGGGTGAACGAGGCCGTAAGAAGATTATTCAGTACACGCGGTTCGGAACGATCGGCATCGCTCTGATTCAAGGGTTCGGTATTGCGGTTGGATTGGAGCAAATGAATCAGGGGGCGTTTGTGCTCACCGCCGGATGGGGATTCCGGCTCATGACGGTGATCACGCTCACGGCGGGCACAGGCTTCTTGATGTGGCTGGGTGAGCAGATCACGGAGCGAGGGGTTGGGAATGGGATTTCGTTGATCATTTTTGCCGGAATCGTCGCGCGGCTTCCATCGGCGGTCGCACAGACCTACAATTTGTATGAGATCGGCCAGCTCAATGCGTTCTTATTGGTTGCCTTGGGTCTCCTCATGGTCGCAGTTGTAGCCGCAATCGTCTTTTTGGAAAGCGGGCGAAGAAAGATACCGGTTCAGTATGCGAAGCGAGTGGTCGGACGAAGGGTTTATGGAGGGCAGAGCACGCATATTCCATTGAAGATCAATACGGCAGGCGTGATTCCTCCCATATTTGCCTCGTCGATCATTGCGTTTCCTGCGACCATAGCTGGGTTCTTTGAGACGCCATGGATAAAATCTATCGGAATGCAGTTAGCTCCTGGATCACTCCTCTACACGTTGATGTATGTGGGGCTGATTGTCTTTTTCTGTTTCTTCTATACGGCGGTTGTCCTTAACCCAGTTGATATGGCCGACAACATGAAAAAGTACGGAGGCTTCATTCCAGGGATCAGGCCGGGGCAGCGGACCTCCGACTATATCTATAATGTGCTGACGAAAATTACGTTCGCCGGAGCTATTTATCTTGCGATTGTCTGTGTCATTCCTGAATTCCTTATTTACAAGCTGAATGTCCCTTTCTATTTCGGAGGAACATCTCTGCTCATCGTAATTGGGGTCGGTCTCGATACCGCTCAGCAGATTGAATCTCACATGTTGATGCGCAACTACGAGGGGTTTTTAGGTAAAGGGATGGCTCCGTTACGTGGAAGAAGTGGGTAAGGTTATGCGCTTGGTGTTCCTTGGTGCTCCAGGGGTTGGGAAAGGTACCCAGGCTGATAAGGCTGCAGCGCACTATGGCATCTGTAAGATCTCGACCGGTGATCTGCTTCGAGAGGCGGTTCGCAATCAGACTCCTCTTGGCCTCGAAGCCAAAGGGCATATGGATCGAGGAGGATTGGTTCCTGACTCAGTGGTCATTGGATTAGTGCGAGAAAAGCTGGCAGATTCTTCCATTGCATCTGGGTTTATTCTGGATGGATTTCCAAGAACGGTTCCTCAGGCCGAAGCACTCGCCAAAGTATTGAACGAACGAGGTCTGCATTTAGATCGCGTGATTAACTTCGAAGTCTCCCGAAAAGAAATCGTAAGACGTCTGAGTGGGCGTCGAAGTTGTCCCAAGTGCCAAGCGACCTATCACGTCGACTTTGCCCCATCAAAGATGGGGAACGCTTGTGAGAGGTGCGGAGAAGCATTGACTCAACGGAGCGATGATCAGCGAGAGGCGATCGAAATGCGGCTCCGTGTGTATGAAGAACAAACGGCGCCATTGATCAGTTTTTACGAGAAGCAGCATGTGTTGTCGCATCTCAATGGTGCCGAGACGGTGGACGCCGTGTCCCAAAATCTCTTACAGATGCTGGCGACATACCAGACGGCATGATCATTCTGAAAACGCCTGCCGAGATTGAAGTCATGGCACAGGCGTCACGGGTAGTCGCTGAGGCATTGGAGATTGTGAAGAAGGCCGTCCGGCCTGGTATCAGTACGGAAGAGCTAGATCGCATCGCTGAAGAGGAGATACGAGTCAGAGGAGCGCTTCCAGCCTTCAAAGGCTATCGGAACTATCCAAAGACTCTCTGTGCCTCGGTGAACGATCAGGTGGTTCACGGTATTCCTTCCAGGCGAAAGCTGAAAGAAGGGGATATCATCGGGTTAGATCTTGGGGCAATTGTTGGCGGGTTCTATGGGGATTCAGCCGTGACCGTAGCCGTTGGGGCAGTTCCTGGAACAACGGAAAAATTGGTTCAGGTGACCAAAGAGGCACTCTACTTGGGCATCAAGCAGGCAGTGGTCGGTAATCGTCTTTCAGATATTTCACATGCGGTTCAAGAGCATGTAGAAGCGTCAGGGTTTTCAGTCGTGACGGAGTTTGTTGGTCATGGTATCGGGCGACAATTGCACGAAGAGCCTCAAGTTCCGAACTATGGAAAACCGGGCCAAGGTCCTCGGTTACAGCCGGGGATGGTGTTGGCGATTGAACCCATGGTCAATATCGGGCGGAGCGCCGTTCGTGTGCTCGATGATCGATGGACGGCCGTCACGGTAGATGGCAGTCTGTCGGCCCATTTCGAACACACAATCGCCATACAGCCCACAGGAACTCCTCGTATCCTGAGTCAGTTGTAGAAAATGTAGAGCTGGATTCATAGGGAAGAATACAAGACGACGTGGCAAAAGAAGAGATTATCGAAGTCCAGGGCTCGGTAGCGGAGACGCTCCCCAACGCCATGTTTCGAGTTAAGCTTGATAACGGCCATGTCATACTGGCTCATATCTCAGGGAAAATGAGGATGCACTTCATCCGTATTTTACCCGGCGATAAGGTCACGGTGGAAATGTCGCCTTATGATTTAACACGAGGCCGTATCACCTATCGTTTTAAATAGATGGGGGTTGGGAATTGGTATGAAGGTCAAATCATCAGTCAAGCCCATTTGTGCAAAATGTAAAGTTGTTCGTCGTCGGGGAGTTGTCCGCATTCTCTGTAAGAACCCTCGCCATAAACAGCGGCAGGGATAGGGAAGAAGCGTGCTGGAGAAGAGTGAAACACCAGCCGTTAGCTGGCAGGACGGACACAGTTGACAGGAAAGCAGTCTAGTAGAACTGTTGAGGACATAGAGCTGGAGGAAGAATGGCACGTATTGCTGGCGTCGATCTACCAAGAAATAAGCGAACTGATGTGGGGTTAACGTATATCTACGGGATCGGCCGGACATCTGCCCAACAGATTCTTGATGAAGCTGGGATCGATGGGGCGGTTCGTGTCAAGGATTTGAGCGAAGACAAGATCGTCAAGTTGCGCGAAATCATTGAGCGCGATCATCGAGTCGAAGGCGATCTTCGTAAAGAGGTATCCCTCAATATCAAGCGGCTGATTGATACGGGGACATACCGAGGGTTGCGCCATCGCAAAGGATTGCCGGTCCGTGGTCAGCGGACTAAAACCAATGCCAGAACACGTAAGGGACGGCGTGCGGGAGTGAGTAGTAAGCCGCGACCAACGGGCCCGAAATCGTCCGGCGCCTAATTTGCTGGGAGGTCAGGAGGGGTTCGCATGAGTGTTAAAAAAGGGAAAAAGAAAGAGCGTCGAATCGTTCAGAGTGGGGTGGCGCATGTGCAAGCGTCATTTAATAATACAATTGTGACGATCACCGACATGAGCGGCAATACGGTGGTATGGGCAAGCGCGGGCAACCAAGGGTTCAAAGGATCACGCAAAAGTACACCATTCGCGGCACAGCGAGCTGGAGAAGCTGCGGCACGAAAGGCCATGGAAAGCGGGATGCGACAAGTTGATGTGTATGTCAATGGCCCAGGTTCTGGGCGAGAGTCCGCGATTCGCTCATTGCAAGGGGCCGGCTTGCGAATCAATCTCATCCGTGATGTGACACCGATTCCACATAACGGGTGTCGGGCACCCAAGCGGCGCCGCGTTTGAGTTCATGAATCAAGGAATCCGTTTTTGAAGAAGTCTGAAGAGGTCATGGTAGGTGAATCAGTAAGCTAATTCCCGAGGAGGACGCAGTGGCAAAGTATCGTGGTCCTGTCTGTCGGTTGTGTCGACGAGAAGGTGAGAAGCTCTTTCTCAAGGGGACTCGCTGTATGACGGAAAAATGCGCCATCGAACGGCGGAGTTATCCACCTGGGCAACATGGGCAGGGGCGTCAACGCACCTCCGACTATAGCCTTCAGCTTCGAGAGAAGCAGAAGTTGAGACGAATCTATGGGCTTCAGGAGTGCCAGTTTCGGGGCGTGTTTGAACGTGCGGAACGACAGACCGGCGTCACCGGCGACGCCCTACTGCGTCTCCTTGAATGTCGATTGGATAATGTGACCTATCGTCTGGGGTTTGGTGCGTCACGCAAGCAGGCTCGTCAGATGGTCAGTCACGGGCATTTCATGCTGAATGGCAAGAAGATTACGGTTGCTGGTGCGCTGGTGAAGCCGGGCGATGTGATTGAAATTCGCGAGCGAAGTCGAGACATGGCTGCAATCCAAGCTGCATTGGAATCTGTCGATAGCCGAGGGATTCCTGACTGGCTCGAATTGGATAAAGGTGCATTCAAGGGAATTGTACGGTCCTTGCCGGCGAAGGAGCAGATCGCGTTACCGGTGAACGAACAGATGGTGGTGGAGTTGTATTCGCGCTAGTCCGCCTTGGTCTTTCGTTCCGTCGGTCCGGAGTCATCTGTCAACGTATTCGTTACTCGATGGTATGGAGGGTCGGTCATGATCAAAGCGATGAAGGACTTTCAGATCCCGATACGGGTGGAAGCCGACAAGGATGCACATTCGCCCACGTTCGGTCGGTTTACAACGGAAGCATTCGAACGGGGGTTCGGCACGACAATTGGGAATGCCCTCCGTCGCATTTTGTTGTCGTCGCTCACGGGAGCTGCTGTGACCACCGTGAAGATCGAAGGAGTCGTCCACGAATTTTCGACGATTGCAGGTGTCACCGAAGATGTCACGGCGATTATTCTGAATATTAAGAGTCTGCGGTTGGCGCTTCACACGGATAAACCAAAGACGATTCGACTGAAGAAGAAAGGGCCAGGGGAGGCAAAGGGCTCCGACATCCTTCACGATGCGGATGTGACGATTTTGACGCCTGATCTGCATATCGCCACGCTTGACAAGGATGCCACGTTGGACATTGAAATGACCATCAAGCATGGGCGGGGTTATGTGCCGGCAGAACGCAATAAAGAAGAAGGATTGCCGATCGGAGTGATCGCCATCGACTCCATTTTCTCACCGATCAAACGAGTCAATTTTTATGTTGAGAATGCGCGTGTTGGGCGTATGACTGATTACGATAAGCTGACAATGGAAATCTGGACAGACGGAACCATTAGCCCAAGAGACGCTCTATCGACCGGGGCAGGCATTTTACGTGAACATTTGGATATTTTTATCAATCCAGAGGAGCGAAGCGAAGGGAAAAGCGAGATCGGCTATGAGGAGTCTCAGCGAGAGGTGAATAGAAATCTCTTGCGTAGTGTAAACGAGTTGGAATTATCTGTTCGAGCGGCCAATTGTCTCAAAAACGCGAATATCAAAACCATCGCCGATCTTGTGCAAAAATCTGAAGGGGAGATGCTCCGTACGAAAAACTTTGGGAAGAAATCTCTCAACGAGATTAAGGAAATTCTCACTGAGATGGGACTTTCGTTGGGAACCAAAATAGAGGATGGGCCTTCGCCACACAATGGAAGCCCAAATCCTGAATGACGCTTTTTAGCCGAGAGGAACACCGTGCGACATAGGAAAAAAGGACGGCAACTTGGGAGGCAGACCAAACACCGAGGAGCATTGTTCAGAAACTTGGTCACTTCATTGTTGGAGCAGGAGCGAATTGAGACGACTGGAGCGAAAGCGAAGGAGCTACGAGGATTTACTGATCGCATGATCACGCTTGGTAAAGAGGGAACTCTCCCCGCGAGACGACGCGCTCTGAGCTTTCTTCGGAGCAAGACCGTTGTGTCCAAGCTATTTGACGATGTTGCAGGACGATTCAAGGATCGATCCGGAGGATACACCAGAATCATCAAGACTCGTCGGCGTATTGGTGATGCTGCTGAAATGGTCGCAATCGAGTTGGTTTCCCGCCAAGAGGTTCCCCATAAGAAAACGACGGCTGCTTCCAAGGCGCAGCCTGCGTCCGGAGAGTCTGGGTCCTCGACATAGTGTTCTTGGGCAGTCCGCTGGGCGATGATGAAACGACTCCCACATGAGTTCATGTGGGAGTCGTTTCGTTTCTAGACCCTGGCGGACGTTTACATGGTAGCCCGTGCATGCTACGATCGTGCCAGGGTTCGTTGTGGGATTATGCCAGGGGCACGCCTAATTCATGTGGGAGCTTATAGCGAGACGCGCTCTTTTGGCATCGAGTGTGCTATTGGCCGCATTCCTTGGGTATCTTCTCGTCAGAAATGCAGATTCTCTGCCGACTAGCCAGCCGATTTCTCTTGAGCCACTGGAACAAGCTGATGCCAAGCTCTCGGAGTTTATTTTTACGCAATCGAAAGGTGATGCGGTGCAATGGCAAGTACAGGCAAAGCAGGCTCGGGTATTTGAGCAAGAAAAGCAAGCGTTGCTCCATGATGTGGCTCTCACTTTTTACGGGGGAGACGGTGAGCAAGTAACGGTCCATGGCGAAGAAGGAACACTCGATACGGCGAGCAAGAAGTTTGTGCTGTCGAATCGAGAGGCGCCTATCATTGTGACAACTAGGAGCGGATACACGATTTATACCAACCATTTGGTCTGGATAGATCAGGCTAAAGAAATTCGAACGGAAGATCCTGTCCGAATCGTAGGACATGGGTTGGAGATAAGAGGTCTTGGATTGCTCGGGCGGATGGAATCGGAAGAATTTGAGGTTCTAGGCGATGTTCATGTGGATCTCGTTTCTGCTTCTTAACATCATATGTTTTGGAAGCACGTCCGCCGCTCTTTCTACGGAACCCAGAAATCTGAGACAGAGCGTTGAGGCGCCTGGTGTTCCGACTACCATTACGTCTAAGAAAATGACGGTTCGCAATCAAGATAGTCAGGCAGTGTTCGAGGGGATGGTTGTGCTGACTCGAGGCCCTCTTGTTGTTCATTCAGATAAAATGGTGGTGTCGTTTCATTCTCGAAAGCGAGACCTTATCCAGCCGTCGTCCAATGGAGCGAACCACGAGGAGCCGGCTCAGAACGTCTCTTCAACTAAAGGAAGCAGTGCCACATCGACGATTTCAAATCGTTCCGTCAGTCGAATCGAAGCGACTGCGGATGCTCACCCTGTCAAGATTGAATATGAGAATGGCAACGCCACCTGCCAAAAAGCCGTGTATTTCATCGACGGCGACAAAGTTGTGTTAACTGGTGAACCAGTGGCATGGGAGAGGGGGACCCGTGTCAGCGGTAGGCAGATCACAATTTTTCTGACTGAAGAGCGGAGTGTGGTAGAAGGAGGGTCTCACCTTCGCATCGAAGGTGAGGAGGCGGATAAGCCGTGACTCAGGGTATTCACGCTGGACCGGGAGTTCTTATCGATTCACGCTCCGCACAGACTGGAGACTGTCTACAGGCTACGGGATTAGTCAAAAGTTTCCGTGGTCGAAAAGTCGTCAAAGGAGTCGCAATCGAAGTCTATGCGGGTGAGGTAGTCGGCCTTCTTGGTCCTAATGGGGCTGGGAAGACCACCATTTTCGACATGGTGGTGGGTTTATGCCAGCCTGATGAAGGGGAAATAACCTTCAAGGGAGAATCGGTTACCAGCCTGCCGATGTATAAGCGAGCACGAAGGGGAATCGGGTACCTTCCTCAGGAATCATCAGTCTTTCGCCGGCTTTCCGTAGAGCATAATGTCTTGGCGATTCTTGAAATGCTGGGGTATGCTCGTAAAGAACGGAGTCAACGGGTGGACGCTCTGCTCAAAGAGTTGGATCTGCTCCATATTCGTAAGAGTATGGCCTATGCCCTGTCAGGAGGAGAGCGGCGACGTTTAGAGATTACAAGAGCCTTGGCAGCCACGCCGTCATTCATGTTGTTGGATGAGCCGTTCGCGGGGATTGACCCCATCGCTGTTGCAGATATTCAACAGATCATCACTCGGTTGAAAAACAAAGGGATCGGAATACTCATTACCGATCATAACGTCCAGGAAACTCTATCCATAGTCGACCGAGCTTACATCATCAACGAAGGGTTGATTCTGGAATCCGGACCTCCTGAGGTGATCGTTCAGAGTGAAACTGCTCGAGCGGTCTACCTCGGGGAACAGTTCAAGTTATAGAGGATGAGCCGTCAACGATGAAATTGCGTCTGGATCTGAAACTTAGTCAGAAGTTGATCATGACGCCGCAGTTGCAGCAGGCAATTAAACTGTTGCAGTTGTCACGCCTTGAGTTGCAACAGAGCCTGACCCAACACCTCTTGGAGAATCCTTTGCTGGATGAGCTCCAATCTGATGGAGAAGAAAATGAGTCCTCTAGCAATGATGAGAAAGCAGAGGAAGCCTCAGCTGCGGCAGGACAGGAGCCGGTCAGTACTGTGGAAACACCGGAAGAACGAGGGTCTCCTGAGGAGTTTTCCGCATCCGGGTGGGAAGAATACTTCGGTAGGGATCGGCGGGACGGACAGTCTGAATACTCCGGAGCGTCTGATGATTTCCCCTCATATGAACAGACGGTAGCAAAGGCGACGTCCCTTGAAGAGCATCTCCTCTGGCAGTTGTCTCTATCTGCCCTTTCCGATCGAGACAAAGAACTTGGTCGGTTAATTATTGGTAATCTGGATGATGATGGCTATCTTCGCATTCCGTTGACTGAGGTTGTGGCTGGTTCTACGTTTACTGAAACTGAGGCCGAATCTGTACTCAGGGACATTCAGACCTTCGATCCCACTGGAGTCGCCGCAAGAGATCTGGCGGAATGCCTTTTGCTGCAACTAGGACATTTGGGTCGCAACCCATTCGGTTCGCTCGGCTCTCCTCCCGGAGCACTCAAAGGATCGGTGATTGAAAGCATTATTCAGCATCATCTAAAGGATTTAGAGAGAAGGCAGTATGCGAAAATTGCGAAAGCCTTAAACGTCACGATCGAGGAAGTATTCCAAGCTACAAAGATCATCGGTGAGCTCGAGCCCAAACCGGGGAGACCATTCACCAACACCCAGAACTATGTCATCGTACCAGACGTGTTTGTCGTCAAGAATGAAGGGGAGTGGGTTGTCCTGTTGAACGATGATGGTCTTCCACGGATGAGGATCAGCCCGTACTACAAGCAGCTCATTTCCTCCGGACAGGGTGGAACCCCAGAAACCAAAGCATATATGGATGAGAAACTGCGGGCCGCGCAATGGGTCATTCGAAGCATCGAGCAACGCAATAGAACCATAGTCAAGGTGGTGTCGAGCATTGTGAAATTTCAGGAGCAGTTTTTTGAGCAAGGGGTGCAGTGCCTCAAGCCTTTGGTCCTCAAGCAGGTGGCAGAAGACATTGGAATGCACGAATCCACGATTAGCCGTGTGACAGCGAACAAGTATATGTATTGTCCACAGGGCATGTTGGAGCTCAAATATTTCTTCAATGCCGGACTTCAGCGAACTGATGAACCATCGAGCATGCACTCCTCTGTATCCGTTAGAGATATGATTAAAAACATGGTGGCAGAAGAGGATGGAAAACGTCCTTTGAAAGATGAGGAGATTGCGGCTAGGCTTCGTACCCAGGGTGTCCTCATCGCTAGGAGGACCGTGGCTAAGTATCGAGCTGAATTGAATATTGCATCCGCCAGTCAACGCAAACGATTCTTTTGATAACCGCTGCGCTGCATCCAAAGAAATACACAACTTGGAGGTAGGCATGAACTTGAGAATCACGGGTCGACACATGGATGTTACCCCAGCCCTGAGAAGCTATGTGGAAACAAGATTTGGTCGTCTGGATCGCTATGGGTTGAAGGTTGGATCACTTCAAATCGTACTGGGAGTTGAGAAGCTGCAGCATAAGGCCGAAGTCACTGGTGCTGTGAGCGGGAAGCGGATACAAGCCAAGACGTCAACTCCGGAAATGTATGCCACCATTGATGCGCTCGTTGATCGTGTGGACGCGCAGTTTCGAAAGTGGAAAGATCGTCTTGCCAATCACAAACCGGTCAAATCGAAGAGGCCAGTGGTTATGTGATCCCAGCAATACCAGGATGAACGATTATCAGAGCCCATCTTGACGGCATCGTCAGATGAATAGTTGGTCGATGCAGTCAATTTGATCGAAAGGGAGCACGTTCTATCTTGTCCCCCCAAGCGGCTCTCATGTAGTTAATCTTCAGCTGCACAAGTCCGGTAAAGTAGCTCACGTGTCTGTGCTGCGACCGTCTGGTTCTATGGCACGACTGAACCTGGTGATCATCAGCGGTTTATCGGGGTCTGGAAAATCCTACGCTCTAAAGGCGTTCGAGGATGCCGGGTACTTCTGTATCGACAATCTTCCTCCTGCCCTGCTTCCGACCTTTGTCGATCTCTGTGACCAACAACATAATGAAATCGCCAAGGTCGCCCTCGGTATCGATATACGAGAACGGGTGTTCTTTTCTGATCTTGTTGGAATCCTGGAACGAGTCAAAACGCTGGGCCACTCGGTCCAGTTATTATTCCTTGAGGCTCGTGAGGAAGTACTGATCAGGCGCTTCTCGGAATCCAGGCGCCCGCATCCACTCTTGCCGCATCTTCCCGTTCTGGAAGGAGTCCGATTTGAAAAAGAGCGACTGACGGAACTTCGGCGGCACGCTGATCGTATCATCGATACCTCGGATCTTACGGTTCACGAACTTGGGGAGCTGCTCGCAAAGGAGTTCCAACGCGAATCTTCGGAAAGACGGCTGACTATCTCACTCCTCACCTTCGGGTATAAATTCGGTGTACCCTATGATATTGACCTCTTATTCGATGTGAGATTTCTGAAGAACCCGTTCTTTGTCCCTGAACTTAAGCCGCTCCCCGGAAACGACCCTCAGGTTCGTCATTTTGTCTTAGCAGACCCAGATGCGCGCACGTTTATTGACCACGTCGAAAAACTATTGAAGTTCCTCCTGCCGTTGTTTCAACGAGAACGGCGCAGTTATCTGACTATCGCCATTGGATGCACCGGTGGACGCCATCGGTCTGTCGCAATCGCCAGCCATCTCTGCGAAAGCCTCACGACGTTAGGATACGAAGCGGGGCTTAAACATCGAGATATCGATAAAACCTAGGCTATTGCAGCAATAGCAGCAATCCCATTCCTCTCACAACCGCCGGTTAAAGCCCTTTCCTTGACAGCTAGAGCATATTGACTATACTTAATTTTGTGACTACCAACAGTCTTAGCTTACGATACTAATACG
Organism: uncultured Nitrospira sp.; assembly: GCA_902500755.1. Classification (GTDB taxonomy): domain Bacteria; phylum Nitrospirota; class Nitrospiria; order Nitrospirales; family Nitrospiraceae; genus Nitrospira_D. Next base: position 21,027 of record CABVRV010000014.1, read on the forward strand.
CAAGTGAAGAAGCCTAGAAAATCATCGATACAAGAAGGGTTTAAGGCCTATGAAATATGCGACTTGTTCGATATTTCTAAGGCTACACTCTTTCGCTGGGAGCGGAACGGGGTTATCACCCAACCAGCTCGGGATTGGAGAAACTGGCGTCTTTATACGCGAAAAAACGTGGATGAAATTGAGAAAGTTATTCGCGCTCGCAAGGTGGTCGCGTAGAGTAGCAGGTACCGAATTATGATGAGTTCACTCAAGAAGCTCGTAGAGACCGACATTATCTCAATGTTGACTCCTCGTCGCCAGCTTGTTGGGCTGGATATTGGGTCAAGCGCGATCAAGGTTGCTCAGCTCAAGGAAAGTAAGGGACGGTATTTCCTGCAAAAGTTCGGCGTCAAACCACTCGAACCCGAGGTGATAGTTGACGGGACGGTCATGGATGAAGGCCGTGTCGTTGCGGCTATCCGAGAACTATTCGATGAAGCAAACATCAAGAATAAGCACGTGGCTATCTCGATTTCGGGGCATGCCGTCATCGTCAAGAAGATTAATCTGCCGCCCATGCCGGATGAAGAATTGGAAGGCCAGGTAAAGCTAGCTGCCGAGCAGTATATTCCCTTCGACATCAACGAAGTCAACATCGACTTCCATGTGTTGCCACCGGACCTCTCGAACGATGGACAGGGCGACATGGCGGTGATCCTGGTCGCTGCCAAGAAAGATAAAATCAACGAGCTGACGGAACTGGTGAAGGCTGCGGGGCTGATTCCAATGGTCATGGATGTCGATGCCTTTGCGATTGAAAATATGCATGCGATCAATTATCCGATGGCACAGGAAGAAACAACCGCCCTGGTGAATCTCGGTGCCAGTGTGATGAATGTCAACATCATTCGAGCAGGGTCATCCCTATTCACTCGAGATATTCCTTTGGGTGGGAACCGCTATACCGAGGCGATTCAACGCGAAATGGGGCTGTCGTTCGAAGAGGCTGAAGAGAGCAAGAAAAATGACCGAGCCGGCGATTCCAGTGGTGTCTCGGTCGGCAACGTCATCGACAGCGTGAATGCGGAAGTCGCGGCGGAGATAGCCAGGACTGTGGATTACTTCAAGAATTCAACCGCCAATTCCGAGCTTAGTCGCGTGCTGCTTTGTGGCGGGGTGGCCAGGGCGAAGGGGTTGATTCAGCAGCTTGGTGATCGGATGCAACTTTCTGTGGAAATGGCAGATCCATTTGCAGAAATCGACATCGCAGGGTGCGATGTCGATCCCGACCTCCTGACCGATATGGCTCCGTCTGCGGCTGTCGGCATCGGGTTAGCACTGAGAGCGGTGGGTGACAGATGATTCGAATTAATCTACTCCCCGGTGGGCCAAAGGGACGGCCAGCGAAGCCTCAATATGATGTTCGCGCGCAGGCGTTGCTTGGCGTGGGAGTCATCCTGATCACGCTGGCCGGCTGTTGGTGGTATTCATCCTCCTTGGACGACGAACTTGAGGCTCGGCAAGAGGAAAAGCAGGATAAGGAAAAGCAAGTTGCGCAGCTGAAGGAGCAGGTCAAGCAGGTCCAGGACTTTGAGCAAAGGAAAAAGCTTCTGGAGGACAAGAATCGCATTATTGACCAGCTTGAGCAGTCAAGAATGGGACCGGTGAAAGTCCTCGACCATGTGAGTCAGAGTTTGGAGCCCCTTAAAGTATGGCTCACGCGGCTGGGTGTAGCTTCCGAAACGGTTGAACTGGAGGGGAAGGCGTTAACGAACGACGATGTGGTCGAATTCGTTAATAATTTGCGCCGTACGGATTACTTTACCGGCATCAATCTGCAGGAAAGTAAAGCCACGGTCGAAAACAAGATCAATCTGTATCAGTTCCGCTTAGCCTTTCGGCTGAAGGGGTCATGATGGCGTTGCCACAAGTCAATCTGGATGCACTTCGCAACGTGCCAGCTACGCAAAAGGCCGCGCTCTTATTCCTTCTCCTCGGCGGCATCATCGCGGCATTTTACTTTTACATCGCAGAGCCTAAGTCTGAGATCATCGCTGTGCTGGAGGCTGAGAATAGTAAGCTGGAGAGCGAGATTCAAACGCTCACGATCAAAGTGAAGCATCTTGATGAATTAGTGGCGGCAAACAAGCAGCTCGAAATTGAGTTGGCCAAGAAGAAAGAACGACTTCCGCCGGAAGAAGAAGCCATCATGCTGCTGAAACAGGTATCTGACCTGGGAGTCCGACTGGGGCTTGATATCAGGCTATGGAAACCAGGAGCGCCAACAGAAGATGCGTCGAAGCTCTTTGTCAAAATGCCGGTCAATGTTGAAGTGTCAGGTGTGTACCACACCGCCGCGCTGTTCTTTGATCGGATCAATCGGCTACCACGGATTATTACAGTGTCGGGACTCAAGATTGGATCTCCAAAGGTAGAACAAGGGCGAATCGTATCGCAAACGACGTTTGATCTGGTGGCCTATGCCGCGCCACAAGAGAAGCCGGTTTCGGGAGCGCCGACAGCAGGGAATGTACCCAACGTTGCTCAAGCTGGCAAGTAAGGGGTCGCCCACGATGCAGCGATTGATTATGAGTGAGAAGAAGGCCTGGAACTTTTTCCTGATGGTTGGTCTTGGCATGGCGTGGGTGTGGATCGCCCCGTTCTGGACCTTGCATGTTCAAGCTGAGCCTTCCCCTTTACCTGGACCAATAGCGCCCATGAGGCAAGAGGCTATTAAAATCCCCCCCGTTCCGGATATTCCTCGAACGGCACCGCCTGCTATGGAACTGCCATCACCGGGTGACGGTGCACAGTTGGTTCCCCAGCTGCCATTGACAGACGGTGTGGCTGGTGTCGGATACGATCCTTCTGGTCGTCGAGATCCATTTGCTCCCATCGTTCAGGAACTTCAGCCAGGAAAGGTCGATACCACCCTTCCACCATTGCAACGTGTGACGCTGACGGAGCTCAACCTTATTGCTATTGTGTGGGGAGCATACGGCTACACCGCGATGGTTCAAACTCCGGAAGGTCATGGGTATACCGTGCGTCGAGGAACGAGGGTGGGGCAGAATAGCGGAGTGGTCAGCGCAATTACCGAACGTGGCATTATCGTTCAGGAGCGGTTCACGGATGTCTATGGCAAGAAGCAGGAGCGGGAGTATGTCAAGCTCCTTCATCCCAAAGAGGGCTCAGAATGAAACCAATAATCTCTCGCGCAGATAGTTTCATGACGGCTAGATGCTTCATCAGAGCCTGGGGGCTCGTCTTCTTCACGCTCATCGCATGTGCGGAGACGAAAGCTCTTGCCGATGAGACCGATGCTGTGAAGCAAATCGACATGACACGAGCCGGAACGTCTCAAATGCGATTGCTCGCTCAAGCTGTCACGGCTATTGAGATTCGCCCCGAAGCAGATCTGGTGACCGTTGTGATCGCCGGCGATGGCCAACTATTTCCTGAGACTAACTTCTTGGACGAATCCCGCTTGGTCATCGATATCCCGGCCGTGTCCTCCACCCTCAGACGTTCCGTAATTCGGGCCGACCATTATTTGCTCAAGAAGATAAGAGTGGGGCATCATGCTGACAAGATCCGGCTGGTATTCGATGTCCCGGAACGACCTATCTATTCTCTAGCCCGAGAAGCCAACAAGGTATTGATCACACTGAAACCGAGTGAACCCAGACTCCTCTCTGCGATCGCGACCCAAGTTAATAGGGATCAGAGTGTGATCAGCCTTCCTCGCTCGCGAAAGCCGACGTTTGAAGCGAGAGATCACGTGGTCAGAAAGGCGGCACGAATTGTCAGGCCTGCGCAGTCTCAATTCAAGATACAGCGAGCTCAAATGACGGAAGAGAGTCCCTCAGCAGAGAAAGAGGAACGATCCGATGACCTTGTCATAGGGAAATCACGGTTTGTGGGTCGGCGCATCTCGCTCGACTTCCAGCAAGCGGACATCACCAACATTCTGCGATTGATCGCCGAGGTCAGTGGTTTCAATATCGTTGTCGGAGAAGGCGTGAAGTCGAAGGTGACGATGAAGATGGTCAATGTGCCATGGGACCAGGCGTTGGATATGCTCTTAAAAATGAATGGCCTTGGCATGTTTCGTCAGGGGAGCATTGTCTGGGTCGATTCGTTGGCAAATCTTTCCAAACAGCAGGATGAAGAGGCACGAGCCAGAGATTCCAAGACGAAGGCTGAACCGGTGATCGACCGTGTCTTCTATATCAGGCATATCCCCGCGCAAGAGCTGATGCAATCGCTCAGACAGAACCTGAGCCCGCGCGGCCGAATGCAATTTAATAATGGAAGTAACGCATTAGTTGTGCAGGACACGGAATCACAGTTGACGGTGATTAAGCAACTTGTCGAAGGACTCGACCTGGAAGTTCCTCAGGTCCAGATTGAAGCGCGCATCGTACAGGCTGATACAGTCTATGCCCGCGGGATGGGGATTCAGTGGGGGTTTAAGACCTCACAGTTTAATCCGAGCGATTTCCATTTGATTGGAAACCCAACCGGGGGGTTTGCGCAAGCTGGCGGAACTGGGGCCACGACGATAGAGAGAACCTTCTTGGTGAATTTGCCTGCTCAGGTGGGAGGACTGCCAGCTGTGCCAGGCATCGGCTGGACCTTTGGAAAGCTGGCCGATGGATTTGCTTTGGACATGAGGCTATCAGCCGGTGAATTACTAGGCTTGAGCAAGGTAATCGCCGCGCCCAAGATTACCACGTTGGACAAACGGGAGGCGAAGATCTCTCAGGGCGAATCAATTCCATTTCAAACGACGTCGTTGCAGGGTACACAAACAACATTCGTCGATGCGAACTTGGAGTTGAATGTCACGCCACAGATTACCTCGCGTGATCCCAGGGAAGAGTATAAAAGAATCATGCTACGTGTGCGGGCGACCCGCAATGCCGTCGGCGCACGGAGTAACCCGGCCGGGCCGAGTATCGATCGGCGAGAAGCGACGACCCAAGTGATTGTGAGAGATGGAGAAACGATGGTGATCGGCGGAGTCTTCGTCGATACGCAATCCAACAACGTGCAAGGTGTCCCGTATCTGTCTCGCATGCCCGTCCTCGGTTGGCTATTCAAGAACAAGTCTGAATCGGTCGGCAAACAAGAGTTGCTGATTTTCCTCACGCCCAGCATCGTCAAGACCTAGCGCCCATTCAGTGGGGTGTGACTGGAAAAGAGCGTGGTGACGCTGGTTGGCGTCGCCACGCTCTTCTACTTGGTAGCGACCACTGCAATGACCTTCAAGGATTTGGATATCTCCTCACGAAAGTGGCGCTCATTTTAGTTTTTTTGGGGCTGTGTTACGATGCAGCGCCTTGAGCATCGTCTGTACGACGGCAGCATGAAAGCGATATGAACTCCTATCCCTTCGCTCTCCGCATGGTTATGAGATGACTCCGATCTTCACGGTTCCGGTATCGTTAGCCGAACGAAGTTACGAAATTACTATCCGTGCGGGGTTGTTGGAGAAGCTCGGGAGCGAACTGAAGCACCACGCCGTCCAAAGAAAGGTCGCAGTCGTGACCGATCGACGAGTGGCGCGGCATTACCTAAAAACTGTGTCGGAAACAATCAAGAGGTACGGAATTGAGCCGGTTCCGATCATTCTGGATCCGGGTGAACGTTCCAAAACATTGAAGACAGTGGAGTCCGTGCTCGATGTCTTGGCACGTCATCGATTTGAACGTTCCTCTGTGCTGCTCGCGCTGGGTGGAGGAGTCGTCGGCGATGTCGCAGGGTTTGCAGCGTCGATCTACCAGCGCGGTATGTCTTATATCCAAGTGCCGACGACGCTTGTCGCTCAAGTAGATTCCAGTGTCGGAGGAAAGACAGGAGTCGACCATCGGCTGGGCAAGAACCTGATTGGATCATTTTTTCAACCGCGTGCTGTATTGATAGATCCGTTGGTCCTCCGAACCTTGCCCACGCGTGAATGGGTTGCCGGCCTGGCTGAAGTGATTAAGTACGGCATCATCGCAGACGCGTCATTCTTTTCCTACCTGCAGCGCTACATGCCTGATCTTCTGAGCCAAGCGCCCATAGTTGTCTCGACGGTGGTGAAACGATCGTGCGAGATCAAAGCCGAGGTTGTGTCAGCGGATGAGCGCGAGTCCGATCGGAGACGAATTCTCAACTATGGCCATACGATTGGGCATGCGCTTGAAGCATTGGGCGGCTATCAGTCACTGGTCCATGGAGAGGCGGTCGGAATCGGGTTGGTGCAGGAAGCTGATCTCGCCTGTTTCCAGGGATGGTGTAGCCATGAAGTCGTTGAAGGAATTCGACGCATCGTGAAAGCTGCCGGGCTAAAAGACACAATGCCTCGGTGGACACCTTCAAAGATCTGGAAGGCGATGCTTCATGACAAAAAGGTTTCAGCAGGGCGGGTCATCGGGGTATGGCCCACACGCATTGGAGAGGTTCACATAGCCTCGTTAGAGAAGCCGGTGTTCGATCGATGGTATGTTGCGTCGCAGTCAGCATGACTCACGCATGGATCGCTCCGTAAGGTTCCTCGGCGAGGAGTCACGTCGAGGAAGTGGGTTTTCTCTTGCGTCATGGTCGGCTTCCTGTGTGGTGACCCGGTTAGGCTAGCGCGCAATGAGAGTGTTACGAATCGCCATGGTACAGATGAACCCGACCGTCGGGGATCTGAACGGGAATGTTCATCGTATCGTGGAATGGATCGGCGAAGCGCGAAAAGCCCAAGCGGACTTGATTGTCTTTCCCGAACTCGCCATTACCGGCTACCTTCCTGAAGACCTTCTCTTCAAACGGCAGTTTGTGAACGATAATTTACGCGCGTTGAAGGAGGTTGTCCGAGCCTGTCGCGGTTTGGTTGCTGTAGTAGGGTATGTGGCACGAAGGGGTCAAACCCAATCAAAAGTCTTGCAGCTGTCGAGTGACACAGGCGATCGACAGCCGCTCTATAACGCCGCGGCGCTGATTGCCAATTGCAAAATAGTCGGAACCTGTCACAAGGGGTATGTGTCGAACGATAGCGATGAACGCCGATATTTTCGATCCGGCCAACAGCCCCCGCTACTCGTGATCAATGGCATGAGGATCGGTGTATTGATCGGCGAAGGCCTGTGGCGTTCAGAAGAGTCTGCCCAAGCGCAAGTGGCGGCTGGGGCTGAAGTGATGATCACCCTCAATGCTTCTCCATTCCAGATCGGCAAAAGTCGTTCACGGGAGCGATCTTTGAGGACCTGGGCACGTAAAAACGGGGTTATTGCCTCCGTTGTGAATATGATCGGAGGTCACGATGAGCTGGTCTTCGATGGGAATAGCCTTATCCTCGATCAGTCGGGCCACGTGATTGCGCGTGGTCGTGCCTTCAAGGAGGAGTTGCTGATGGCGGATGTGAGTCTTGATGCCGTCCGACGCAGAGGTGGAGTCGGTGGGCGGAAATCGGGATTACCGAAAAAAACCATCTCGACCGTTGATCGTCTTCTGGTGAAGCTGCCGACGACGAAGGGAAAGCGGGCTCATATTATTTCGAGAGTGGCTGGGCCTTTGGAGGAGGTTGAAGAAATCTATCAGGCCTTGGTTCTTGCGGTGAAAGATTATGTCCGGAAGAATGGGTTCACTCGAGTGGTGATTGGGGTGAGCGGCGGAGTCGATTCTGCATTGACGGCAGTGATTGCTGCGGATGCACTTGGGGCATCAAACGTATTTGGGATTTTTATGCCGTCTCCCTATACGTCCCATGAAAGCGACGCCGATGCGAGGCAGCTAGTGCAGAACCTCGGCATCGAGTTGAGCGTCATCCCGATTGCCCTAACGTTCGAATCCTATCGGCAGTCGCTGGCTCCGGCCTTCGGTCAGCGCTCAACGGATCTGACGGAGGAAAACCTTCAGGCGCGCATTCGTGGCAATATCCTTATGGCGATGTCCAATAAGTTTGGACATCTGGTGTTGACCACCGGGAATAAGAGTGAGCTGGGTGTGGGATACTCGACTTTGTACGGCGATATGGCCGGCGGGTTTGCCGTCATCAAGGATGTGTCGAAGACGATGGTGTATGAGTTGGCAAGGTTTCGCAATGCTCAAGGACCATCTCCAGTCATTCCAACAGGTACCGTGGACCGACCGCCGACCGCCGAACTCAAACCCGATCAAAAAGACGAAGACACATTGCCGCCATACAGGGTTCTCGACCCTATCCTTCAGGCCTATGTGGAAGAAGACCGTTCCTTGGACGAGATTGTCGCGGCAGGGTTCGATCGAGCAACCGTTGCTCGTGTGGTGCGGATGGTCGATACCAATGAGTTTAAGCGCCGCCAGGCACCCATCGGTGTCAAGATCACTCCTCGTGCTTTTGGAAAAGATCGTCGGATGCCGATCACGAACGGATACCGCAGCATCGAAGAGTAACCGTTTGTGGAAATCAGGATAGGATCCTCCCTTCCTCATTCGTGGGCGTAAGCACCGAAAGCTACAGATTCTGATCAGCCAAGAATTTACTGAATTTTGCGGACTTCTCGCTATTTCGGCCATTGAGAGACGGAAGAGGATGGGCTATGATGACCACCCCACTTAACCTAAGGCGTATAGGCGCATGATGAAAGCCTATGGTGTTCCGAAAGCCATTGGGTCGTGGGTCGTCGTATCGAGTTCTGCAATGGTCTATCTGGGAGGACGTCTCCATGAAGCTTGTTGAGGCCGTCGTCAAGCCGTTCAAACTGGAGGAAATCAAGGATGCCCTCCTGGAAATCGGTGTGCACGGCATGACGGTATCAGAAGTGAAAGGGTTTGGACGTCAGAAAGGCCACAAGGAGACCTATCGCGGACAAGAGTATACGATTGAATTTGTTCCCAAGGTCAAAATCGAAGTCGCGGTGACGGACGCGCAGGTCCCTCGAGTGATCGAGGCAATCATCCGAACGGCGAAGACCGGGAGTATCGGGGATGGAAAAATATTTATTCGAGAATTGAGCGAGGTCGTGCGGATTCGGACGGGGGAAACCGGAGAAACGGCACTGTGACGCGAAGGATTCACACGATGGCGGACCATTGTGGAGGATCTCTCAAAGGAGGACGGGCATGAACGTGCGCGAGGTGTTGGAGTTTGCCAAGAAACAGAGGGTACGGATGGTAGACCTGAAATTCGTCGACTTGCCGGGTGTATGGCAACACATGACCATCCCTCTGAGTGAACTGACGGAAACCCTCTTCAAGGACGGTTCCGGCCTCGATGGATCATCAATTCGTGGCTGGAAGGCCATTAACAACAGCGACTTGTTGGTGGTTCCCGATCCCGAGACGGCCTGCTTGGATCCCTTTACGGCAATCCCGACGCTCAGCATGACCGGCAATGTTGTGGATCCGATCTCACGAGAGAATTACGAGCGCGACCCCCGATTTATCGCGCAGAAGGCGGAGAAATATCTCCAGAATACCAAGATTGGGGACAGCTCGTTCTGGGGACCGGAGGCGGAATTTTTTATCTTTGATCACGCCCGTTACGACCAAACCAGCCATAGCGGCTTCTACTATGTGGATTCCGAGGAAGGCGCATGGAACATGGGGCAAGAGGGCATCAACTTAGGCGGGAAGATCCGCCATAAACAAGGATATTTCCCCGTCGCTCCGGCCGACACGCAACAGGATATCCGGAGTGAAATGGTCCTTGAAATGGAAAAGGTCGGCATCGTGGTGGAAAAGCATCATCATGAGACGGCTTCGGCCGGCCAGGCCGAGATCGATATTCGTTTTGATTCTCTCGTGCGAACCGCGGACAAGATGATGATGTACAAGTACATCGTGAAAAACGTGGCTCGTCGGCATGGGAAGACGGCGACGTTCATGCCGAAGCCGCTGTTCAGCGATGCCGGATCCGGCATGCACACTCATCAGAGCATTTGGAAGGATGGGAAGCCGCTCTTTGCCGGGAAGGACTATGCCGGCATCTCACAGATGTGTTTGTATTATATCGGAGGCATTCTCAAACATGCGCCGGCGCTGGCTGCGTTTACAAATCCGACGACGAATTCCTACAAGCGCATCACGCCGGGATTTGAAGCGCCGGTTCTCCTCGCCTATTCCAGCCGGAATCGATCGGCGGGTGTTCGTATTCCGATGTATTCTCCCAGTCCGAAGGCTAAACGCATCGAAGTGCGCTTTCCTGACCCCTCATGCAATCCGTACTTGGCGTTCTCCGCGATGCTCATGGCGGGCCTGGACGGCATCCAGAACAAGATCAACCCCGGTGAGCCGGCGGAAAAGGACCTCTATGATCTTGATCCAAAAGAGGCCGCCAGCATCCCCACGATGCCTGGGAGCCTTGATGAAGCGATCAGTAGTCTAGAGAAAGATCATCAGTTTCTGCTCAAGGGAGAGGTATTTACCGAGGAGCTGATTGAGGCCTGGATCGGCTATAAGCGAACCAAGGAAATCGATCAGATACGTCTTCGACCGCATCCCTATGAGTTTTTCTTATATTACGATGTCTAGCTTGATGGATCGATCGGCACGCCGCACACGGTTCAAAACGCTAGTGTGTCTCGCAAGCGGTTGTCGACAGGGCGTGATCGACGCTGTGCGCCTCAATCACCTGCCAACCGCCGTTTTTGATGTAGCCGGCGGTGGATCGACCGGCGCCCATCTGTCGAGAAAACTCTATGACCTGAAGGACGCGAACACGCGATCCTTCACAGTCAAATTCCTTATGTGTCTTGGAAGATAAGAATCGCGTCGTGCTGTTCCACTTGATATCAGTCAACTGCCACAGCGTTGCTCGCTCGCCTGCTCGTTGAATCGTGCTTGGATCGAAGTACATCGTTTCGAGGCCGGTCGGTTGATACTGTTTCTCGATGACGACCCATCCCGCATGGACCGGGTCATAACTGAACATGAACAACACGACGAGGAACAGGCGCTTCATCGTAGCCTAACCCGTGAGAGAGCTGTTCTAAAACCCAGATTGAATGGAATAAGGGCCATCCATCAAAAAATCAAGCCATAAAATTCAGGTGCTGCGAGTCTGAAAACGCATACCCCTGGCCCTCTTGAGCCTCGTGGCGGCTTAGGGTATTCTCGCGGTCACAACCTAGGAGGGGTCCTATGCCGAAGCGAGTGCGAACAGGACTGACGCGAAGTGACATTCTCGATCGGTATGTCGAGCGGTTCAAGCAGCAGCTCGTGAAATTCCAGCCATTCCTCTCACGCAAGCGCGGGTCGTCTTCGCTCGAAGATTTCGACGAGGCAGCCGAAGAGCTGATCAGCCAGGTGTTCGGAGGCGCGTCCGATGAATCGGAGGCCTATTTCTTTGCGAAAACGGGGGAGTCAGCGCTCCTCCCGGAAGAAGCGCAGGAAAGTGGAACCCACGATGTCGAACGCGAAGGTCTTCATCAACGTCGACAAGTACTGGAAAGTTGCCTGGCTGACCTCGAATTGCGTCGTCGGTTGCAGGCAACCAGGCAGGGCAAAGGGGCGGAGCAAACACTCGTCTCCGACTACATGTCGCACGATGTGTGGAGTATTCATAGGGAGGCGACGATCAAGCAAGCTGGGCAACTCTTACAGAAGCACAAAATCGGCTCACTGATCGTCGACGATGGATCTCGGTATATCGGGATTATCACCGAGTCGGACCTTACTCGCAGAGCAGTGGCCAAAGGCCTCGATCCCAACTCGACAAGCATCGCCTCCTGCATGAGTCGGTCCCTCGTCACGATTGAGGAAGACGAATCGTTGGCCGATGCCAGATCGCTCATGAAGAAGCACGGCATCCGGCATCTGCCCGTGACTGCGGACGCCACGATTATCGGAGTCCTCTCCGTCTCCGATCTCCTCCGCGCTTTCGAAGAGCAGAAATCGTCGTAATGCCCATCACGCCGCCGCGAGGCCACTCAGTCAAGATGCCGCGAGAGCCGCAAGGCAAGTCCGACTAGGGTGCGCACCGGGTTGGCCGCGGAGCTGAGCGGCATCACCGACATGTCGCAGACATAGAGCCGGTCCGTCCCGACGACGCGCAGGTTTTCGTCCACCACTGAGTGGTGTGCAAACGGCGCATCGAGCTGCGGCCGGTAGGGCATTCGCAGGCTGCCGACGGCGTGATGTACTGTGCCCCAGCCAAACCCTTTGCCTCCTTGTCCGTACCGAGCGTTGTCGGCCGGCTGGGCCGGTTGGCCGTTGACCTGGAACTGCGAGAAAATTCGCAGCGTCACTTGGTTGAGCACGTCCCAGATTTGCTCGGGATTCTTCTGCCACCCGGCCAGCGCGGGGAACCGTGATCCAGCCAGATAATCGGCCCAGCTCTGGTTCCTGAACGCAAGCTCCGGCACATACCCAAACGGCGGGGCCGGTTTGACCTCGTTGTTCTCGTCAAGGCAGTTGCCGAAGCTGAACTTGATGTCGATCCTGGCCGCTCCGCCGGGGGGAGTCGGAGCGGCCGCCTCGGGATCATTCTCCCGCAGGTGCCAGTACTCGTGGTTGAGGTTCATCTCGACGTTAAAGGGGAAGCGGATCTCGTTGTTTGCGTCGCGCAGGCCGCGGGAGTAGAAGACGATCTTGGCATGATCATCCTGTCCCAGCGGCACGCTGCCGATGTTCGTCACGAACGTCGTAATCTCGTTCGAGGTGGGGTGATCCGTGAGCCCACGGCCCACCAGATTCTTCACGTCCTGTGGCAACCATGGGAACATGCTGGAGCGGCGAAGCAGTTTCGGACTTTCGATCGAGCCTGTGGCAAGGACGACCTTTCCGGCCGTGAAGGACCGGGCCTGCCCAGTCCGAGTATTGCGGGCGACGAGCGTCAGATGGTCGCCGTGATTCTGCACATCCTCAACATAATGGTTCAGGAGCAAGTGGAGGCCCGGCCCGTCTCCGTGGCTCACGCCCGGCGTGAGGCCAACCTGGTTCACCAGGAGTTCGGCTGTATTAAAGACACCGGTGCCTTCGGTGAAGAATTCGTCCTTCGGCGTGCCGTCTGGTTTCAAATAAGGCTGGTGCAGGGCACGTGGCGTTTCCTCGATGATGAAGTCAGCGTTGAGCGAGGACTCACGTAACCGCCCGACTACGGCCTGGGCCGTGGTACCCATTGACGTGGACTCGTTCATCGTCTGTCCGGCTTGATCCAGCAGTCCACTTGCTAAGTCTTGCCGAACCCGTGGCGGAAAGTAGTCCAGCTCCCAACCTTGGATGCTCGGGATCAACCCGGACCAAAAGATCGACCGTCCGCCGAAGTTCAGCTGCGGCTTTTCGCCAATGTAGTTCTGCGCGCCGCTGTGTCCGGCTTGCCAGAACGTATCGCACCCGAAGTGTTTTGCTAGACTGCTATTAGGGATGCGGGAGATGTTATAGACATGGGTGGGGTAGAGGAACGATCCGGCCTCCAGCACGAGAATTCGTTTTTGCGAACCAATCCGGTCAGCCAAGTCATCCGCGAGCATCCCGCCGCCGATCCCTGAGCCGACGATAATAATGTCGAAATCTTCACGCCAGCCGATGTACTCCAGAAACAGACGCTCCCGGGCGGCCGTGTCTTCCGAGACAAAATTCGCGTAGGTTGAAGGGGTAAAAGTCATGGCGTCCTCCCATCGTTGGAGTGAGCTGTCGTGTGTGCGGCGCGATTCTGAGACCAGTTCAGCTCGCTGATAAGCTTCGAGCTTTGCGATCAAAAGAGATGATAGGGGAATGGGGATGGAAAGTCGATGAGCCAGTCGAGGGTACTGAGAGATGGATTTGAGAAAGAAACAACGGTACCGTAAGGCTTCTCATCTCTAACCAGCGGTCGTGACAGATTGACTGATTCCCTACGAAGTTTGATAATGCGCGGCGTCGGTGCAGGGATTTGTAACTCGAAATTGAAAAACCCATTCCCGGTGTTGCGTCCAAAAGGACGATCGTGTGAGCTGGTGAAACCATGAACGGGGGTGACCATAATCGCAGGCCCTTCGACAATCTCAGGGTGAGTGGATTCTGACAAGAATTTTCTGGATGCCGCCATATGAGGAAACGAAGAACTTGATTTTAATGACTCTATGCAGCTGTCGACAAATGGCCATACGTTGATGATCAGGAACCGTCAAACAGAGTGCAATTGAGGAGGTGCTCCATGGCATCCAAAGATACGATTAGGTCATCAACTCTTAGCACCCCTGTGCCCTTAGATATGATCGAAGCCTGGCTTCGAGGAGAGTACCTTATCAGTCAGAATGAGAGCAGCGGATACGAACTACTAGGTTATAGCCTTATGCTAAGGGGGCTTTATGTTTATACGGTGACTATAAAAAATGAAGAGGCAGGGTCTCATGTAGGAGCGAATGAAAAGTTTCCTAAAGATTTTTCAAAAACAATTGCAGCTTGGGGTATCTGCAAGATTGACCTGAGGGATGGAGATATTCTGTTTCACGGAATTCGCCTTGGGTTGAACACACAGCGGCATAACGACCTTAACAAAGACCAGCTTGATGATATCAAGCATGTAGCGTGGTATTCGATTTTTTCCAAGCTTACAAGAGTACCGGGATCTCAAGATCCGGACATGTATTTTGGATATGTTCTCGTTCCTCTTAACAAGGACTCTGTCACCTACGACACATTCAGATGGTATTCGCTAATGGAATATAATCGTAAGACTAAGGGGGATACGGATGAGAAAAGCAAGCATAATGACCCGTGGATAGGCTTTGAGCTGCCAATAACGAGAGATGCGGACCTCAAACTAATGTTCACTCAAGCCTACTCTAAAGATTTTAGAGTCGCACTCTGCAATTATCTCATGGCCATAGAGGAAGATCTTGATCGCCCTAAACTTAAAAATAAAGATGAAGTCAAAGCTATTGGCCACATTAAGATGGAACAGTGGAAGGGTAATATGCGTTCTGGCGAATTGCACCCAGTGAATCCTGCCACCTCCGCGTTACAACGTCCTGGAGTACTGAATCTTTTCCCTCTTTTGGTAGACAATCTGGGATTTGAAGCGACGTAAGTGGAAGTGAAAGCTATGGCTCAAGAACTTCGATATGACTATTGCAGCGTACTGAATGGCAACTCGCTGCCTAGTGACTTGCTGAAACCTGAGCAATCGCCAAATCAGGGCTCGTTCAGTACCCTTAATCCAACCTATGACAAGGAGGTAAGGAATGCTGAAAACAGGCTGAGGGAATACTTTGGGAGCGCAACAAAAGATACCCCTCCGCTGAACTGTTTAATCTTGGGGCCTCCAGGTGCGGGGAAAACATTCCTTGCTGAATCTCTTGCGGGTGCCGCACAAGTCGAATACGATGAAGTCAATGTGTCGCTTATGAGCGATCCTCAGGAATTGTTGGGGCAAATACGCAAGCGAAAAGATGACAGGCCGAAATTTTTGTTCATTGACGAATTTGACGTTACAATTGGAGGGTCGTCGGTCACGCGCTTTTTGCTCGAGCCAATGACAAACAAAAAAGAATGTTTTAAGACGGCATTTGTTTTTTCAGGTAGTTATCTTAAAAGCAAAAGCATACTAAACCGGCTCAATGGCAATCTAACCGATTTCGATCTCACACTTTTCCTTCTGCATCTAATTGGCAGGCAGCCAAATGAAATGTTGCGAGCTCAGCTTATCCAGCTCTATGAAATGTGCTGCCTCTATCAGAAAAGTCGCCATGATCTAGCACCCGATGCAGATGTTCTGCAATATCTTAGTCAGCTGCACAAGCTACGAGACTTTCTATCTCGTATTAATGGTTTTATTCTCCAGATACCGGATATCGCATCTCCCATGATGATCACGGATAATTCTTTGATTATAGATCGCAGTTTGCTTAATTCAAATAGTTCGAAGAGACTGCGCTTGCGCGAATCCAGGACGGCACAAGCTGTCGTCGAGTTTGCTAAAAACATGGAGCCTCAGATGGGAGATCAGAATGATAGGCCCAGTTTTCCTGTTTTTGGAGACCCGAGTGCATCCCTAGTGGGATTCAAGCACATGCTATTATTGGAACGGCTGAGATTAGTGCTTCAGCTCCTCCGCCGGCGAATCAAGCAGACGAGCAAGTGTAATCATTCCTACTTCATGGCTCGACAATCTCTGAATTTCCTTGCAATGGTTCCCCTCCACCATAATATTCGCAGCCTTCGATACATCATTGATCAATGTCTTATTGAAAGATCTTTCTGGAATCCCCATTCCTCTGAATTTATGCAGACGAGCCTTCCTTCTTGTGAGCTGCGACTGAATGTTGAGTCGCCCATCCTTGATATGCACATAGCCCCAGAGCCATATTTTTCAAGCCCAAGAGTGCTTTGGGATTTTCTTGGAACGGCGAATAGTGCTCAGCGAACTGTAGATAACGCCAAGGAATTTAAACCGAAGTGGCTTGAGAATGGAGATGAATTGATCCTCATCAGAGGATAGATATTCTGGCGCTGTTCGTTTTACATTGCTCAGAAGCACTCAGCAAGGGTGCATGGTGCCAAGTGATCAAGGAGAAAAAGTGACAAACCTATTAGACGACTGGTTTGCACCGTTGCTGGATTACAACTAGAAGGAAGTGGCTTTCCCCGATATCATTTACAGCATGCAATATCTCAGTCAAAACTTGGATTTTTATGCCACTCGGAGGCAGGAAAATCCACCTATCACTTGATCAGCTGATGGAAACCATCTCTTCTCTAGAGGCGGTCGACCCTCTCCTGAAATATGAAAAACTCATGAAATGCACGGTGGAAGGTGACCTGGACTTAAGGCTATGGAATAGGTCGTGCAAGACATTTGAGTTTGAACATTGCCTCTTCAAGGACTCGATCATTGTCGCGGACTCGCCAGCGCTTACCGCTGGTGTTCAACGTAATGAAACAAGCTTGGGCCTCCTGTTTACTAATTGCACTTTTGAAGTCCCATTGAGCTGGATAGGTTTGTGTTTTCAGTTCCCTGTAATGTTCCAATCATGCCGATTCAATCGATACACGGATTTTACCCATAGCGCTTTTTATGACTTTAGTTTCAGGTATTCCAACTTTGATGAAGGTGCCTATTTTGAAGGTGTTCAATTCCTCCTCCCCAAAATTCTTGTATGGAGTCCAGCTCTACTACTTAATCAGTTTGAGATGGTCACTTTCAAAGGGGGAGCAGAGTTTGATTATGCTCACTTCGACATTCCCGTTTGCTTTGCCCGCGCCAATTTCTATGAATCCTCGACCTTTCGTCATGTAACATTCAGTTGGTGCGACGGAGGAAATGGCAAGAAAGTCTGTTTTGATTTTAGGAATGTAGAGATATTTGGCTCCGTGGTATTTCAACGATCACTTATAGGAGTCAGTGCTCCGATAACTTCAAATGACCAGAGACCGGAGAACGGAAAAATTACGGACGTACCTGTTGAAGCAGACTTTACGTTCGTTCATGTACACAAACGGCATGGTCTCAGCTTTCACTCCGAAAATCTTCAGCAGGCCAAGTTTCTAGGCACAAACCTAGATGCATGTTACTTCAACAATGTCGAATGGCCACGGCTACAAACGCATTACCCCTTAAACCTTCGCAAACTGGAAACCTTAGTACGAAGTAATGCGTCTAACTCCCTGCTCAAGTCTGTCTTATGGTTTCTGCTTTGGAGCTGTGGAATAGCGGTATATTTGCTTTGTAGCGCATCTTTAACCGTTCTACGGTTTTTCTCGTATTTGGTGATCCGATACGATACTCGTTCACTCTCAGGACCTCAACAGAGTGCTCGGGAATGCTCTTGGTGTTCATACGAAGAATACGGGATCTATGACCACTGCTTACAGCAGGAGAAGCAAGAGAAGGTCTTTGATCAAAAATGCCAAAAAGGGGAACAGGTAAATCCAGAGGTGAAGAAGTGGAGAGGCCAGTGGGCGCTACTGTCCAGGGCCTATCGTGATCTTAAGACTGCCTATGAGGACAACAAAGATTATATCTATGCTAGCGATTTCCATTACAGAGAGAAGGAGCTGCGACGAATCAACTGGGAGGTGCCGAGGTCAACTCGCGTCCAGCTTTATCTCTACTGGCTTGTGAGTGGGTATGGTGAACGAGCCATGCGCCCCCTGGGCTGGTTTGTGCTCGTTCTTCTTTTGGGGGCGGCCATCTATGCATCTGATGGGGATGTCCTTCTCAAGGCAGCGGCCAGTCCTGCTGCAGCGGGGCAAGGATTAGTAACCTTCATGATACCCCAACCTTTTCCTCTAGAGAAAGCCGATTGGGGAGCCGCTCTCCGATATAGCGCAGAAACTATGGCATTTCTAAAGCCAGATTTTTTAGACCTGGGGCAAGGCTTAACCTTCGCTCGATGCGTAGCCTGGGCCCAAGCCATCACCGGGCCATCCCTCTTTGCCATGTTTGTATTGGCACTCAAGAATAAGCTAAAGCGCTGAACCTCAATCATGTGATATGGAAGCGGTACTGGGCAGCCCGCATCGAGGATTTGCCGTCTACTCGATGGTGTGCCCTTCCAGGAAGATTGCTTGCTCCAGGGTGCGGAAGAACTGCTGGTAGGGGACTGGGTCTTCGACAGCATGGAGGTGGAACTGTGCGCTGGCGCGGACGACGAGTTGCGACTCGTTACGGTCACGGACGGTGACGGTCAGTCGCACCAGGTCGCTGCGGTGATAGAAGGGTCCCCAGGCTCGGTAGGTTTTGGTGAGAAACAAGAGCGTGTCGGGACGGTACAGGATATAGGACGGATCGAGGAAACTGGGTTGCTCAAGGTCGACATATTTCTTGGCAGATATGATCCCTAATTCCTCGTCGAGCACGTCGATCTTGCAGTTTAGGTCCTGCAAGGTCATGACGATCGCCTGGAGCATCTTTCGCCGGTCTTTGGTATCGAACACACGCGTCTGTGCGGCCCGTACCTTGACTTGACTCTCCTCGGATAACCAGATCTGCGTCCGTGCATCCGATTGATTGTCGTGCCGCATTTCGTAGGGTGTGCAGGCGGTGAGCAGCGAAACCACAGTGAGCACTGTTGGTAGCAGCATTCGAAAAGGCGTTCGTGTACTCAGCGATCGGTCGGCGATCATGGCGAGGCTGTTGACTCCTGAGAGAGAAACAAGGCTCGTTGCAGCGCGGCGAAGAAGTTCTGATAGACCTTCGGGTCTTCGATAGGTTTGTTGTTGTAAATGGCGTTGGCACGGAAGCTCATCTTCTCTGTCGTCTCCTGCCGCACTGTCACGGTGATTGTGACGACGTCGTAGTAGTTGGGTTCGGCGAATCTTGCCGCGGTCACAAGACCAAGTCCTTCATTGGCCCGCTCGATGATGAAACCCAGGTCTTGTAGGGAAGCGATGACGCCGCGAATGGCGGCGTTCCGGTCCCTGAGGTCGAAGCTCCTGGTTTGGAGACTTCGGATCTTCATCTGTGCCTCCGTCGGGGCGAGCATGTCCGGTGTCGGTTGCGGTGCCGCGCAGCCCTGGAGGGAGAGGGTTTCGGCGAGCAGGAGGCCTGCGCCGAGCAGAGTGATGTGCATCGCAGATTTATTCATGCCATGTCCTCAGATTCGATGGGCCTCTAGGAAGACGGCCTTGGAAAGTTTGGCGAAAAATTGCTGGTAGATTTCCGGGTCTCGGATCATTTCCATATATTGCTCACCGGGCGGGATGTATTGATTGTCCACTTGACCGTCCCCCTTCCACACGACCCGATAGAACATGATGCGGACTTCCTGGCGGGTGGCTTCGGCATTGAGCGGACGGGAGATGAGGGATGCGGCGATCTTTTGATGGAGGTCCACCGGCTGCATGAGCTTTCCAAGGGAGAGAATCAGCACCAATACTTGTCTGACATATTGGCCATACTCGCGAGCGCTGCGTTCCTTTGTCGCGCGTAGGAAGCCAACCGGCCGCTGGCTTTCTTCGACTTGAAAACCCAAGTCTTGGAGTACGGCGGCTGAGGCCGAGAGGAGTTCCCGTTCATTCGGCGTTTCGAACATCCGGGTCTGCATCGTGCGGTTCTTGGGAATGTCCGGCGTCAGTGCGAAGAGCTCGGCCGGCTCGGTAGGGGCGACGCAGCCGCTCAGGGCCGTCAGGACAAGGATCGCGGCAACCGGTGCACCGGTTCGAACGATGGCGCGGGTCCGTCTCACCGGCGGATCAGAACTGGGTAGAGTTATAGGCAAAGTCCCGGACCTTCTTCTCTTCGTCGTACTTGATGATGATGGTGAGGGTCCGTTGGCGCTGCGAGCTCGAACTGTCGCGTGAGGTAGTGCCGAGAATGATGATGCTCGCAAAGGATGAGCTGGCCGTGTCCACGCGATCGGTGGAGACCTTGTCGTAGATCCAGACCTCGCGCCGTTTCTCGTCCGTGGTCACGATATTGGGACTCCCGAGCAGTTCGGCTACCTGGGAGGCAGCCATCCCGACCTTGATCTCCCCCTGCACCTTGCCGACAGTGAGGCGGTCTTCCTTGATTTCGGCCTTGTTGCCACCACAGCCTGCGGCGGTCATGAGCAGACAGAGGCTTAGGATGCTCCAGATCGATTTCATCGTGGGGTTCCCCTTTCTGTTGTCTCGGTGTGACGTGAAGCCATCGACGATGACAGGCTACTGTTCCCTTGGGAATGTGTCAACTTAACAGAAGAAAAAGCGCCGCTCGCGCCCAAGATCAAGTACACTACCCTTCACCGATTATGCCACCGACTATGTTGCTTAGTTGCGAGTTGCTTGAGAAGAGTTACGGGATCAAACCGTTGTTCACCGGTCTGTCGATCGGACTCTGCAACGGCGATCATGTCGGATTAATCGGACCCAACGGCTCTGGGAAGTCCACGTTGCTCAAGATATTGGCCGGCCTCGAAGAGCCCGATAACGGGACGCGATCGGTGCGGCGGCACGTTCGCATCGGCTACGTTCCCCAAGAGCCTTCATTTGGCGAGCAACATTCGGTCGAAGACGTATTGACCAAGGTTTTGCTCGATGAGGGGTTCGATCCGCATGAGCAGGGTGGGCGCATAGCCAAAGCCCTTAGCCTCGGTGGATTTGTCGGTTCAGACCAGGCAGTCTCGACATTGTCGGGAGGATGGAGAAAACGGCTGGCGATCGCGCGGTCGCTGATGCTGGAACCAGACGTGCTGCTCTTGGATGAGCCGACAAACCACCTGGATGTCGAGGGTATCCTTTGGCTTGAAGGTCTTTTGAAGGCCGAACCCCATGCATTCATTGTCATCAGCCACGACCGGCAGTTCTTGGAATCGGTGACCACCAGGGTTTGGGAATTAAACCGCCGATACGCCAACGGGGTCTTTCAGGCGAATGGCCGGTATAGCGAGTTTTTGGAGCAGCGCGACGCGGCGTTACAGGCGCAGGCCGATTATCAGGCGTCGCTGGCGAATCGGGTACGGCGTGAGGTGGAATGGCTCAGGCGAGGGCCCAAAGCCCGCACGACCAAAGCCAAGGCCCGGATCGATTCCGCAGGGCGGCTCATCGAAGAGCTTCAGGATATAGAGTCGCGACGGCCGCAAGGGTCGGCCGGGATTGACTTCACGGCTTCCGGACGAAAATCCAAACAATTGTTGGTTGCGAAGGGGCTTGAAAAATCACTCGGCGGCAAGGCGATCCTATCCGACCTCGATATGTTGTTGGGCCCGGGCGAGCGGATCGGTTTGCTTGGGCCCAACGGCAGCGGCAAGACAACGCTGCTGAAGCTCTTGGCCGGTACGCTAGAGCCGGATCGCGGCTCCCTCACGCGCGCCGATCGGTTGCGAGTGGTGACTTTCGAGCAACATCGTGAATCGTTGGACCAACAAGCGACCTTGCGCCGAGCTCTGGCTCCGGCCGGCGGCGATGCCGTCGTCTATCAGGATCGGTCCGTCCATCTTGTCTCATGGGCCAAGCGCTTTCTCTTTGCACCTGAGCAACTGGATCTGCCGGTCTCACGCCTCTCCGGTGGAGAACAGGCTCGATTGCTGATCGCGCAGTTGATGCTGCAACCCGCTGATCTCTTGATCCTCGACGAGCCGACGAACGACCTCGACATTCCGACGCTCGATGTGTTGGAAGACAGTTTGCTGGAATTTGCCGGCGCACTTGTTCTCGTGACGCATGACCGGTGGCTCTTGGACCGTGTCTCCACCAGACTCCTTGCGCTGGACGGGATGGGTCGTGCCGAGTGGTTCGCTGATTATGCTCAATGGGAAGCGGTACAGGAGAACAAGGCTTTGGAGGAGAGCCGGCCATCGTCTCCACGAGACCGTGCGGCGAAGCCGAGTTCTAGTAAGCGGAAAGGTCTCTCATACAACGAACAGAAGGAATGGGACCAGATTGAAGCAAAGATTCTCGATGCGGAGGAGGTTGCCGCTGCTTGCCACGCGGGGGTGAACGATCCAACGATCGTCTCATCCGCCGACGTGCTTCAAGAACGATACGCCGCGCTGCACGCCGCGCAGGCCGAGGTTGAGCGGCTCTATAAGCGCTGGGCGGAGTTGGACGAGAAACGAGCGCAATTAATCAGCGGCGCGCAACTCTAGCGAGCAACGACGGAATATGTGACTACTCTTTAAGGGCAAACACTCCTGTGTTTGCAACGCTCGATTCTGGTATGGTACCCACTGTCGAGTGCCCTCCCCTCGGGTGTACCTACGGTTTTGAGTGAATGGGAAAGGACCCCCCATGCTTCTTAATTCAAGACACCGTGTCGTTATCGTCTTGTCGTTCCTGCTGTCGTTGACGAGTTGTTCCGATACCGATTTTGTCGTTCGCCCCCCGGCGCCGGAGAAACTCTCGACCATAGAAAACCCAATCGTCGGGACCACGGATTCCGTCATCAGCGTACCGGTGCAGCTGGACCTTTCGCCTTTTCTCCAAGCTGTCAACGATCAGAACATGATCCCGAAGAAGTTCGATCATTGGGGGAGTTTTATCAAGCATCCTAAAGGCGTGGAGTACAAATACTACGCAGAACGGGATGACTTTTCCATCGAGCGATCTGGTTCTCAGCAAATGGGTACTGCTGATCCCAGTGTATCGAACGGAGATCTGTCGCTCAGAGATTGGTGGAAAGGCATTGATCTCTCCGGGTCATCGCTCTCCGTGAGCGCCCCCCTTCGCTATAAAATTGGCGTGCATCCCCATTCTCAAACTGGTGATGCGCCTCCCCAGTGTGGCGACGGCAGTGAATGGCCTAAACAAGCTACGCTCAAGGGAAGTATCGCGATGGCGATGATGCCGAATTATAGCGTATCGGCATCCCTGCGCGATGTGACGGTGAATCCTAATGATTTGTGCAGGTTGCGTATCGCGGATATGGACGTGTCCCCAGTCGTCAATGCCAAACTCTCTGATCACGTCAAAGGCGGACTGAGTAAGGCTGTCTCACAGCTTAATGCACTGACCGTCAGGTCTCCCGCGGAGGATGTCTGGAGCGCGCTGCGCAATCCTATCCAGTTGGAACCGGATGTCTGGCTCCTGCTCAATATCGACAAGGTGAAA
This sequence comes from uncultured Nitrospira sp., assembly GCA_902500755.1. GTDB lineage: Bacteria > Nitrospirota > Nitrospiria > Nitrospirales > Nitrospiraceae > Nitrospira_D. Next base: position 44,412 of record CABVRV010000014.1, read on the forward strand.
CATGGGGGATTTTCCGGGGATGGCCACGTGGTGAAGGACACCCTTCAGATTACTGCGAATCCGGTCATAGTCTATGGTGCTGAACCAGCTGCGACACCCATCACACTTCCCCAGATCGAAACAGAACCGGCTTCCCCGGAATTTCGCGGCGTCGCTGATGTCCAAGGAGACTATCCCGGGGGTCGGCCAAGCTCCAAGGGGTTTCACGTTCTGAGCGACACCCAGGTGGATTACAGCACGCTCTCGAAGTCGCTTTCGAACCGGCTCAAAGGGAAACGCGTCGTCAATAAAGGTAATTTTATTCAGATGACAGGCGCGACGATTTCCGGCTTGGGCGCCAACCAAGTGCTTCTACGTGTTGATTTTACAGGAGACGCGCGCGGTCACGTGTATTTGATCGGGAAACCGGAGATCAACGCGATGACACAGACTGTCTATCTCAGTGGCCTTCGCTATGATCCCAAGACCACTCATCTGCTGCAGACAGCGGTCCCCGATTGGTTCTATCACGCGCCGCTCCGAGAGGCCATTGCCCCAGAAATCGTGCTCGGAGTGACACCGATGACCGACCGATTACGTGATCTTCTGAAGACCGGGCTGAATCGAACGCTGAGTCCCACCGTCTCAATGCAAGGGGCCGTGACGTCGATGCAAGGCATCGCCGTGTTCGCCGATGTTGATGCGCTGCATGTTCGAGCGATGAGCGATGGAACGCTCACTATGACAGTGGGCAGTAAGCCCTAAGTCGCCTTCTGGGAACCGAGTGGCGCGAAAGTCTTCTCCCAAGACACAAGCGGGGGAACACGTGAGTCTATCCACCGGTGGGAGTGGGGAGGACGCGACTCGCGGTGCTCTGGATAGCCTGCCGAGCATGACGTGCGCGGAATTTCGCCAACACGGGGGCCAGGATTTCCTGTGCCTCAGGAGTTGATAAGGTCTCTTGTAATAATTCAAGCTTTTCCTCCGTCATTGACTTCAAACTGCCCAGTGCCTCTCCGGCGCGATAACGCACCCACCATTGTTCATCACTGAATAGCGCAATCAGCCGTGCTTCATCGTCATGTGTCCCCATTTTCCCGAGCGCGGTAGCGGCTTGCACTCGTACGTACCAGGCCGGGTTTGAAAGATGCTGGCGGATCACCGGAAGATCGGTTGAGTCTCGAAACTCTCCAAATGCAAACAGAGATGCGGCCAGCATGTCACCGGAAGAAGATTGATCATGAAGAAATTGCCGCAATCTTGAGAGTCCATGTGGACTTTGTGTAATCGGGAGATGGCGAATCAAACGTGGAGAGACGAGGGGATCCCCCTGGATGGCCGCTTGCACCATGGTTGCTGAAGCGAGATCGTGACCCACTGTACTCAGCATTGAGGCGACCTTGAGGGGGGACCAATCCGTTCGCCGCCCGATGAGAGGGATGAGAAGTGGAAGTGCGGCATCAGCATCGATAAGGAGCAAGGTCTGAGCCGCCTGAAACGCTAAGAACGAATTGGAGTGTGTCATGAGCGCGGATATCTCGTCCCAGACGGAACGGTCTCGTAACCGGCCTAATGTCGCGACGGCGAGAATCCTGCGGCGCAAAAACCGTGAGTGTAAAAGGTCCTTTGCCACATGATCACTGCCGGCTTGCCGAGCCATGTGGATCAGGTGAGGGGCCATTGAGTCGGACTTGGACGCGCAGAAATCGTTCCAGAGATGAAGAAAGACGGTGTGTTCGGGACGCGTGAGTCGAGGCAACACCTCGATGGGGCTGCTGAGGCAATGTTCTAATAGCGGCAGCCATTGCGCTGTGACTTGTCGCTGCCGTTGGTCTTTGATAGAGCGGTTCATTCGGAAGAGAAGAATGCAGGCCACGAGGAGAAAGATCATGCAACCGATCGAAAGGGCGCTAACGTACCAGAATCCAAGCATGAGAGCAGGTCAGCAAAGGGCCAAAGGAAAACGGTTCTGGAGTCGCATCGACCTCTTTCACCAATGATAGATAATGCTGAAACTCCCTCCCCGCCGCACGTACAATATGCCACGGTCTTCGTAATATCCGGTTGCTTCCAAGGAAATGCGTTCGGCGATCGGGAGTGTGATGCCCGCTTGGACGGCATGGCTGCTGACCCGTGTCAAATCCTGCTCAGCTACGATGCGTTCTCCTGACGTGCCGAATGAGCCCGAGGCAAAGAACTGCAGTCGATTTGTGGGGCGCCAGGTCAGACGAGATGCCAGGGTCAGCGCGCCTGTTTCTGGAACGTAATAGAGTTTCTCTGTGAGCCATAGATTGAAGGGGAGAAAGACGGTCAAGCCGGGGATCAGAAGATCGTTATTGCCGGTCTTGTAAGACAGGTGTCGGTAGCCAAAGGAGACTTCAATGATCGAGAGGAATGGGGTAGCGATTCCTAATCCTTGCGAGACCTCTCCCGCGATCGAGTAATTGGGTGAAAAGTGCGGGTTGATCGTTCCTTGCGCGGCGAGGTACCCCCATGCTCGTTGCCACAATGGGCTGTACAATTCGCCCGATAGAGGCGTGTCATGGAAGCCAAACCTGGTAAGTGGTTCAACCCTGGCAATTGCGGTATACGCGCCGAACGACGTCGCCGCTTCAATAAGGATATTCCGCTCATCTGGAATCTCTCGTGAATAGGAAAACTGGCCATAGCCCAACTTAAGATAGTCTCGGTAGGGCAAGCGGACAGTGGAATCCCGCAAGCCGAGAGGTGCCTGAGGGGAAGCCTCCATGGCGGCAGTGATGGCCTGGACACGAGCTGTGCTTTCCTGATCCCCCGTTAGCTGCGCTAATCGTGCATAGTGAACGAGAGCGTCCCGGGGAGCTCCGCTCCAGAACAAGGTATCGGCTAAGCCCCGGAGCGCGTCTGTATTCGCATCGTCCTGCCGAAGAACGTTCTGGTAGAGCGCGATCGCGGCATCAAACTGTCTTTGCCACGAGAGCACCCGGGCTAGGCCTGTTTGGACATCAGCATCGGCGGGATGACGCAGGAGAATATCGCGGTAGAGTGAAACTGCTTGCTCTAGTTGTCCCTCCCTCGCCAATACGCGTGCGAGATCACCACGTATTTCGTCGTCTTCCGGACGTTCCGCGAGTGCCTGCCGGTACGTGGCTATGACTTGCCCGTATTCGGCATCCCGCTCCCATGCCCGTGCCCGCGCCAAGGTCTCATCTCTTCCTTCAGAGACGGATGATTCGGCGAGTGCCGAAGAAACCCGTTCCTGTTGAGCCATCGTGCTTCTGATCGATGCGATGCGCTCCGCAACCGTCGAATCCTTCGACACGGCGTACGCTCGTTCGTAGTAAGGTAACGCTTCCGCTGATCGCCCTTCCCACAGAAATACGTCTGCTAGTCCTTGAAGGGCCTCGGCATGGCGTGAGTCTTCCCGCAACACTCCCTCGTAGAGTTTCTGCGCTTCCGGCATATGTTTCTGCCACGATAATACCCGTGCAAGCGCGGTCCGCATCTCCAGGTCAACCGGGTGCCGCTGTACCACATCCCGGTACAATTCCACGGCTTCCGCGTAAGCACCTTGCCATGACAGAAGCCGGGCCAGGGCCGCTCGAATATCGTCATTCTCGGGATCACGTAACAGGATTTCTCGGTAGAGCGGAATTGCGTCGCCATAACGCTGAGCGGCTTCGAGGTGTTTCGCCTGATCGATCAATACGTGTGTGGAGTGCGCGTCAGCGTGCTGAGCATGGGCGGTCCCGATTTCACAGAGACATAACAGGAAACAGTAGAAAAATAGCGGAACACCCCTGTTCACGAATGGCCGGTGCGAAATGGATAGGGAAGGCATGTTATTCTTGCAATCCTAGATAGCCGGGCAGATCATGAATCAACAGTCCGGAAAGACTTGGTGTTGGAATTTTGGCAAACACCTGATTGATCGCGAGACGAACTTCACGTCGGGTACGGTCCGCAAAGGAGAGGCGCTCGGGGCGCACGGTCGTGTGATGATGGATGCGAAACCACAGGTGGTCCTGTCCGTGCAAATCCACAGGAGCGGCATTTCCCAACGTAAACATCCTCCTTACGGGGTCGAGCGTCCCATCTGCGAGGGTCGGATTCATTTCTCGTTTTAAGACGACATGCCGTTCCGGTAGTAGGCGCGTTGTTTCCATGCCAAGCCAGACAGGAATGCCTGTTAGAAAGCCATAGCGCAGAGTGTCCTCGCTGATGGCCGTCAATTCCTGAACATCTGTTCGGTAGCTCATCACGGCGACCTCATCGGCTCGATCCATAACGGCAAATGCGAGAGGGCGACTCCGATGAACCGTCGAGGTGAACCAAAACGGTATGACAACGGATAGTCGCCCTCGATCACCGAAGGCCGCCTTTACGCGCTCGATCGTGCTCAGATAGCGATCGAAGATCGTACCATCATCGGGAAAGCCGTCTAGAAGATAGGGTTCGATGTCCAACTGCACCCCTGGAAGGCCACTGTTACCGACGAGTTTCAGGAGCCGTGTGAGCTTATCGGTCAGAATGGTTGGGGTATCAATCATATCTGGGGCCCCGTCGAGGGCGAACAACTCGATACCCGCCGCCCCAGTGGAGGCAAACAACGCGGCGTAAGCGGCCCAGACCTGATCGGAATCTTTCAAGTCGGGCATTTGGAGTGCCAATCGTCGGCAATGATGTTGTCGGCAAGTAGACAGCATCTCGGCAGGGTCGCGTATTGCAGATCGATAATCCCAATACCAAAACCCGATCGAGCGGGTCGGCTGAATGGTCGGCTCTCGAGTCAGCCAGACGATTTCATCCAGCACGATGTCCGCGTCATTTTCTGCAAGGAGTTGCACCTGGGTGAGTTGCCGAAGATCGAGTGTGTGGGCGCTCGGTGCGAGAGGGAACTCAACCTCAAATCGACCCGTGACGTGTCCTACCACCGCGCTGTCCTGCTCCCCATCAGCGGATTCCGTAACCAGTACGATCGCCAAGGGGCTGGAGCTAGTCCCACGCACACGGAGTTTGTGGAATGATAGTGCGTCCAAGCGGTTGTTCGTCGTCTGAAGAGACCAGGCAAAGCCGCAGGGGGATGTCCCATTACCGACAAGCCGGATTCGAAGAGGGGCCATGAAACCGTCTTGTTGAGCTTGACAAAGACCAATCGAGGTCCCGGCGCTGGTCAGCGAAAAGAGGTCCAGGCGCAGGTCAGGAGGTCGGTAGGAAGAAACTACAAAAGGATTTGCTGCCTGCCGGCCGCGCACTATAATTTTAGGAACGGATTGATTACCCGTATAGACCAATTCGATTTCCTCGATTTCAGCAAGCGAAGTCTGTCCAGGAACAGAGATTTCTTGGGCAGTTGAAGGAAACGGCCATAGCCAAACCGCCATCATCATGATCGATGTTGTCCATGCGATCAGGTTCGCGCAGGGAAATGCCCGGACATCACGAACGGGCCCAAATGCATCCAGATTCCACGCTGTGGGACTCATGACGCCGGAAGATCTCTTTGGCTTTTTTCAATCGGGGTTTCTTGTGTACTTAGCCGCCCTGACCGGGGGATATCTGACGCTCAATGTCATATCGATCTTCTCGCTCCGACAGTATTTCAACGAGCGAATGAACGAAGGCTTTCCGGGCGCATTCACGGGGTATGAGCCGCAGATCAGCATCATTGTGCCAGCATACAACGAAGCGGCTACTATCGCGAATTCTATTCGATCTTTGTTACAGCTGAATTATTCCGAATATGAAATTATCATTGTGAGCGACGGTTCCACTGACAACACCGTTGAAGTCCTGCGGCAAGAGTTCGGATTGAAGCCGTTTCCTGAAGCCTATAGCCACGACCTGCCGACTCAACCGGTTCGTGCGACGTATCATTCGTCGACCTACGCCAATATCCGTGTCATCGACAAAGAAAACGGAGGGAAGGCAGATTCTCTGAATGCGGGAGTCAATTTGTCGGTGTATCCGTTATTTTGTTGCATCGATGCCGACTCCGTATTAGCGCAGGATAGTTTGTATCGAGTGGTCCAGCCGTTTTTGCTCGATCATCGCACGATCGCGTCCGGCGGCACGGTGCGTGTTGCCAACGGGTGTTCCGTAGAAAACGGACTCCTGAAAAGAGTCGGCCTGCCGTCCAGTTTCTTGGCACTGTTACAAACGGTTGAATACTTGCGCGCGTTCCTATCCGGGCGCCAGGGATGGTCTCCTCTCAATGCGATGCTGATTATTTCTGGTGCTTTCGGTGTATTCCGGAAAGAGGCGGTCATGAAAGTCGGAGGGTACCGAACCAACACGATCGGCGAAGATATGGAATTGGTCGTGCGGTTGCATCGCTATTACCGTCTCAACGGTCTGCCCTACCGCATTACCTATGTGCCGGACCCGGTCTGTTGGACCGAGGTGCCGGAAGATTTGCGCACTCTCAGGAATCAGCGCATCCGTTGGCAGCGCGGCTTATGCGACAGCCTGGCTGGCCACTTTGAGTTATGCTGTCATCGAAAGGGTGGGCCCGTCGGCTGGCTCGCCTTTCCATTCATGGTGATCTTTGAATGGTTTGGGACTGTGTTCGAGATGGGCGGCTACTTTCTTCTCCTTGTAGGACTGATGCTAGGGGCGGTGTCATGGGATGTCTGGTTAGTGTGCATGGCCGTCGCTATTGGGTTCGGCATCACGCTCTCATTAAGCGCCCTCCTCATGGAAGAAATGACGTTTCATTTATATCAACGTCCCTCGGATTTCTTAAAATTGCTTGGCGCATCTGTCCTTGAAAACTTTGGGTATCGGCAGCTGAATTCTTACTGGAAACTGATAGGTCTCGTGCGATGGCTCCGTGGAACAAAAGCGGAGTGGGGCAATATGATTCGATCCGCCGCATGGCAATCCCCCTCTATTCCTCCCGGCAACGGCTGACCGGCCGGCAGTGATCAGGAAGAATCACAGCCGGGTTCCAGCAAAGCCATGATTTCTCCGATAAAGCGCCCCGCTATAGTTTCGTCCGTTTCTAGCCGATAGAGAAGTCGGGATCCTGTCCCTATCTACGCACGATCCGGAGGAGCTGTCATCATGCCATCGGCGCACGAACTGGTTCAGTCCTGCACCGCGATCTTCACATTACCGGAGATTTACTTTCGTGTGCGGGACGTGGTGGACGATCCCGATTCGACCATGGATGATCTTGCCGCCGTCCTCAAGCTGGATCCAGCCATTTCGGCGAGGTTGCTCCGCATCGTCAATAGCCCTATGTATGGGTTCCCCAAACAAATCGATACCATCACTCACGCCGTCAATCTTCTTGGCACGCAGGCTGTCAGTGACCTTGTGACCTCGACCACCATCGGCCGAACTTTTTCCGGGATGCCGGTTCAACTTATGGACGTCCCCCGGTTCTGGCGCAAAAGCGTATTCTGTGCCCTGCTCGCCGGAAAGATCGCCAAGTCCTGTGGCATCGACGACAGCGAACGCTTCTTCATCGAAGGCCTGTTGCGCGACATCGGCCACTTTGTTCTGTATCAGACCGTCCCGCAGAGGGCCCAATCTGCGCTCATCGAGGCGGACTACCTCGATAGCTCACTCGCCGAGGTGGAGCAGTCCAACATCGGCTGCGATTTCGCTGAAGTGGGTGCCGAACTCATTCACTCATGGGGCATGCCTGCACAGATTGAGCAGGCCGTCCGATACCAACTGAGCCCAAACGAGGCCGGCGATGGTGCCCTTCATGCGTCCATTGTTCATTTGGCCGGCGTTATCGTCGATCACGAAGAACTCGATCCGAACCGCCGCCATGAGGTTCTGCCGTTTGATTCTTTCGCCGTCACCACCACGCAGTTTAAGACACCAAGCCTCTCGGCGCTGCTCATAGAGACCCATGCGCAACTACAAGATACTCTCGCGCTGATCCACCCACCCGCCATGGCGGCGTAGTTCAGGTGTTCTTCGTGCTTGGGACCACATCCCCCTTCCGTATCTTGCTACCGAACTTGCCCAAACTCGAGATGCATCACGGGCGCTGATGCAATTGACAAGATCCGGTTTGCAGCGGATGCCCTCCACCTCTGAATGCAAGGATTATCTCTCTTGTGTTGCCGTATCCACCTGCTGAGTAGCGATCCGATCCTTGCAGTCTATCGCTGATCGGTTACACTGAAAGGAGGGGAAGACTTGGATATTTCATTCGGAGGCACTACAAAACGGTTCTATCCATTTGTGACTGATAGAGTAAAAAGCGGGCGTCTATCTCTCGACAGATAACTGGAAGGATTCTGCACCGTGCCGTTGGCGAGCGAACTGGTCCAGTCTTGTACCTCTGTCTTCACACTGCCGGCGCTGCACTCCCACGCGCAAGATGTTGTGGACAATCCCAATTCATCGATGGAGGAGCTTGCCAACATCCTGAAGTTGGATCCGGCCATCTCGGCGAGATTGCTCCGTATCGCCAACAGCCCTTCCTATGGGGAGGCCAAACAGGTCGACGCCATTCCCCGTGCGGTCAACTTAATTGGTGTCCAGTCTGTGAGGGACCTCGTAGCCGCGACCACGATCGGTCAGACTTTTCCCGGGATGCCGTCTCAATTCATGGATGCAACCAGATTTTGGCGCAAGAGCCTATTCTGTGCGTTGGTCGCCGAAGGAGTGGCAACGTCGTGTGGGGTTGAGAACAGCGATCGCTGCTTTGTCGAAGGCCTCCTGCGTGACATCGGCCACTTCGTGCTGTACCAAACAGTCCCCCAGCGGGCGCAGTCTGCGCTGATCGAAGCCGGGTACCTCGAAGCATCGCTGGCCGAGGTGGAGCAGTCCAATATCGGCTGCGACTTCGCTGAGGTAGGTGCTGAGCTCATCCGGTCTTGGGAAATGCCCGTGCGACTTGAGCAGGCCATCCGCTGTCAGCTTAGTCCAAAGGATGCTGGCGAATTTGCGTTCCATGCGTCTATCGTTCATCTGGCCGGTGTCGTGGCCGACAACGAAGAACTTGAGCCAAGCCGGCGCCCTGCCCTGTTGCCGTTCAGCCCTCATGCGATCACCGCCACCGGGTTTGCACTAACCAACCTTCCGACGTTGCTGACCGATGTACGCGCACAGCTACGCGACACGCTGGCGCGTGTCTGCCCACAAGCCATGGCGGCATAGCTCCACCGAACATTGCCTGAAACCATGAAGGGGGTTGGCAATAGGTCGATACGCCTATCTGCTCTGAATCGGTGAGTTAACCAGGAGGCCTATCCAACCGCCAGATATGTTCCGTCGCTGCGCACTTGCCCTTGAGCCCACCGGGGACGTCTATTCGGGCTAGGGGTGTGAGGGTGTAGGTGTCGCTGTAGTGGCGATGCAATTCATCGGAAGTGACGGAGAAGGGAGGTCCGGGAGCCATAGTTTGGTCATACTCATAGCCGATGACGAGTTGAGGTGCCAAGGGTGTGAGAGCTTTGAGATGCGCTGCATACCGTATCCGAGTGGGCTCCGGTAGCGCGACCAACGCGGCTCGATCATAAACCGCATCGACTGAACCAAGTATCTCACGGGATAGGTCAAAGAGATCGCCCACGAAAATGTCGATCTTCTCTCCACGAAAGAGCCTGTGCTTCCCGACCTCCGTGATACGGGGCTCTATCCCCAGCTCGGCAAAGAGCTGGGTCACGGCCAGTTCACTGAGTTCCGCTCCGGCGACATCATAACCGCGCGACAGGAACCAGCCGAGATCGAGCGACTTGCCGCAGAGCGGGACAAACACTCGACCGCCTGGAGGCACATTCAATGAAGGGAAGTGGGCAATCAGCAGCGGGTTGACGGTGGACTCATGCCATCCAGCCTGGTTCGTCTGCCATCGGTTGTGCCAAAAACTTGCATCCATGGGAATCTCTCAGTGAGTGGCTAACCAGGCTGATGCCAGAGCCATCCTAAAGAGCAGAGGCGAGAGAAGACAATATGAGGGGGATGAAGGCTAGCCAGAGGATGGTTCCTGACACACTTTTCGCATCGAGAATCAAACCGGCCTCGTGATGCACAATACAAGGTCCGACCCCAGCGTCAGATCCCCACATTGCTCAGGATGGACTCCATCTATTTGTCAGATTTCGAAGGTCAGAACAATGTCTTTGTGGTTTTCTCTGCTCCGGAAATTAGCTCGTGTACCTCATCGAAGGTAGGTTCCTGAGATTTATTGTGCGCACACAAGTTGCGGATATCGCTAAGCCGTTGTATTTGCCGCCAAGCTGGAACTTGATATACTCAGCAGCTTTAAGGGTTTCATTAAGGTCAGATATTGTTGGGTCTTTCTTTTTAACGGGGACGTTGTGGTTTTTAGCGACTTGGCTGAGATTTTTTTCGAGAACAACACCTGCAATTGTCCCAGCCGCACGAAGAAATCCATGCTTCAATAGTTCTCGTGCGGAGCCAAGCTCTGAATCTAAGAGGTCAGCAGAAATGAGCTGACGGATGTCTAACAGGCTGCTTTCAAAACGTCGTTGAGAAGCTCTGAGGATGCTAAGCTGATTTTGGAAGCGCATGGTAGCGGCAGCATTGTCATCAAAATGTTTTGTCCCTGAAAGTGAATTTCCAGAGCGAACACCATTCATCCAGTCCTGGATGGTATATGAGGTGCCGTCGATCGTCTTGCGCTTGCCGTTGCCCTTGTACAAATCTTCAAATTCAGACAACCGATCAGGAATTAACTGCTTAATGACGGCACCAGCTTCGGTATACCATCGCTGATATTCACGAAAGAAGATACCACGATCGTTTTTCACGTAAGCTAGTTCGTCTTTGGTAAGCTGCTTTTTTGTGCTCTCAAACTCTAAGGAAAGGTCTGTAAGCATTCGTTCGCCAAGGGTTATGAGGTCGGTCAGGTCTGCTCGATACTTGTCGAGATTCGAAGACATGCTTTGGCCTTATATTTATGGAGGAGTTGTAATAAATGCCTCTACTTCCTGGAGAGTAATATTGGGGTGGGATTTTGTACTGTGCATCACTGGCTCGCTTAATTTCTTTACGAAACCGGTTCCCTTCTGACTGTTTGTCGCAGGGTTACAACCCGGTCTGATAACGAGTGCTCCGTCCGACGCCGATGGAGATGAGGATATTCTTTTTGGCCAGGTCTTGCAAATCTCATGTGGGAGAAAAATGGGATCAAGTAATAGGGTTGGATCGTTATTGTGCATCGCTGGCTTGTTCGGATCTTGTAAGCAAAAGCAGGTGCCGGAGTACAGCTGCTATGGCCTGGTCGACTGACCGTCGATAGTGAGGCCGGTGCGACTGCTATCATTCAACGAACTTTCGTCCCGCAATCGATGGCCTGATTGCGTCC
>CABVRV010000015.1 GCA_902500755.1 uncultured Nitrospira sp.
TCCATGAAGTCCGCACCTTTCCATAGATCCGTCAGGGAGTCCACCACGCAATCCGCCTCAGGCACCCGAGTCTTGAGCCTTATACGCTGCCGCTTTCGAATGGAATAGAATTCCCACACCACCTCGAATCGCTCTTCGTCGTCGGGCCAATCCACGGAGCTCACGTGGACGATATAATCAAAATCCAACCAAGGATCCTCGCGCAGGAATTGGGCAACCTCGTGAAGCTTGTCCCGTGAAACCGTCACGGACACATCGCCTCGCCACTCCGACAGGTCGATAATGCCAGCTGAAAAGGTTTGCTGAATACGGTCAAGCAATGGATGCATGCGAACCTCAGACTTTCAAATTAGTCTTGACCTGATCCGGCTGAGTCACAAACACGCGCTTTTGCATAATGCGCTCTTGCAGTTTTAGGATGCCATCCAAAAGGGCCTCAGGGGTCGGAGGGCAGCCGGGCACATAAATATCGACTGGGATAAATCGGTCCACTCCCTGTACAACGGGATAACTGTCGTAAATGTTCCCAGAGGTGGCACAAGAACCCATCGCGATCACATACTTGGGTTCCGGCATCTGATCGTAGATCTTTCTAATGACCGGCGCCATCCGACGGCACACCGTACCGGCCACAATCATCAAATCAGACTGCCGCGGCGAACCACGAAAGACTCCCGCACCAAACCGGTCCATGTCGTACCGTGAAGAGACGGCGGCCATCATCTCAATGGCACAGCAGGCCAGGCCAAAAGTCATAGGCCAGAGGGAACCCTTTCGTGCCCAATTCACAGCCTTTTCCAGGGATCCTGTAATGATATCCGGAACTCCGTCTTTTTCATGCCGCCCCAGCTGAATCAGCCCCATACAGTCCTCAATCCCACTCCAGCGCACCTTTTCGCCAGGCATAAACATACGCCACGACGAATAGTCCGATAAAAATCATCATCTCGATTAACCCAATGACCCCGATCTGCTTGAAGACAACCGCCCACGGATAGAGAAAGATGACCTCAATATCAAAAATGACGAACAACATCGCAAAAATGTAATATCTGACAGGGAATGGCATACGAGCATCTGAAAATGGTTCGGACCCACATTCGTAAGTCGTTAATTTTTCAGGCTCCGGGTATCTAGGTTGAACAAAATAACTGATGATCAACGTCACCATGCCAAAAGCCAAGGTCACAAAAATGAACAGAAGGATTGGGAAGAATTTCGTTAAATACGCAAGAAGAATTTCAGCTCCGTCCATCTCCATCTTTTCTCACAAGGCATTGACCGGGAAAGGGTATTCCTCACCGATGCTGGAATCTTAGTGCCCGTATCTCAGGGATAGCAAGAGAACAAAGGACCTAATTGCGGTCGACCCGAAAGCCCTAGGAATGAAAGACTGAGGGTAATCTTGAGGTCGTAAGTAGGTCGGTGAACTTATCCAGTCCAGCCCAGAGTTAGGCATCTGGCGTAGAATTACATTCGATGTGTCGATCAACCTGCGAAAGTTCGGTCCCGGATGGGCGAAAACCATCCCATTCAATTAGTAGCGGAGAAAAAATCTTAACCTTTCGGCGTCGGTGGATCTGTGTCTCGATTCGATCCGTCAGGCTGAGGTTCTTAGAGAGATGCTCTGACTTTACGTGACCATTCATAGTTTCATCGCTCAGCCAATATCCTCAGAGGGGAGGGAGCCATGAGACCCGCATGAATCTCAAGTTAACACTCAGAGGAAGCGTCGGTCAAATTCATATCAATCAAGCTCAAATTCTTGACAATACAGCGACTTTTGCTATGGTTTTGCAAGAGACTCTAGCCTAAAAGGAACAACCTATGAAAACCTTGGCATGCCTTGTCGTGATCCTATGCGTGAGTATCGGCGTCTCATTCGGCGGGGCACTCGCCCAGGTATCAGACTTCGATTCCGTTCGGTTAGGAGACCGAGCGCTTGCGTTCGCCAGTGGGTCCATCCAGAAAACTTCCCCAATCGATGGGACCGTGAACTTGGTGACCGGTGATAATCAGTCCACGGGCAATCGAATGCTTTTAGGTAAGGGAGATTCGCTCTATCTCAGGCTAAACACCTCGACTAGCGTGGCGGTTGGAGATCTGTTTACGGTATACCGACGCGTTCGTAAGGTGTTTCATCCGGTGACCCAGGAATACCTCGGCTTCGTTGTGAATCGATCAGCGATTGTGAAGGTCACAGCGGCCGATCATGCCCTGACCACAGCAGAAGCTGTTATCAGCTATGGGCCGATCTCTCCTGGCGACCCAGTGGTGAGATTTGCTGCTCAAACATCAGATCTCGAGCCAAGCCCCGTGGAGACCGTTTCCAATCTCGACGGCATGATCATTGAGCTCCAGGCTGACCGATCTATGACACTGGTTGCACAATCTAACGTTGTGTACCTGGATCGAGGCAAGGAGGATGGAGTGAAGGCCGGTGATCTTCTCGATATCCAGCGTTACAGCGCAGGACTTCCTTCGCGAACAATCGGCAAACTCAAGGTACTCACGACTGAACCACGCACCGCTGTGGCCAAGGTCATTAAAGCCAACACACGCGTTATGAAAGGAGATCGGTTCAGGCTCGTTGAGTCGGCTACGCCCATGCTTCAACCCCTCGCAACGGACGAGGAATCCCCTGTAGCGGTGGCCGGTGAACAAGCCAGTCATGTGGTCCCGGCTGATCTGGTAGCCAGCAAGCTCAAAGTACAGGATGCCTCTGGGCAAAGTCGCCTCAACCTTGGCGAGCTAGCCAAGTTTCTGCACTACGACTCAGGAGACGCAGCCATTAAGCCTGAAAGTTACACGATACTAGATCAGTTGATTGAATACCTGCACACAAGTGGCGATACGAGGCTGATCCGAATCGAGGGTCATACGGATAATGTGGAGATCGGCCCTTCCCTCAAGTCACGGTATCCTAGCAATTTGGAATTGTCCAAGGTGCGCGCAAGCGGTGTCCTTCGGTATCTTCTGGAGAAAGGTGGGGTGGAATCGTCTCGTATCAGCGCCGTGGGGCTTGGGGATAGCAAACCAGTCGGCACGAATACGGTCGAGGACGGTCGCACGAAAAATCGGCGCGTGGAAATTATTCTGTACAGTCCAGGGACTGATACCTCGACACCTCAACCTAACGTTGAGACTCAAGCGCAGGGTGGCAACCTTTCCACCCTGAACGCGCGCGATACCAATGACCAGCAGACCCCCGCAGGCGCTGCTCTCTCCGACAGGGATGATTCCCCTCGTAGCGGAACCCTGTCAGTAGGAGATTCTTCACAGACTTCTGGAAGAGGTGGCGCAACGTCGACGGACACAAACCAGCAAGATCTGCCTCAACAACCGGCTGCTGGAACACCAGCAGACTAACCTCGACAGTAGCCAGGGATTCAAAGTGCTGAGTCCCTGGCTTACTAAATCCTTCAACCAAACATCTTCCTCAAGTACGCCGGCATACCCGGTATTCTTCGTTGTGCTCCACTGATAAAATAGGGGATGATTTTCGATAGGAATTCCACCGCCATGAGGCGAACGGACGCACTCTATGCGGATGTGATTGTTCCACGTCATATCTCAAAGTCTTTCACCTATCTCGTGCCGCCTACCTTAGCTCAAGAAATTGGCGTCGGAAGCCGCGTCCTTGTCCCATTTGGACGTGTGATGCTGGAAGGAGCAGTCGTTTCGCTGGCCAATGAACTTCCAGCCAAGATACATGCCGCCTCCCTTAAGGCAATCTCTTCTCTGGTTCAAGACGACCAAGGCCCATTACTGTCTCCCGAGCTGCTCGAACTATCCCGCAAGATCGCTGATTATTACGTTGCGCCCTGGGGCCAATCTCTTCGGCTCGTCTTTTCTCCACCCACAACGCGAAAGACTAACACGACTCAATATATTGTCACTCCCCAGGGACGTGCAGCATTGGCGACCGGCAGCTGCCCCCACGACTTGCGACCGACTCTTCAGCGAATTGCCCGTCGAACAAAGGGAATCTTGTCATCGACATTGGATCCGACTCGACGAGGGAGCGCCCGAAGGATAATCGATGCGCTCGTCACAAATTCGTGGCTAGCTCGCGCATCTTCGGACAGCGCCAACGCCGATCACCGGAAACGGTCTGGGAAGCTCATGGCGTACGAAGGTGATGATGGAATACCGATGGATACCGCTCTGCTTACTGCGACCATTCCGGGCACGGATGTATCGTGGAGAGCTCGCGTCACCCAATGTATTCACAGCAACCACATGCAAAAACTCGTTCTGCATGCTCCATGGCCCCATCGAATCAGAAGACTTGCCGACGCCATTCAGCAAGCGCACTCCCTGAACCGTTCCACCATTGTGATTGCCGGCGAAATCGCGAGAGCAACCTGGCTCAAGCAGCTGCTCTCAACTCTCACTGGACTTCACATTACGCTTGCACACTCGTCCTTGAGATCAGACCGATTGGAACAGCGTCATGGTTCAATACCAGCGGTGGTCGTGGGAACCCGTTCCGCCATTTTTGCACCCATCAAATCGATTGGACTGATCTGGATCGAAGGAGAGGAAGACTCTGCCCTCAAAGAACCTCAGGAGCCTCGTTATCACGCTCGTGAGGTCGCAGGTCTGCGGGCCGAGAGCGAGCAGGCTCTCCTGGTACTTGCCTCCGCGCATCCATCCCTCGAGTCAAAATTCGACGCCGCGGCCGAGCACCACTACGTTTCGCACGATGTGGCCCTTCAACCAAAGATCGAGCTGGTTGACCTCCGCAAGGAGCCGGGAGGGACCCTATTCAGCCACGAACTGATCTCGGCGATGCAAGAAGCACTTGGAAATCATAGAACAATACTGCTCTTTCTCAATAGAAAAGGGTATGCAACGACCTTGGTGTGTCGAGATTGTAGCTGGGTGCCTCGCTGTGCCTCTTGCGCCGTGCCGTTCACCTACTACCAAGAGGCCGCCCGCCTGGCTTGTCGTTACTGCTGTAGCTCGGATGAGGTGCCTGATTCCTGTCCTTTATGCCATGCGTCCCGCGTGAGTCCCATAGGAGACGGCACTGAGCGAGTCGAAACCGAAACTCGTCGCTTGTTTCCACAGGCGAAGATCGCCCGGATCGATGGTGACACATTGCGTCGATCCGCGTCCGCCCCCCAGCTGTGGGAGTCCGCCAGGTCAGGGACCCGGGATATCCTGATTGGGACGCAAGCGCTGTTTCGTAGAGAACCACTCCCTCAACATGGACTGGTAGCAATTCTTCAAGCAGATTCCGGCTTGCATGTCTCTGATTTTCGCTCAGCCGAACGGACCTATCAACTGCTGATCGATGCCGCAAGCTTGGCTTCTCCGGCATCGGGAGGAGGTCGAGTCATCGTCCAGACACGCTTCCCCACCCATCATGCCGTCCAAGCTCTGCTGTTGGGAAACCCCGATCACTTCTACGAAGAAGAGCTTGCGGCGCGCCGACTTCTGTACTACCCACCACTGTGCCACATCGCCGAGCTTTCGGTCATTGGAAAGAACCCTGAGATGGTCCAGGAAGCCGCGAAGCAATGGGCCGCAGAACTTGATCGGGGTGCCTGTGGCCATGAGTCTCTGATCGTGCTAGGGCCTGTACCGACCTTCAACAGACGGCCTCGAAACCATCATCACCGCTTGCTGGTAAAGGCAGCCGATTGCCGGACGCTGAGTCGTCGGGTCCATGATTCTGTTCAGAGTTTGGAGCAACAGTACCGAAGAGGACAGATCAAGTTTGTCATCGACATAGACCCGGTTGAAACTGGCCAAGGTTAGCCGAGTTTTTTCTTCTTAGTCGACCGTGATCCTAACAACGGGGCTGGGCGGTCTTTGGACGGGGCTGAATCGGCTTTGAGGGCTCGATTGAATAACCCATAAGAGAACGATACCCAAAACACAGATGAAAAGAGCCCCAGGACGACGGCGGATAGAATCGTTCCCATTTCGGCTTCAGGAACTGTGTCCGAGGCTCCCTTGAGTTCCACCATCAACACCAACGGCCACACAAAACTCTCGATGCCGAGCAACAGCGTCGACCACGCCCAAACTTTCGAGATGGAATCCGCCTTCACCCATAGAAACAGACCCACGATGATAGCCCATCCGAGCACGATGAACGGAGAAACACTTCCCCAGATCAGCCAAAACCCGACAGCAGCGACCGTAGTGCCAAGGACGAGATTCAGAAGTCTCATGGTGAAAATAAGACTGACACGAAAGGGCGGAGTCTGACGGGACGGATTCCTGATGTCAATGGCGAGAAAGAACGCGCGAGGAGTGTATGCGCCTAGTTCATCACTTCCGCAGCAACCGTATCCAGGAGAACCTTGAGATCGAAGGGCTTTTGTAGTGTCCCTGTAGCACCAAGCATTGTGGCAATCTCTAAGAAATTGAGGACGCCGATCGCTTCACATCCTCCTGTCATGGCTATCACACGAGCATCCGGAAATTCACGGCGGAGCGTGATAATTCCTTCTAACCCATCTTGTTCAGGCATCAGAATGTCTATGATCACGAGATCCGCTGACTTCGTTCGATATCGCTCAAGCCCCTCTTTTCCATCGCGGGCTTCTTCAACCTCGTAACCCGCTTGCTCCAGGGTTTCTTTGATGAGGTGACGAACTTGGTCCTGATCGTCAACCACGAGGACCGACGGCATCCGAGACCTCGATGGGTAACGTGGATGGTTCTTGGTCTACCGGCCTGGATTCCGAGTAGGACGACGCGTGGTCTATGGCGCGACGAATCCGATGGGCTACCTCGCGCGCTTTTCGTCCCGCTGCGATCACTTGGACGAGATGGCGATGGGCTTTGGTCTCGGCGGGGATCAATGCCAGCGCCAACTCGCTGAAGCCCAGTACTGCCGTGAGACTATTGTTAAGTTCATGGGCAATACCACCGGTCAAAGTTCTCATGGTTTCCATTTCCTTCACGACTCGTACCACCATTTCGCTATGCACACGATCCGTGATATCAACAACCATTCCTATCGTACGCATGGATTTCCGCATGCTCCCTTCACCTTCAAATTGTGTGAGAGTACAAAGACTGATGTGCCGGATGGAACCATTCGGCCTGACGAGTCGATGCTCAACCGTGTACAGCCCCTCTCTCTTGGGACCAGGGGTACGCAAGGCCGAGCAGTGCATCCTCTCTCGATCACCAGGGTGAACCAGTTCCAGATAGCGCTCGAACGAAGGCGATTCTTCAGAGCTTACTCCATAGATCTCACGCAAGATCGGCGACCAGAGGTGCGTGTTCGTCCGGTGATCATATTCAAAGATTCCCACCCGTCCTGCCAGGACCGCCAAATCAAGTCGTGCCTCGATATCCACGAGCGATTGTTCGGCCTGCTCGCGAGTCGTGAGATCGATCATGGTGATTAAGATTGTCCTTCCTGTGGATAGATGCACAGGGTGAAAACAGATTTTGACCGGGAATTCCGAACCATCCTTGCGAAGTCCATGCACTTCTTGACTGATGCTCGTGAGGCCTGATGCGATGGATACAAGGCAGGCGGCACGCGCTTCTCGCTGCTGCTCCCGATCTCGTGCTGAGAGCAAGCACTCGATAGGTCGCCCTAACAACTCTTCACGAACATACCCGAACATTCGTTCGACGTTGTTATTGACGAGAGAAATGGTACCATCTTGCCGAACCATGAGCATGCCGTCGGGAGCCGACTCCATGACCGTTTTAAATTGAAGGTCTCGGTCATCCGCCATAGCCGCGATAAGCTTGTAGTCGGTGATGTCCTCTATTGTTCCTGACATCCGAATTGGTTGGTCTGAGGAACCGTGAATGAGCACTCCGCGACAACGAACAAATCGAACATCGCCACCAGGTTGAATAATTCTACATTCGATATCATATGGGCGGTCTGAGCTGAACGTTTCCTCCACCAAGGTGAGAACGCGATCGCGGTCTTCTGGATGAAGAGCCTTTTTAAAAGTCTCATACGTTGCCGGGACCGAACCCGGTTCGTATCCAAAAACCCGGTAGTGCTCTTCCGACCAAATCTCGGCACCATTGCTGTTTACCCACCCCCAGTGTTCACTGTCCGCGATGGCCGGACCATGCCCCAACTGATGTCGGCCGCGCAGTGATTGGGTTTCAGTTTGTCTCTGGCGAGAAATGTCCGAAAAACGGATTAGAACAGACTCCTTTCCATCCCACATGATTGGAGCCACAGACAGTTCAACAACAACTCCCTGCCCATCACGTCGTAAGAATTGCGTTTCCAGTCGCCTGGTCGACTGACTTGATCCCACTGTCTGTACAATCCAGAGACGTACCGCCTCCTGCAACTCACCGTACACGATATCGAGATACTGGCTACCGATGACTTGTTCGGCCGATTCGGCGCCGAGGATCTTCAGTCCAGTCCTGTTGACATAAACAACCTCGCACTCCGTCGTGACGAGCATGCCTTCAGAAGCGAGATCACACAGGAAGGTCGGAGAAGGCACTTTATGAACTCCTGTTTCCGCCTGCAGGAGACGGGACACATCCCTCATCACCCAGATAACCGACCGCACACGTCCTGTCCGATCCTCAATCGGCGACAACGTCACCTCATTCCAAAACGACGTTCCGTTTTTTCGGTAATGGCGCAACGACACGCGGCAGGCTCGTCCGTCTTGGAGCGCTAATGCGAGCTTTTCGATCGACGCGCGATCAGTTGAAGGACCGTTCAGTATCGTCGTGGTTTGGCCAACGACGTCATGTTCGGCATAGCCAGTCAACAACAGGAACGACGGATTCACATAGATGACGGGATGATGTGGGAGCATCGCATCCGTCACAAGGACACCGCAATTCGTCGCCGCGATGACCCGTGACTTCAACACATTTTCCCGGTGCTCTCGAATTGCGATCCAGAGGGAGAGACCCACGAGCAGCAGCAACCCTAGGAAGAGACCAGCCGTCATGCGGGACAACCTCCCGGTAGGCACAACCTGGTGACTTGCGACTACAACTACCCAGAGTTAGCCTATATGAATCGCGGGAGACTGCCCAGAGATGAAGGGCGTACGGCGAGTAGAATTTTGCCCCTACAATACTAGAGCCGAATGTTGTGGCCTCAGCCATGCCGCTTGACGAAGAAAGCGGCAGCCTGCGTGCGACGTGTGATGCGAAGTTTCTGAAAGACGTTCGCCAGATAGTTTTTCACGGTTTTGTCACTGAGCCCGAGGGCAACGGCAATTTCCTTGTTGGTCTTCCCTTCGGCAACCAATGCCACGACTCGTTCTTCCTGAGATGAAAGTTGGTCGGTCCCTGGAGTCGTCGGTAGATCGTGAAGTCCTCGCAGCCACCTCAGAGCCCGTTCGGTCACGGTAGAGTCTAAGATGGATTGGCCCTTGGCGACTGAACGGATGGCTTCCAGTAATCCCGGGGAATCGATCTCCTTCAGCACGTAGCCATGGGCGCCGGCGAGTACTGCAGCAAGCACCGAATCGTCATCTGCATAGGACGTCAGAAAAATGACCCTGGTGGCGGGAAGGGCCCCCAGAATCTCTCGGCAGGCATCGACACCGGAACCATCCGGGAGACGCACATCCATCAAGATGACGTCCGGTTTCAACTTCTGGGTCTGTTGAACAGCATCCGCCATCGTGCCGGCTTCCCCCACCACAGTGATGCCCTGGTTTTGAGCCAGAACGGTCCGAAGCCCCACACGAATCACTTCGTGATCGTCGACAAGCAAGACACGAATGGTTTGAACTGGAGTCTTAGTTGTGAGCATAGTGACCATCCTTTGGAAGATCGAGTAAGATTTTCGTTCCCTTCCATGGTTTCGATTGGAGGGCAAACGATCCTCGGACCTTTTGAGCCCGTGCTGCCATGTTACCTAACCCGTGACCAACACCTTGAGCCGACCGCGTATTAAACCCGATGCCATCGTCACGAATGGTGAGACGAATCGTGCGGACGAGTTCCCGGAGCGAGACCATGATCCGTGTGGCTCGGCTGTGCCGCAACGCATTACTCAGTCCTTCCCGAACGATATTCATAATATGAAGTGCCTGTTCGGTTGATAGGCGACGTGCTGCCGCATCGTCGATCCGTATGACACATTTCGCCGGAGAAGAACCGGACATAGTTTGGACCATGGTTCGTAGTGCCGTTGGAAAGTCCCCGCCTTGGATAACCTGAGACTCAAGGCCAGCGATAAAATTACGAACCTCTCCCATCACTTGATTGAGCTGCCCAATCGCTTGATCGAGTGTTGTCATGAATGTCGACGCAATCTCTTCCGGCTGTTGCCGGATCATCGGCTTACAACCCTCTAACCCAAGCCCCACTGCATATAACGATTGGAGAATGCCGTCATGAAGATCCTGGCTGATGCGCTCCCGCTCTTCGAGCGCGACGCTTAAATCTCGTTCCCGCTGCAGCAACATCTCCTCCATCCTCTTGCGCTCAGTGATGTCGGTCGCCGCGCCAAGCACCATATGAACCTGCCCATCATCGCCGAAAATCGGCCTTTTGACCGTCTGCAACCAACGAGTGTTTCCTTTCACATCGGTCAATTTCTCCTCCGGGATGAACCGATCCCGTCCGGAATTCATCACCTCAAAATCGTTCTCCTGAAAGAACTCCACCTTATTCGCGTGGATGTTGAAGTCAGCCTCTGATTTCCCGATCAGGTCATCCACGGTCGTCCCATACCAGTCGGCAACCGCCTTGTTGGCCACCGAAAACCGTCCTTCACGGTCCTTGGCGAAAATGAGGTCCGGGTCCGTATCGATGACTTGTCGCAAAAACGTATGGGAACGGCGAAGCTCCGCTTCGGCTCGTTTGCGTTCTCCGATGTCCCGCAAGATCGCACAACCATACTCTTTCCCGTCATACTGTAGATAATTAAAGGTGACCTCCATATCCAGTATCTTGCCGGTGCGCGACCAATATTTCGCCTCGAATGCCAATGCTCCCCGTTCCTTCAAGTGACCCCAATGCTCCGGCCATCGTTCGACAGGAAAATTAGGATCAATGTCATGCACCGTCATCAACATCAAATCTTGCCGTGAATACCCCAACATTCTGCAGGCGGTATCGTTGACGTTGAATATCCGAGCGGTCGGATCCAGCCACAAAATCGCTTCCACTGCCTGATCAAAGGAGAACTGGGTCAGCCGCAGCGCTTTCTCCATGCGCTTACTCTCCGTGATATCATCCCCAACCGTGACTGAGCATTGCGTGCCGTTCAACATGATCAGTTCGGACGACAACAGACACTGGCGAACCTCGCCGCTTCTGCTCCGCAGTTTCACTTCCACGTTACGGACCGATCCCTGACGTTTCAACAGCTCAAGATATCGGGCCCGTTCTTCCGCAGAATCCCAGAGCCCTATCTGTACTGTCGTTTTCTCCACTACTTCTTCTTTACAATACCCGAACATCTGACACGCGGCATCATTGACATCGACCACTCGCCCAGTGTCCAGCTCACTGATGACGACCGGGTGGGGGCTGGCTTGGAACGCCTTGGCAAAGCGTTCTTCACTATTGCGCAGCGCTTCCTCTGCTTCCTTTCGCTCCGTAATGTCGCTAGCGACGGTCACCACGCATAGCGTTCCATTGAGCTCCGCGAGATCAGCGGAGGTCAGAAAATAACGCACCGCGCCCGCTTTGGTCTTTAACGCAAACTCCATGTTGCGCAGCGGCTGTCCAGCTTTCAAGCGCTCAATGACCCGCACTCTATCTTCGAGATTCGGCCAAATCCCGAGCATCAACGTGGTCTTGCCGATCACTTCCTCTCGACGAAAACCGAACGCTTGCAAACAAGCATCATTCACCTCGATACAGCGGCCCGTTGTCGCCTCTGTGATCCCGATTGGATGGGGACTTGTTCTGAAGGCTTTGGAGAATCGCTCCTCGCTTTCCCGAAGGGCTTGCTCCGCCTGCTTACGCTCAGTGATATCGTCGCACACGATCAGGGCCAATGATTCTCCAATCCGGCTGTGCAGCACACGTGCAAACTCACGTACCCACAGCACCGTGCCATCACCTCGCACCTTCCGAAATTCCCATTGCACGACTCCTTCCGGGTGACAAAAGAACGCGTCTATCTCAGCACAGATGCGCGCTCGGTCTTCTTCGAAGAAGATGGCCACCACTGACGTCCCGACAAGATCTTCGACGCGATAACCCAAGTACTGCGCGCCGTACTGGTTGACAGACCTGATGATTCCCGTTTTATCCACGGTGAAGTACATAGAGGGAGTCTCATCATAAAGCGCTCGGTATCGTTCCTCGCTTTGACGCAGGTCATCCAGGGCAGATTGGCGATCCAGCTCACCGCCAAGCCACCGTGCCATGAGTTGAATGAAATCTTTCTCGGTCTCGGTAAACTCTCTTTTCCTGGGTTCAACTCCTACAAAACACAGGGTCCCGTAGGTACGCTCTAATCCACTGATCACGGTGCCGATGTACGATTCCAACTTCAGTGCGGCATAGGCTGGGTGTCGCTGCCACTCCGCAGAAGCACCGGCATGTTCGAAGCTCAGCGGTCCGCCTCCGCGAAGAGTCTCACCGCAGTACGTCTTGCTCAGAGCCACGCGCATGCCCTCGTAGAAGACCGGACTGGGCGCGTTCACCTGCCTCACCTCTAATTCATCGCCCCGGACAAAAGTCTCCATCCCGATCGGCAGGTCAAAGATACGGCAGCCGAGCTGAAGCATGGCTTCGACCCGATCCTTGAACGACCGCCCCTGGGCGGACGAGATATCGTGAAGCGCCCGAATTGCTTGTTGACTCTTCCAGAGAGCCTGTTCCGCCTGTCTGCGTTTCGTAATGTCTTTGCTGAGTGTGATCATGCAAGATTTGCCGTGGTACTCGATCCGCTCTGCGGATACAAGGCAATCGCGGCGTTCCCCGTCGGCTGTTTGAAGGACAGCCTCAAAATTTCGTATCGAGCCCTCCCGCTTCAATTTCTCTATGAAGCGGACCTGATCATCCGGCGTCAACCAACGCTCAATCTCGTCTCCCTTTCGCCCGACCACTTCCTCCCGAGTGTATCCCAGACCGGAGAGACAGGCGTCATTGACATCCAGCCATCTGCCGGAGTCAAGCTCCACCAACATCATCGGGTCAGGGCTGGACCGAAACGCTTTCGAAAACAGTTCCTCGCTGGCCCGCAGTGCTTCTTCCGCCTCCTTGCGTTCGGTGATGTCAACGGTCGCACCAATCAAGTTCGTCAAACGTCCGTTCTGGTCACGCACACCATGGCATCGAACATCGGTCCAAATCGTGGAACCGTCTTTCTTCACCATGCGAAGCTCGTAGTGGCACTCATCAGCTGCTCCACCTTGCATCAGCTCCCAATGCTTCATGGCAATCGGCTGGTCGTCCGGATGGACCACGTTCAACCAGGCAAAGGGATCGGTTGAAAGTTCATCGGAGGCATAGCCAAACAGAGCTTTCAGATTGGCATCCCCGTGGTATTGCCCCTTCATAACATCTAATTCCCATACCCCGACTTTACCGATAGCGGTGGCACGCGCGTAGCGCTCCTCACTGGCCTGCAATTCAGCCGTACGCTCGATGACTTTGCGCTCCAGTTCATCATGTGCAAGGCGGAGAGCTTGCTCTGCTTGTTTACGTTCCGTGATGTCTTGAAACGTTCCGTAGGCCCGAACTGCTCGACCTTCCAGGACATCGACCTTGCCAGCAGCCCGAACCGCAATCCGACGTCCCTTTGTCGTGATGAGGTCCAATTCGAGATCCCAAGACACTCCCTGTGTCGCACCCTTTCCAAACGCCTCGGCAATGACGGGGCGGCTTTCTGGTGTATAGAAATCCAACGCGCTTTCTACAGTCGGACAGTAGAGTTCCGGCGTCGTATCATGTAACTGGTACGTTTCATCACTCCACCGTAACCGGTTCGTCACGAAGTCTAGCTCCCATCCCCCTATCTTTCCGATCGCCTCGGTCTGGGCCAGGAGCGCGATCTGCTGCTTATGATGCGTAATGTCCTCAGCAATACACGCAATCCGATGCTCCCACCCCGCCATTCTGACCCTCCGGTCAGCGATCCAGCGTATGTAGCCATCCCGCCCCACGATCCGATACTCACAATGGAAGACCGTTGTTGCTCCCCCTGTAATGAAGCGATCATGGTGTGCTTTCACTCGCTCCCGGTCCTCCGGATGGATCGAATCGAGCCATAGCGACCAGTTTCGACAGATTTCTTCACGCTCAATACCCCAAATGAACGTGAAGGCGGCATTAACATAAACAACTTCCACATCATCGGGCCTAATATCCGCAATCAGAAAGGCTGAACCAACTGATTCGGCGAACTGCTGGAATCGCGCCTGGCTCTCCCGAAACGCCTCCTGTGCACGATTCCGCTCGGTAATATCGGTGGCAATGACGCCGATGGCTGAGAGGTGCCCAGCGGCATCAGTCACAGGGAATTTCACCGCCAGACTGGTATGGGTCCCATCTTCCTGTTGCGTGACCTCTTCGAACTCCTGTCCTCGTCCACTAGCTAACACCTCTCGATCATGCGATTGAAACTGATCGGCTTGTTCGGGTGAAAACAGTTCCCTATCCGTCTTTCCTATGGCCATGCCTGGAGCCAGCCGGAACACCTCGTCGAATCGTCGATTGGTATACAGATAGCGACCATTGTGATCCTTTAGGCAAGTGACGTTAGGCGCGTTATCGAAAAATTGCCGAAAGCGCTCTTCGCTCCGGCGTAATGCCTCCGTCCGGTCGCACACCTGTCGTTCTAGCGTGGTATTGAGCGTGGCAACCGCTTCTTGCGCCGCCTTGCGCTCAGTGATGTCGGAAAAGAGACCCAGGATGGCGGGTTTGCCGTTCCACGTGATCCGTGCTGCTTCCACCTGAACCGGAACCGGTGTTCCGTCTAACTGTAGATAGATTCGCTCTGCGCTATGAACGGACACTCCTCCGCTCAATAGTCGTGTCACATTTTCGCGGACTTCCTGATGATAATCAGGATGGATGAATTCGAATGTCGGCCGGTCAAGAATCTCCTGCGCATCCGACGCCCCCATGAGCACTGCGCCGGTATGATTGACATAGACGGTTCGTCCTTCGCAGAAGACGAATACGCCCGAAGGGGAAAGTTCGACCAACGTGCGGTATCGTTCTTCGCTCTCCCGTACAGCCTCCTCCATTCGTTTGCGATCGGTAATATCAGTATGCGAGCCGAGGAGGCGAACCTGTCTGCCATCTGCCTCCGTAACAAACGCAGCTCTGGCTTCAATCCATCGATACGTCCCGTTCTTCTGCCGGAGGCGAAATTCCTGCCGATAGTCTCCCTTACGGCTGGTGACATAATTTCGCGCGTAGGCCAGCGCCCCATTGCGATCGTCCGGATGCAAGAGCATCGTCCATGCGTCAAAGGAATCTGCGATCTCCGTTTTCTCATATCCAAGCTGGCGCTTACATTCCTCGGAAAAGACCACCGCATTCGTTTCCGTATTCCAATCCCACAAGCCGGTACTTGACGCCCGCAGAGCTTGCCACAGCTTTTCCTGCGAGGTCCGCAGGGCCTCTTCGACGTGCTTGCGGTTGGTAATGTCGAGCATGCTGCCGGACATGGAAACCGGGCGACCGGTACCATCACGAAACACCTCGCCTCGGCAGTTGAGCGCTCGAATCTCACCGCTTGGACGGACAACGCGACATTCCACATCGAAGACAGCCCGTCCTGCCAGCGCATTGTTGATGGCATCTCGCACGTGGCTATGATCATCCGGATAGAGCGCGCGCAGGAACGTCTCGTGGGTTACTCTAACGGTTCCCGGTTCGTAGCCAAACAGCCGATATTGCTCATCTGACCACCACACGTCCCCACGATCTATATCCCAATCCCAGCTTCCGAGGTGCGCCAGAGCTTGGGATTCAATCAAATGACGTTGCTGATGATTCAGTTTGGTTTCCGCCTGGCGATGCTGGAGTTCGGCTCCGGCGCGCGATGCAAAAACCGTCATAAGCGATTTCAGTCGTTGGGTATCGCGCAAGGGCTTGGTATCCATGACCGCGAGAAGCCCAACGCCTGTGCCGTCTTTCGCACTGAGCGTCACCCCACAATAGCCCTCGACATGCAGTTGCTCCAATCGTTCGAATGTCGGAAACGAAGCACGTACGTCGCGCTCGAAGCACGCAAAAGAGCGTCTTAGCGCTGATTCGCAGGGTGTGCCGACCAGTGGATATTCGAAATTCTCGACGAGGGAGCCTCCTGAAGCAACGGCAATGGTACGAATGGTTTTGGCGGCCTCTGGTTGGACCTCTCCCACGATTGCGTACTGCACGCCAAGCACCGAGCACAGATGAAGCACTAACGTTTGAAAAAAGTCTTCACCGGTCGCCGCTGCGGTGCCAGCGACGATAGCACGAAGCATCTCGGATTGCTCGCGCAGGCCTTGTAGCTCATCGTCCAGCTGTTGGTTTTGATGGCGGAAGGCCTGGTCCCGTTCGGTCAATTCACGTGCTAAGTCGGTAACCTGCTTTCGTAACAGCTCTAGTTCAGGAGGATGGCTTGTCGCACTCATGATCAGACTCCTTGCTGGGCACCATCGACAAATAGGACGAGAATCGCTTGGCTCACGGGAGTGGCCTGGCTCACGTCTCCAAACACTGATTGAGAGTGGCGTTTGCCAAGAAAACGACTTCGCCCAAAGTCCAGCTACTGGTTCCTAAGAAAAGGTCCCAATGAGGAGATTAGTGTCCTATGAGAGTGGATGAAAGTCTAGATCCGAATGGCCCAGGGCCTTCAAGATATGGGTGCCCGAGGCGGGATGAAACATGATGCCGAGGATGGGTTTGACCCCACAGGGCCTTAGCTTCACCATCCCTCACGTGTTCGTGTGCGTTGGGGTCACTCTGGTATCTTTTTGAAGATCGAGCAAAATTCTTGTCCCTTTACCAGGTTCCGATCGTACGGCGAACAACCCGCCAATTTTTTGGGCCCGCGCTGCCATGTTCTCCAACCCATGGCCAACGCCTTGGACCGACTTTGGATTGAAGCCGATGCCGTTGTCGATAATGGTCAGACGGATAGACCCGATGAGCCGTCCCAATGACACGGTAATGCGTGTGGCACGGCTGTGACGGAGAGCGTTACTCAGCCCTTCCCGCACGATATTGATGAGATGGAGCGCCGATTCGGTGGAGATATAGTGCCCAGCCTCGTCGTCGATCCGCACCCGGCATGTGGCCGAGGAAGACCCGCACATGGTTTGGACCATGGTCCGCAAGGCAGTTGAGATGTCACCACCTTGCATGAGATGGGACTCAAGGCCCATAATGAAATCCCGTACCTCTCCCATCACGTAGTTGAGTTGTCCAATTGCCTGATCCAGTGTCATAACAAGACTATCCGCGATGCGTTCCGATTGTTGCGCGATCAGTAGCTTACATGTCTCCAGCCCGAGCCCTGCCGCATAGAGAGATTGGAGAATGCCGTCGTGGAGGTCCTGGCTGATCCGTTCCCGCTCCTGAAGTGCGGCGCTCAGATCTCGTTCCCGTTGTAGGAGCATCTCTTCCATCCGCTTGCGCTCCGTAATATCGGTCGCCGCACCAAGCACCATGTGGGCCCGTCCCTGGTCATCGGCAATCGGCCGCCTGATCGTCTGCAACCAGCGCGTCTTTCCAGACCAATCTGTGATCTTTTCTTCAGCGACAAAACAGTCCTGCAAAGAATTCATGGCCTGGAGATCCTTCTGGCGGATGAATTCTACCTCCTCCACGTTGGGGTTAAAATCAGCGTCCGACTGGCTGATGAGGTTCTCCACCGTGCTTCCGTAACAATCTGCGACTGCCTTGTTGACCATCGTAAACCGCCCTTCGCGATCCTTGGCGAAGATAAAATTCGGATCGCTATCGATCACCTGTCGCAAGAAGGTATGGGATCGGCGTAGCTCGTCTTCAGCCCGCTTTCGATCGGTGATATCATTCCCGACCGTCACACTACAGTGCTTGCCATTTAACTCGATCAGTTCGGAGGACAGGAGGATCTGGCGAATTTCGCCGTCTTTGCTCCGCAGTGTCACTTCCATGTTACGGACCGACCCCTTCCGCTTCAAGACATCAACAAACCGTGTCCGTTCCTCGACAGAACACCAAATTTTCATCTCCAGCCATGTGGCAGGCCCCTTAATTTCTTCCCTGCTATAGCCCAACAGCTGATGTGCGGCATCATTGACATCCACCAGCCGACCAGTTCCTATCTCACTGATGACAATGGGATGGGGGCTCGTTCTGAACACCCTGGCAAACCGTTCCTCGCTAGCACGCAGCGCCTCCTCAGTCTGTTTACGATCAGTGATATCCGACACAAGGCCGATGATGGCGGGTGTGCCGTTCCACGTGATCCGCGCAGCCTCAACCTGAACCGGAACCGGTGTTCCGTCTTTTTTGAGATAGATCCGTTCCGCGCTATGGACGGACGCTCTCCCGACAAGTAAGCGCTCCACGTTCTCACGGACCTCTTGGTGAAAATCTGGATGGATAAATTCGAACATCGGTCGCTCGAGAATTTCATGGGGGTCATTCGCTCCCATGAGAATGGCGCCTCTGTGGTTGACATACACGGTCCTGCCTTCACAGAAGACGAAGACTCCGGAGGGTGATAGTTCGACCAACGTTCGGTACCGGTCTTCACTCTCCCGCACCGACTCCTCCATCCGTTTTCGTTCGGTGATGTCCTGAACAGACCCAGACATGCGACGCGGTGTTCCATTGTCGTCACGCAGGACCTCGCCGCAGCAATGAATCGTCCGCACGTCGCCATTAGGACGAACGATTTTGTACTCCAGATCCAACGGCGCCTTTCCGCCTAGAGCATCATTGATTGCAGTGACGACCCGGTCGTGCTCATCCGAGAGAAGTGCCGAGACAAACACCTCAAAGGTCATGGGGTGTAATCCAGGATCACGGCCGAAGATGCGATATAGTTCATTCGAACATCGAACCTCGCCGCTTTCGATTTCCCAATCCCAGCTACCCAAATGCGCCAGCGACTGAGCAACACGGAGGTGCCGAGTGCGTTCGTGCAACACACTATCCCGTTCGGCCAGTTCACGCTCGAGATCTGCGACCCGCTTGCGCAGCAGATCCAACACAGAAAGGTTACAGGTAGAGATCATCTGAGACTCCTTGCAGAGTGATAGGGGCAGCGGATCGAAGAAAAGTTGAGGTCGCACAAGTGAATGAATCTAGCCGCGATAAGAGGGCAGGAGGCAGCTGGGGATGAGGCGATCTCATCACGTATCACTCAGGCGCGTGAAGATTAGGCACAAGGCGGGACCAGTGTCCTATGGGATAGGGCCGAAAGTCTAGATCCAAATAACGATGGACTGGCTTAGCGGGAGACTTCCGTCTAGAGGTCAAAACGATGGTGCCGAAGGCGGGACTTGAACCCGCACGGCTTTCGCCACACGCCCCTCAAACGTGCGTGTCTGCCATTCCACCACTTCGGCACAAAGCGTGACGCGTTACTCGTGAAACGTCGTTCGTCGGAATTCGTCGCGGACAGCGCTTCACGAGACACGCCTTCCGAACCACGATCGACGCCTGAGGGAGTGCGCATTATAGGAGTAGGGTAAAATTGTTGTCAATCAACCGAACCTCCGGTAGAATCAGCACCTGATTTTTTGTGCCTGAGTCGCACTTCCATGATACGGACGGAACAACGGGGGCTCTCCTCCTCCATTGCTGCATTCTTCGACGTCGACAATACCATTCTGCCCGGCGAAGCGAGCGAAGTGCGATTTTTTCGCTGGCTGTGGCGACGTGGTGTCGTCGGTTGGCCTGAAGCCCGAGAGAGTGTGTCTTGGCTGCTGCAACATGTTCCACCGCTCTCTCTGCACCCGCTCCGATCGCGCAAGCTGTACCTTGCCGGCAAACCTTCGCAAGTGATCCAACCGTTGGGCGAAGAATTCTGTCGAGAGGAATTATGTCCTCGTGTCTCAGCCTCCGCCATGCGGAAGCTTGAAGAGCATCGACAAGCCGGCCATGCCATCATTTTCGTGACCGGGTCCATCGATTTCTTGATTGCTCCCGTCGCAGATGCTCTTCGCGCCGATCGATGCTTCGCCAGTCGGTTGGAGCAGATGAACGGCCTCTATACCGGTTTTCTGATACCCCCGCTTCCGTACGGACAAGGGAAACGCCAACTGATCGAGCGGTTGACCCATGACCTGACGTTGGATCTATCTCAATGCTATGCCTACGGAGACAGTCCTGGTGATCTGGACCTGCTTCGTGCCGTGGGTCACCCGACAGTGGTGAATCCCATTCGTGGAATGGCCTCCATCGCCCGACGCAAGAACTGGCCGGTTGTCAAATGGCAATGAGCGTCGGTTTGGGCCAGGACACACTGTTTCCTCAGCTAGTCATCCGATCAACACACCTGTGAGCATGGCATCTTTCTTATGCGCGTGACGGAGATTTTTCACAGCGTGCAGGGTGAATCGACCTTTGCCGGGCTGCCCTGCGTATTTGTGCGGCTGACCGGTTGCCCACTCCGCTGTACCTGGTGTGACACGGAATATGCCTTCTTCGGAGGATCGGAGTATTCCTTCGATGATATTCTTGGAAGGATACGATCCTATGGTTGTCCGTTGGTAGAGGTAACGGGGGGTGAGCCTCTAGCCCAGACGGATATCGACATCTTACTCCGCCGCTTGTGCCAAGAAGGATTCACGGTCCTTCTTGAAACGAGCGGGGCAATGGATACCGCTCTGGTCGACCCATCGGTTCATATAATCTTGGACGTCAAATGTCCGGGAAGCGGCATGACGGATCGAATGCACTGGCCTAATGTCGAACGCCTAAGGCCGCAGGACGAAGCAAAATTCGTCATCCAAGACCGGCTCGACTACGACTGGGCTAAAAGCGTTCTGGCTCGCTTCCGGCTGACCGAGCGCTGTTCAGTCCTTTTTAGTCCGGTGTTCAACACTTTGGATCCTCGTCACCTGACAGAATGGATATTGGCAGATCAACTCCCAGTCCGTCTTCAATTGCAAATGCATAAGTACATCTGGGCACCCGACATGCGGGGAGTATGAGGGAAACCACCTGCGAGTGACAGATGCCGGTTATTGGTTGACGCATCATAAGGAGAACTGAATGAACATCATGCGGATCAAGCCCAAACAGGGGCGAGTGGATACAGAAATCGCGGATGGACTTGTCCTCCTGCATTGTGAAGGTGAGGGACTTTCGAAAGAAGACACAGTGCTGATGGATCGACCTCTCGGTGGAGCGCTCCGCGAACTCCTCCACTCGAAGGAATTTGAGGGAAAGGCCAACGAAGTCGTGCTCTTTCATACGCACGGGAAAATTCCCGCGAAACGGCTGATTCTTGTTGGCCTCGGTAAGAAGACCACCTTGGGTCTTGATCAAATCCGGCAGGCCATGGGTCATGCCGTCAAACGGGTACGCAGCGCGAAGTCCCGCGCTTTCGCGGTCGCATTTCCGGGCTTCGCTCCTCGCGACTGTTCGCCATTGGATATCGCACAGGCGATGGCTGAGGGAGCCATCTTGGGGAGCTATCACTTCACCACGTACCGGAGCGATGCTTCGACGACTAAAGACTTGACGGCAATGACGGTCTTGACCCCACACAACAGTGAACTGGGTCAGATATCGGAAGGCATTCGCCGTGGCGTCGCTACTGCCGAGGCCACGGTGTTTGTCAGAGATCTGTCCAACCATCCATCCAATGTGATGACTCCGACGAGGGTAGCCCACGAAGCAAGGGCCGTCGCGAAGGAGACCGGCATCAGCCTGAAAATCCTCGAACAGAAAGACATGGAAGCTCTCGGGATGGGTGCGTTGCTGGGAGTCGCCAAAGGCAGCCACGAGCCGCCGAAGTTCATTATTCTCCAGTACCGCGGAGCCAAAAAGAAAGATGAACAGCCGGTGGTCCTTGTCGGAAAGACCATCACCTTTGACACTGGAGGAATCTCGCTGAAACCGTCGGAGAACATGGAGCAGATGAAAGCTGATATGACCGGCGGGGCCGAGGTGCTGGCCACAATACGCGCAGCCGCCCGTTTGAAACTCCCATTGAATCTGATCAGCATTCTTCCGGTCGCCGAGAACATGCCCGGGGGTCGAGCGATGAGACCCGGTGATGTCGTCAAGACGCTCTCCGGCAAAACGGTGGAAGTTCAAAACACCGACGCCGAAGGTCGTCTGATCTTGTCCGATGGTCTTGCCTATGCCACCCGATTCAAGCCAGCCGCTCTCATCGACATCGCCACGCTGACAGGGGCCTGTGTCGTCGCGTTGGGCCAATTCGCCATCGGAATGTTTGGCACTGATACGAAATTGAAAGAAGCGATTCGTCAGGCAGGTCTTCGGGCAGGAGAGCGTGTTTGGGAGATGCCGCTGTGGGAAGACTATTTCGAACAATTACGCAGCGATGTGGCCGACATGCGCAATATCGGCGGACGTGGGGGTGGCATGATCACTGCTGCGCTGTTCCTCAGCAAGTTTGTCGGCGATTGCCCATGGGTACATCTGGACATCGCGAGCACCGACTGGAGCGAGCGGGAACGAGCATATATTCCCAAAGGACCAACCGGCATTGGGACTAGGCTGTTGATCCAGTTCCTCGTCAATCGCTCACTACTAAAGGCATGACGTTCTCTCGCGACCAGATCGGCCAGCTTTTTATGGTCGGGTTCGACGGGACCACCGTTTCGTCAGATCTGGCCGCGTTTATGAGGGAATATAAGCCGGGTGGAGTCATCCTCTTCGCAAGAAACCTCGAATCGGCTGAACAAATCGTTGCCTTAACAAACGAGCTTCAGCGCTGCAGTCCGCATGTCCCACTCCTGATCTCGATCGATCAAGAAGGCGGCCGTGTCTCACGGTTGCCCAAAGAATTCACCATTTTCCCCCCGTGTGAAGTTCTGGGGCGATGTCATTCTTCGGAATTGGCCTATGCGGCGGCGGCCACGACGGCGAAGGAGCTCAAAGCCGTAGGCATCAATATGAATATGTCTCCTGTGCTGGATGTAAACAGCAACCCCTTGAATCCGGTGATCGGCGATCGGGCATTCGGCACAGATCCTCATATGGTATCTGAACTGGGATTGGCTACTGTGGGAGGGCTTCAGGACAATGGTGTCATAGCCTGTGGAAAACACTTTCCTGGACACGGTGACACCAACGTGGACTCCCATAAGGAATTGCCCACCGTGACGGCGGACCGTGTGCGGCTCGAGCACATCGAGTTTCCTCCCTTTCGACACGTGGTTGCGAACGGTGTGGCCACATTGATGACCGCCCATGTCGTCTATCAGGCTTTGGACGAGATCCGTCCAGCGACGCTCTCTCTAACGATCATCGGGAGGTTTCTTCGTGAGGAGTTATATTACGGCGGTGTCGTCCTGACGGACGATCTCGAGATGCATGCCATTATCGATCATTATGGTATCGGAGATGCCAGCGTGCAGGCCATCCAGGCCGGCTGCGACATGCCATTGATCTGCAAAGATCGTAACAGAATCGTCGCTGCCTTTGACGCCGTTGAGAAGGCCGCGACATCCGGTGACCTTTCTGAAGGACGACTGGCACAATCCTTCGCTCGGATCCGACGATTAAAAGAGCGGTTCTTGCGTTCCTATCGACCGGTGACGATTTCTGATGCGAAACTCATAGTCGGCTGCCGAAGCCATCGGACTCTCTTACGTTCCATCCGCCAAGCTCGAGAACGACTCGGAAAGACCGACGTCTGATCACCTATTCACCTATCTCTTCTTTATTCCCCAAAACCTGAGATCAAACTCGTAGGATCAACACATCCCCAGCAACGGCTACTTCTCCGGCAGCCTTGCCCCTTTGTCATCTCTTATGGCATCATGAGCATTCCTTGGGAGGGCCTTATGGCCTCATTGCTCGAGTACGTCGGATCCGTCCATATTTTTCTTGGACCCTACAGGGGTAATCCAATCGCATTATATTTGCGACGTACGGAATCCGAGTGCCAGATTGGGCCTAAGGTCTACCCTTGGAACGATGTCATGGGAATCGGCGAAACACCCAACAAAGCCGCTGCTGATTTTGAAGAAAAATGGAAAACCAATGGTTTAACAACAACCATGTATTCAGGCCCGGCGTGGGAAAAAGGGATTAAACCCGAAAAACCTGCTCCACCAAAGCCAGCGACACCCCCGCCAAAGCCTACCACTCCGTCAGCACCCGCAGCTGCGCCGGCATCTGCCGCTCCCGCGCCACCGACTCCGGCTGCGTCTGCCACAACGGAGGCGGCAACCACACCCCCTGTTGCAGACGCGACTATCACCGCTCCTACTTCTGCGACACAGCCGTCCGGAAAGCCAGTCTAGCTCACTCTCAGGAAGCTCATGCACAACTCACCCATTCGTTGAATCACGGTTGGCAGCCTGGACAGCCAATCTGCTGTGTTTCATGCCATAGCCCACGTAGACGAGAATGCCGATGACAGTCCAGACCACAAAGCGGATCCATGTCACCTGCGGCAATCCAGCCATAAGGTAGAGACACGCTGCTATGCTCAAGATCGGTACAAGAGGCATAAACGGAAGCCGAAAGGGACGCCCTTGATCGGGTTTCGTGTATCGAAGCAGCATGACACCGAAACTGACCAATACAAAGGCGAAGAAGGTGCCGATGTTGGTCATATCGGCCGCTTCCCCGATTTGAAAGAACGCAGCCAACACTGCGACAGCCACCCCAGTCAGAATAGTCGCACGATGCGGGGTCCCGAATGTCGGATGAACTTTGGATAACCCTGGACTCAGAAGTTGGTCACGTGACATCGCAAAGAACACACGGATTTGTCCAAGCATCATGACGACCAGCACACCCGTAATGCCTGCCACGGCCCCAATCGCCACAATGGCAGCGCCCCATTTAAATCCAACGAGACTCAGCGCTTCGGCGACCGGAGCGTGAATGTCAATTTGGCTCGCAGGGACCAAGCCGGTAAGGACGGCGGCGACAGAGATATAGAGCACCGTGCACACAGCCAATGAACCCAGGATCCCTAATGGAACATCTCGCTGGGGGTTCCGAGCCTCCTCGGCGGCAGTCGACACGGCGTCGAACCCGATGTATGCAAAAAAGATAATCGCGGCGGCGGAGCGAACTCCCTCAAACCCATTCGGCATGAAGGGGGTCCAATTCTCGGCACTTACCGCAGGAGCCCCGACGGCGATAAAAAACAGGATCACCCCAAGTTTCAAGATGACGATCACGCCGGCGGCGCGAGCACTTTCTTTAATTCCCATGACGAGGATGGCGGTGACCAACAACACGATGATCGCAGCGGGGAAATTCGCGATGCTCCCTTCAGGCCCTCCAGCCCAATGCGGCGGGTTGGTCGCCCAATACGGCAGCTCCAGGCCTGCAAGCTTGAGCAAGTTGTTAAAGTAACCGGACCAGCCGATCGCGACCGCAACGCAGGCCACACCGTATTCCAGGACCAGATTCCACCCCGTCAGCCAGGCGAGAAACTCCCCAAGCGTGGCATAGGAAAAGGTATAGGCCGACCCGGCTACCGGGATCATTGCTGAGAACTCGGCGTAGCAGAGGGCGGCTAATGCGCACGTGAAACCGGATAGGACGAAGGACAGTACAATCCCAGGCCCCGCTCCTGGGCGGAGCGAGTCACCGACTATGGCCGTACCGACTAGAACAAAGATGCCGGTCCCGATAATCGCACCGATTCCCAGCGCGGTCAGGTCCCAGGCTGTTAGCGCTTTCTTGAGGCGGTGTTCTGGTCGGTCGGCATCCGCGAGAATTTGATCAATGGATTTCGTCCGAAAAAGAGGATTGCTCACGGTCGCTCCCAGGCCCAAGATGTGAGAGTTCGATCTGACCGAATCAATAGCCGGAAGATTTTCACCAGGTCAATATACGGCAAGGGAATGGTGCTACAGATTGGTGATGATGGCGTGAAGTAGTCAACACGGCTCATGGGCGAGTCCGACGAGCCGCCCGTAACAGGGCTTCAAACAACCGACGATGAGCACTATGTCTCTCGAATAAGAATTCGGGATGCCATTGAACCGCAAGCATGAATCGATGGGCAGACGACTCGATCGCCTCGACGACCCCATCGGGTGCCAGGGCGCTTGCGATGAGTGATGGTGCAACCTTCTTGACCGATTGATGATGTGAGCTATTCACCATCAGGGTGTTACTTCCGATCACCCTTCTCAGCAGGCTCTTGGGTGCGATCGTGACCGCATGAGCGATATGGATCGCCTTCGTCTTCTGACGATGGTCCATCGCGCTCGGGACTTGTGCGGGAATATCCTGAAAGAGACTCCCCCCGCACGCGACATTCACTGTCTGCATTCCTCCGCAGATCCCCAAGAGTGGAAGGTCCCGCATCCTGGCCTGACGCACCACCTCCAGTTCGAAATCGGCGCGACGCTCGCTGACTATCGGAAACTTGTAGCGCGTCCTTTCACCGTAGAGCCTTGGTGAAAGGTCCGGCCCGCTCCCTGTGAGCAGAAGTCCATCAACGCCATCAAGAAGCCGTCGTCGAGCAGCAGGATGAGCTACGAGGGGCAGGATCAGAGGAATGCCACCGAGTTCTTCGACGGCTCGAATGTACCGAGCTCGCAGGAAGTAGGTGGGTTCCGGTCCACCCATATCCTTCCTGTCACCAGCATGGAAGTCTGGTGTCACGCCGATGACAGGCTTCATATCACTGCACGGGTTCGTACGGTGAAGACGGTGTGCCTGACATCCCCTCATGTTCAGCGGCAACGCCGAGGAAGCGAACCGGTCTATCACCGGTCAAGTGCTCGGGGGTAATGAGATAGGTACCGTACACGCTGGGCACCCAGATATTCATCGCCGTTGGTTCGCTAAAACCTGAAAACACGTAGGCGAGGCCACCCACAAGCCCACCACCGATGGCAAAAGCAGCTTTAAAGGGGAAGTACAATATGGTGGCGGCCGCAGAAGCTGCTCCCATGCCGGCTCCGGTCGCCGTCCCTTGCTGTTGGTCAACGGACGAGGACTGGCTCCATGCTGGAGCCACGAGCATTGAACAATAGGTCATGACAACGACAAGAATCACCATCGCAAGTCTCACGTGATGCCCCTCCTTCCTCTCATGTCCATAAGCTGAGTCACCACATGACCAATCATGCGGCGGCAGTACCCACATGCGTTATAACAAATTGGGATGTGATTGCAAGCCCTCTTGCTGATTTGCACATCAAAGGGATGATGACGGGCAACTTGGGATCAGATCCAGCTCGCTTAAGATGGAAGCGAGGATTTCCTTGGTGCGGGCGCAGACCTCCTCGTTCAATTCATCCCTCAATTCATCGGCTTCCATCCGTTGATTCCCTTGAGGAAGACCGGACCGCAATCGCAAATCCAGTTTGCACCGACAGAGGGCTTGTGCGAAGACATCTAGCATACGCTCTTGGTAGTGTGGGACCTCATATGGGTCGACCGTTTTCAAACTTGCCGTCAGCCGATCATTCAATTCCATGGTTTTTCGAAGTGCCGTCAGCTGACTCGTGCCAATCTCGACAGCGACCTGAATGCCTGCCTTCCAACTCCGTTTTTTGACGTTGAACACGCAGACTACCGCATCGGTTTTGCCCTCGACCGGCTCGGGCCCAAAGAACAATGTGACTCGAAAGGCGGTGGCGTCTCGCGTTGCTTCTGACATCATGAATGGCCATTGTACCATGATCCATGCGGAGTCAGTCGATTGATTGACGCCTTTCAACCCCCAAGGATAAGATGACACTTCATGAAGAGCGGTGCGCATCATAGCCGGATCCTCGCCATTCAAGAGGCCCTTCGAGATCTGCCGACGGTCGACGGATGGCTGTTCTACGACTTTCGGGGCAGTGACCCGCTCGCCTATCGCGTGCTGCTGCTTGACCCAACTCGGCACGTCACTCGTCGCTGGTACTATTGGATACCGACAACCGGAGATCCTGTCAAACTTCTTCACAAGATCGAACCATACGTCCTAGATGAGCTGCCCGGCCAGGTTCAGGAGTATGTGTCATGGGAGCAGCAACGGATGCTCTTGGCCTCCCTCTTGCGCGACCGACGACAAATTGCCATGCAGTATTCACCGTTTAACGCGGTTCCATATCTGTCACGGGTCGACGCCGGTACCGTCGAGTTGATTCGAAGCTTTGGGCTCCAGATCGTCACCTCAGCCGATCTCGTACAACGATTTGAGGCAGTTTGGACGGATCAACAACTGGAATCCCATCAATACGCTGTCGTCATGCTCAGAAGCATCGTCGATGACGCCTTTTCTCATATAGCCTCTTGTCTTACTCGAGAACGTCCGCTGACAGAATACGACCTGCAACAATTCATCCTCTCCCGCATCCGCGACGCAGGCTTGACAACATCCAGCCCTCCGATTGCCGCTGTGGACGCTCATAGCGCCGATCCCCATTACAGCCCCAGCGAATTCGGATCCTCCCTTATCACTCGTGACAACTTGATACTGATCGATCTATGGGCGAAGCAGACTCTCCCGGGGTCCGTTTACGGCGACATCACCTGGACAGGCTACAGCGGTAAGCATGTGCCGTCTAGGTACCGGGCAATTTTTGATTCTGTGCGACGCGGGCGCGATGCAGCTCTCTCGTTTGTCCAAGAGAAGGTCCTGGCAGGGCTATTTCCCTGCGGATGGGAAGTCGATGATATCTGCCGAAAAACCATTTGTGAAACCGGCTACGGTGACTTTTTCATCCATCGAACAGGCCACTCTATCGGTGAAGACGTCCACGGCAATGGAGCCAATATCGACAACCTAGAAACGCAAGACAATCGCCGACTCATGCCGCGCACCTGTTTTTCGATAGAGCCCGGCATTTACCTTCCGGGAGAATTCGGAATCAGGAGCGAGCTCGATGTGTATGTCTCAGATCGAGAGGCCGTGGTGTATGGCTTGCCTCTTCAGACCGAGATCGTGCCTTTTCTCTAGTATCCGGTACATCTGCGCGTTCCGATTCCTTGACACGGTCTCTTTCCAGCAGCTAGATTAATTTTCAATCGTTCTGGGTTAACAGGGTCTCTGCACGAGGGTACAGATGTTCGGGACCATGGGCTTCTCTGAGCTCATTATCATTCTCATCATTATCCTGATCATTTTTGGCGCCGGCCGACTGCCACAGATCGGGGAAGGTGTCGGTAAGGCCTTGAAAGGGTTTCGGAAAGAGGTCAACGACTCCACCCAGTCCACACCAAATCAAGCCCAACAGGAAACTGAACAACCACGATTAGCTGAAGCTCCTCCTATGACAACAACTGGGGCACCCTCCGCTGCTCAATCGTCCTCCACCCTGTCCAAAACAAATGTCCCTTATGTTCCAGGGCCTGAACTGACGCCTGGCACCACTGCATCGTTGCTTTACAATACCGCTCCCCATACTCCACAAGGCTCGACCACTTCTCCGAATCCAGTTCCTACGTCTTCCGCAAGTCCTGTCATTTCGATGGAAGAACGGGCCACATCTCCTCCTCCGGCAGCTCGTGCCTCATACCCTCCATTGCCAGCAGCCACGTCCCGCGCGAAAGCCACCGAGAAACGCCCTTCAGCGATCGTCAATAAAGATGCTGTCGCCCGTGTGCAGGCACAACAAGCTGCGCTCAAAGCAAAAGCACCGGCTGCTGCGGGAATGTCGCCCGACGATCTGCAACATCTAGGGGAAGGCCTTGGAGAAGCCGTACGAACATTTCGGCAGGCAGTGACCGATGTCCGAAATAGCGTGGACCCTCAGATGCAGACCATTCAAGCCGAAATAAATGCGGCTCAAAAAGAAATCCAGCAATCTATTGAAGCGGCGAAGGAACCACCGCCAGTACAAGACGAGTCCCCAAAATCCTCGTGATCCTCTTTTCGCAGTTCTCCATACTGTTGTCACATGCTTGCCGAACCCAATGGTTCCTCTTCACATCCCCATTGCTCATTTGCTTCTCTCTGACTGTCG
Source organism: uncultured Nitrospira sp. (assembly GCA_902500755.1). Lineage (GTDB taxonomy): Bacteria > Nitrospirota > Nitrospiria > Nitrospirales > Nitrospiraceae > Nitrospira_D. The sequence goes on from CABVRV010000015.1 coordinate 29,961, forward strand.
GGTGCTACCAGGATAGCCCCTCGCCGGATCAACAAACGGCGGTTGACCTCCTGATCACGTTGCTAGATGACCGCGATACGTTCGTTCGACGTAACGCAGCGGAGGCTTTGGGAAAGATTGGAAATTTGAAATCGAAACCCTTCCTTCTGGCAAAGCTAGATGATTCGGAACCAGCCGTGCGTGAAGCTGCCGCTCGGAGCTTAGGCTGGTTATCAGGATTGGACTCTGAAACACGTTTCAAATTGACAATGCTCCTGCAGGATGCCGATATGTCGGTACAGCGAGCGGCCGCGCAAGCCTTGACGGGTAGATTCTAGACGCCCACACGATTCAACCACCCATCTTGAGGGTAAAGATAGAATCGATGGTTATTGAGCAGAGGACAGGATCTAAAGGGCTTCAGGATGGGTTTCGGTTTCGATTCAGAGCCTGGACCAGCCCGACCAGTTCTTCCTGAATCTTCTTATCCAACTCGATAAATTGAACACCCATCCCAGGAAACAGGAGGTATCGCTCGGGTTTGCTACGGACCCACGCGACCTTTGCTTTAGCTTTGAGTTTTTCCAAGGGTTTATCCGGAATTGCGAATTCAACTGTCAATTCAGTGCCTGGTTTCAAGGGAGCACCGCTTTCAATAAAGAGCCCACCTCCACCGATGCCTCCGGTAAGACTATCGAACTGCTTTCCTTCCGGTGTCGTGTAACGGACCTTCAGGGCAAGAGGCGCACGCGGTTGGGTACGGCAATGGGCAAATCGAGCATCTTCACCGCTGATAAGCACACGCTCGATGACCGCACCCCATGACACAGCACCCAACAGGTGATCTGAGGCATCGTGGACGTTGATCGTTTCTTGGTCCAAATCAATGACGAGAGACTTACCTTGATGACCTGCAGTGGAAACAACAGGGAGTTTCATAAACCCAATGCTCTTCCAAATAGGCTACATGAGAGGTGGAGCTAGGCCGCTTGGATCGTGTTCTGGGTCATATTCACTAACTCATGAATTCGATCCCGAATCTCTTCTGAAATTTCTGTGAATCGGATTCCCATTCCAGGGCTGAACGTATATTGATCGGCCTTTGGGCAAACCCACGCGACACTCCCTTTAGCTGGAAGCCATTCTTCGGACTTTTCCGGAAGAGAGAATTCCATGGCGAGCTTGGTCCCTACAGGAAGAGGAGATTGGCTTTCAATAAACAACCCGCCTCCCCCGATACCTCCTGCGCGACTTTCAAATCGCATCCCTTCAGGGGTGTTGTATCGCACCCGAAATGCCAAGGAGATGCGTGGCTCGGAGCGGATCTCTTTTTGAACAGAAACCTTGTGGTATGCAAGAATCTGGTCGATGACGAAGTCCCACGATAATCCGCCGATTGCCTCCCCATTAACCCCCGACAAGACAACCATTTCACGAGCTGCATCAAGCTCAAGGACCTTGCCTTTATGACGGAGACTTAAAGAAACGGGGTACTTCACAAACCCTCCCTCCAACGACTGCACACGTGGAAAGTATAGCGCAGCGATTCAGCTTGTCGAGATACGGATGAAGGTACTGTGGGCAGCGAAGCAAAAAGGTGTAGGTACGGGAATATGGACTGACCCGACCACGCAGAAAAGTCTGGGCTGGCAACGACTCTCTTTCTTTTTCCTTAGCTTTTACGCGGTTTTAGCGTCTTTGTCTTGTTCAAAGATACGAATCGGAGGATTTTTCCCCTGGATAGCATCCTCTGTAATCACTACCTCGATGATCTGTTTCTGGGAAGGGGCATCATACATGACGTCGAGCATAACCTCTTCCAAGATCGCCCGAAGCCCCCGGGCGCCAGTCTTCTGGGAATAAGCTTTTCGTGCAACAGCCCCCAATGCCCCTTCCGTGAACCGTAGCTTGACCTTTTCAAACGACAGCAACTTTTCGTACTGCTTCGTCAGGGCATTGCGTGGTTCGGTCAGGATTCGGATAAGGGCACGATCGTCGAGTTCTTCTAACGTAGCCACAACCGGCAAGCGTCCGACAAATTCAGGAATCAGACCGAACTTCAAGAAATCCTCAGGTTGCACCTTGGCGAGTAAATCGCCCAAGCGAATGTCGCTCTTGCCACGAATTTCTGCTCCAAATCCCATCGACTTTCGATTCAGACGCTGCTCGATGATTTGCTCCAGGCCAACAAAGGCCCCACCACAGATAAACAGAATGTTGCTCGTGTTCACCTGAATGAACTCTTGATGCGGATGCTTTCTCCCTCCTTGCGGAGGGACATTTGCAATCGTGCCCTCAATCAATTTCAAGAGGGCTTGCTGCACACCTTCACCCGATACATCTCGAGTTATCGATGGGCTGTCACTCTTCCGGCTGATTTTATCGATTTCATCTATGTACACGATCCCACGCTCGGCTCGTTCAACATCGTAGTCAGCCGCTTGCAGGAGCTTCAGAATGATATTCTCGACATCTTCGCCCACATAACCGGCCTCGGTGAGCGTCGTAGCATCGGCCAGGGTGAACGGGACGTCCAAATACTTGGCCAGAGTTTGAGCCAGGAGGGTTTTCCCTGTCCCGGTAGGACCAACCATGAGGATGTTGCCCTTCTGGAGTTCGATATCATCAACCTCTTTTTCCTTTGAAGAGATGCGCTTGTAGTGATTATGAACGGCCACGGACAAGATGCGCTTCGCACGCTCCTGTCCAATGACATACTGATCGAGGTGATGTTTAATTTCTGCTGGCTTCTTGAGCTTCGACGAAATCTCTTCTTTGGCTTCTTCCCAGTCCTCGGCAATGATGTCATTGCAGAGATTGACACATTCATCACAGATATAGACCGTCGGTCCGGCAATCAATTTTCGTACTTCATCACGGCTTTTGCCACAGAAAGAACATCGCAGGTGCCGGTCCATCTTTTCCTGTTTGGCCATGGATCCTCCCGTGTTACTTGCCTTTGGCCCCGTCCTTTGCTCCGTCGTGTGATTCCACTGCTTTCATAAATTTCGACGGTCGTGTGATGACCTCGTCGATAATCCCGTATCGCTTTGCTTCCTCACCGGACATGAAGTAGTCTCGTTCAGTATCATGAGCAATCTTTTCGATAGGTTGTCCCGTGTGCTTGGCCATAATCTCATTGAGACGTTCACGAATCTTTAGTATTTCTCGAGCATGGATGTCGATCTCGGTTGCCTGACCCTGGAATCCACCTAACGGCTGATGGATCATCACTCGAGCATTCGGCAACGCAAACCGTTTGCCTTTTGTTCCTGCGGTCAAGAGGAGCGCACCCATACTCGCGGCCTGACCAAGGCAAATGGTGTTGATCGGAGGTTTCACATACTGCATCGTGTCATAGATGCCTAATCCGGCTGTCACACTGCCCCCTGGAGAATTGACATAGAGATTGATATCTTTCTCAGGATCTTCCGCTTCGAGAAAAAGCAGTTGCGCGATCACCAAGTTGGCAAACACATCGTCAATCGGGGCACCCAGGAAAATGATGCGATCCTTGAGGAGGCGTGAATAGATATCATAGGCACGTTCGCCTCGATTGGTTTGTTCAACGACGATCGGGACCAACATATTCCTCAGTTCCTTTCTTCTAGAAGCCTCTGCCACTTGAGGCCATGTGCGTGACGAACGGCCGAATTTATCCTTGAATGACCGCTTGGCGGTAGACAACATCCAGAGCTTTATCAGCCAAGATCCGTGCCCGTAATTCATCGATGGCATCCTGGCCACCTGCCTGGATCATCTTTACGAGGTCAGCTGTTGGAACTCTCAGTTCCGTAGCTAATCGAGTCACTTCGTTGTTCAGATCTTCCTGGCTGACTGACAAGCCTTCCTCCTCGGCGATGGCTTCGAGTATCAATCCCGCCTTGACTCGACGACGCGCCTCATCACGATGTTCCTCGCGAATCTTCATCCGTTCTTCGTCATCTACCGCCGGGAGAGAACCGGTAACGTTACTCCGATGCCGTGCTTGGAGTTTTTGACGAACGATCGTACTAAGCTCTCGCTCGACGAGTGAGTCGGGTAGGTCAAAATGATGGGTTTCGAGCAGGCGTTTGAGAAGTGTATCCTTGTAAGACTCTTCAATATCTTTCTTGAGAGCCTTCTCCATTTCACCGCGAAGCTTGTCTCGTAATTCTTGGAGTGATGCGTATGGTCCACAGTCCTTGGCAAACTCGTCGTCGAGCGCAGGAAGCTTCCTCTGCTTGACCCCCTTGATATCCAAGCGGAATCTGACAGTTTTTCCCGCAACTCGCTGGTCGGGATGGCTCACAGGATAGGTCTGAGGAATCTCTATGATATCCCCTTGCAGTCTTCCGATAAGGTGCCCATCAATATCGATCCCAAGCAAGGCTGCCTTTGACCCTACCCTATGGAGCTGACCTTCTTTCTTTGTCCCTTCCAGAGGGGTGCCATCTAAAAATCCTTCAAGGTCAACGATGGCATAGTCTCCTTCAGCTAACGCGGTACCCACTGGCGCAGCATCCAATTGAGCTTGTTGTTCGCGTAACACATCCAGGGCACGATCTACCTGCTCAACTGTAACGGTTCGCTTGTCGGCTGAAAGAGAAATAGGATTCGGCGTTTTATAACTGCGAAGCTCGATTGTGGGCTTTATCTCGACGGTCGCGGTAAAGGTGAACGGAGAGTCTTTTTTGATTTTGACTCGATCTAAGGGTGGGATTTCCACCACCACTGGGCTGATTCCTGCTTTCTTAATGGCTCGATCATAGAAATCAGGAACCAATTTTCGAATCACATCTTCTTCCACCGTTTTGGCATAACGCTTTTCTAGAATCGCCATGGGAGCTTTCCCTGGTCGAAATCCTGGAATCTGTACCTGACGGTTGAGCTCTAGATAGGCACGTGAAAACTGTTGGGTTACTTCTTCGGCCGGCACCTCGATCTTCAAGGCGCGTTTCATCGGTCCCAGCTCCGTTACTTCCATTTTCATCGTCAAGGTTCGGACTCCTAGTCAAGGGGATCGAAGTGATGGTGCGAGAGGGGGGACTTGAACCCCCACGGTCACCCACGAGATCCTAAGTCTCGCGCGTCTGCCAGTTCCGCCACTCTCGCAACGGTGGAGAACGTCCGCGGAGCTACCCCCCTAGTGAGACAGCAAAAATAGGCAATGTCGTGTAGCTTTGTACCGTTGGACCCATGCAAGTGTCAACCCATACGACCGAGGGAACTTCAGCCCACTGTTCCTCAATGTCACCTCGAAAGATGAGCCCATGACCAACAGAACTGTATGACCTGTTCGCCTTGCTGGTCATGCACACGCATGCTAAGATACTCCTCTTTGTACTTCTCGACGCGGAGAGGTGCGAGAGTGGACGAATCGACATGCTTGGAAAGCATGCGTCCCGGTAACGGGACCGTGGGTTCGAATCCCACCCTCTCCGCCATACTACACGTGGCATGTACCGCCCGCATCTTCTTTCCGTATCGTATTCGTGCGAGCGAACAGAGATCTTGAGTGCGGACTGAACTGGAGAGCCTCGTTTGAGAATAGGGGCTGGGCCCTGTGCAATAGAACCCTGTGAACCCCGCCAGGTCCGGAAGGAAGCAACGGTAAACAGTCAGTTCTGTGTGCCGCAGGATCACCTGGCCCCACTGCTTCTTTTCAAAGATATTGACGAAGAGACAGGACGTCTTCCCCGTGGACCTAGGCTCACACATCTCTGACACCCTGATATTATCTCTCACCGGAAGGGGATAAGGACCGTTGGATTACCAAGTCTCTGCTCGGAAATATCGCCCCGGCACATTTGATGATGTGATCGGTCAACCGCATGTCATCCAAACACTGATGAACGCGGTCTCGACGAAGCGAATCGCGCATGCCTATCTATTTTCAGGCACACGAGGCGTGGGGAAAACGACCGTCGCGCGAATCCTCGCGAAGGCACTCAACTGTGAACGAGGACCAACGAGCCGCCCTTGCGACAGGTGCGAGAATTGCCACGAGATCGCTCAAGGAAGCTCGGTCGACGTCATCGAAATTGACGGCGCATCCAATACCAGCGTGGACGATGTCCGGGAGATTCGTGAGAACGTCAAGTTCACACCGTTTCGTGGTCAGTTTCGTGTCTATATCATCGACGAAGTTCACATGCTCTCCAACTCGGCGTTTAATGCCCTCTTAAAGACGCTTGAGGAGCCACCGGCGCATGTCGTCTTCGTTTTTGCGACCACGGAAATTCACAAGATCCCCGCGACGATTCTTTCGCGATGCCAGCATTATAATTTTCGGCGCATCGCCAGGACCGAAATCATCGAGCGGCTTCGGCATGTGGCGGCTCAAGATCAGTTGACACTCGAGGACCGAAGCTTCGTCGCGCTGGCTCGGGCCAGCGAAGGAAGCATGCGTGATGCCCTGAGCTTGCTCGATCAGGCAGTTGCCTATAGTGGTAAGGCCATCCTCCACTCGGACCTGGAAGTACTCTTGGGAGCCGTACCTCAAGAGCTGGTGCAGGACCTCATCAGAGCTGTTTTGGCCCAAGATAGCCCAGCCGCTCTTGCCAGCTTAGCCCATTTGCTTGACCAAGGACATGATTTGCGGGCATTTTGCGCGGAAGTAGTGGAGCGCCTTCGCAATTTGCTTGTGGCGGCAGTCGTCTCTGGCACAACCGAGTTGCGAAGTTTGATTGAAACTGCGGAAGAAGATCTGAACCAGCTTTCAAGAGAAGCCAAAACGTTGACCCCTGAACAAATACAGGACCTATTGGCAATCTTCATTCAGGCGGAAGATTCACTCCGCTTCAGCTCCCACCCTCGTTTTGTGATAGAAACCGCAGCCATCCGAGCCACGCGATTGTTACGCCACCGAGACAGTCACACAGCCCAGCCTGTACAAGCCGCACCACCTCCTTCAAACCAAAAGAATGCCATTGACTCAGAAGCGCGTAAGACAATTTCACCAGCTGCGGCTCCCCGTACTCGGCAGGATATACCTGTCGCTACAAAGCCGGCCTCTCAACCTAATTCCACTTCCAGGCCAGCTCTTTCAGACCCCGTCCCTACACCTGAAACCGATGCGGCGACAGCAACCTCAGCGACCATGCCAACTACCCCTGTTGATCCACACCCGACCTTGCATTGGGAATCGGTCCAAGAGGAGATCAATGCTTCATTTCCAAACATGGCGCCATTCCTCGAGGCTGGTCGGTTTGTTGGAACGGAAGGAGGCTTCGTCACAATCGGATTTCCCAAGCAGGCGACCCTGGCCAGAGCCAGATTGGAGAAGGAAGAAAATCTTCTGGTACTCGCACGGCTATGTGAACAGCAAATGGGGCATCCGGTCCGTGTTCGCATCATCGAGCTGAGCGAGGCTCATCCTCCAGGGCCGACTATGGCCCAAATTCGAGCCGCCAAGGAACAAGAGCAGCGAATGGTGTTGTTCGAACGTGCAAAAGCGAATCCAACGGTGAAGCAGGCACTCGAAATCTTCGGCGTTGAGTTGGCCGAGGTTCGTACCATAGCCCAACAGGAGGCAAGCGAATGAAAAATCCTTTCGGCAACATGAACAACATCCTCAAGCAAGCCCAAGCCATGCAGGAGCAGATGGCCAAGATTCAAGAACAAGCGGCGTCGAAAACCGCCACCGGCACAGCAGGCGGCGGGATCGTCACGGTCACCGCGAACGGGGCGATGCAGATTGTCGGTGTGGCGATCGATCCTGAAGTTGTGAAGAGCGGGGATGTCGATATGCTCCAAGATCTGGTGGTGGCCGCGACGAACGAAGCACTCCGTAAAGCCAAGGAATTGATGGAAGGTGAGATGAAAGCGCTGACTGGCGGGATGAAAATCCCGGGCTTGTTCTAGTAATGGCGGTCGATCAACAAGGCTTGTTGGCAAGACTGATCAAGGAATTGGTCCGTCTCCCTGGAATCGGTCACAAAAGTGCACAGCGCTTGGCCTTTCATCTGATGAAAGCTGAGCGGGATGACGCCTTGCGATTATCGGATGCCATCCGGGCCGTAAAGGACGGGTTGGCGTTTTGCCGACAATGTCGAAATATCGCCGAAGGGGACTTATGCGAGTTTTGTCTGGACCCCAAACGCGATCAGACGAAGATTCTCGTCGTGGAGGAACCGAGCACCCTGTATGCCGTTGAACGGGCAGGCGCCTATCGTGGCCTCTATCACGTCCTGTTGGGAGCGCTGTCCCCGCTCGACGGCGTCGGTCCCGGAGATATCAAGGCGGATGAGCTGATCGACCGCGTGAAACTCGGTGGAGTTGAAGAAGTCATTCTCGCCACGAACCCCACCATAGAAGGAGAAGCCACCGCGATTTACCTCACTCGGTTGCTCAAGCCCTTCGGCGTCCGTGTTTCGCGCATCGCCTATGGCATTCCAGTGGGCATGGACATTGAGTATGCAGACGAAGTAACGTTGTTGAAATCGATCGAGGGTCGCCGGGATTTGTAGCCTCTGGTAGCCTCTGGTTGGGATTCCAACGCTCATTGACCCCCTCTCAGCGAGGTTGTTATAGTTCCCGTATTCCTTTGGATCGAGAGCCCTGGCTATGAAAACACGTCCCCCTAAAAAACGGACTTCTTCCACGAAACATCCTAGCGCAGTACCTGCCAAACGTGCTGCGACTTCTCGAAAGAGAAGCCCCAAAACTGGAAAGTACCCAGATATTCGCCGTGATCTTGAGCGCCAGCGGGAGGCCATCCTTAATGAGACTGGGGAAGTCCTCACACATCGCGGTGACATCGAGGCATTTCCCGACGTCAGCGACCAAGCGTCCGCCGAGGTCGATCAGAACTTTTCTATGCGCATTCGCGACCGCGAACGGAAGTTACTCAAGAAGATTGACGAAGCTCTGGAACGGATGGATGCGGCCACATACGGAGTATGCGAACGATGTGATGGAGACATTCCGTACAAACGGCTCAAAGCCCGCCCCGTAACCACGCTCTGCATCGAGTGCAAAACCCTCCAGGAACAGGAAGAACAAGCTCGAGGCTGAGTTCTTTCTTTCCCTGCATCAGAAGTGCAGCGCTACGCCACCCACTAGATGAATCGTCGACATGCTATACCGTTCCCAATAGGAGTCTGTTTCATATTTAAATGTGTGCCAGCCTTGCGTCCACTTCGCCTCGCCAAAGAGGGCCAGGTACTTAATCACAAAGAACTTGATGCCTCCCAATGCCTGAATGGAAGGGGAAGTACTGGTCTCTTCATAGCCCTGTATCGATAGGCGAGCCCGTTGAGCACCCCCTCCGATGCCGACATAGGGATACCATCGACCCTGCGGCATGTCTTCTGTAGCCCAGATCGGATACCGGAACAGCAAATTGAAGGCCATATTGTCGACCGCGAATTCTGGCGCCACGTTGAATATGACGAATCCAATCGGCGTACCAGTGCTCAAGAATGTCCCAAATCCCGGGAGTACCTGGCCTGCTGGAACATCGGCGGTAAACCTGGTCCAATCGATCTCAAACCCGATTTGCGGCTGCCAGCGGTATTTCTTCGGGAGATGCCAGACGGTGAGTTTGGCACCGAATGTGCCGGAATCTTCAAAACGAAGATTGGTTGCTTTGGCATCGACCGGTTCTACCAGCCCCGTGGAAACGTTTACTAATTGGTTGTTTTGAAATGTTGTGTCGCCATGAAACGCCCATCCGCCGTATCCACCGATGGAAAATTCCCAGTTCCGCTCCGCAGCCGCCGGTGTTGTCACAATCAATAGGCACGAAACGGCAAGGCTCCACAGCACGGCTTGACGCATGACAATCCTCCTCAGTGACAAGCAAGACTAGCGTCACTCTATCGGAAGGATGCGAAACGTCCAGAAATTAGTCGTTTTCTGCGAAATGGAGGCGGGAGGGTATTGCGGGCGGAATAGAGTCTACTGTTTTAAAGCCTTGATGCGTTCCTTCACGTGCGCAATCCGGGCAGCCTCTTCAGGGATGCCTTCCACGATAGCCAGGTAGGTTTCGTATTCCGAGAGCGCACGTTTGGGGTTCGTCGCTTCAGTCGCTTCGGCAAGGTTATAGCGGGCGAGCGCATAGTTGGGTCGGAGAACGATGGCCTTTTCAAACAGGCTCAAGCCTTCGGCTTTATCTCCAAGTTGGATCTCGATCGTACCGAGGTTGTTGAGTACCTCGGGAATATTGGGCCTGAGTGCAAGTGACCGCAGTAACTCGGCCTTCGCTTTCTCACGTTGTCCTTTCGCCTGCCACGCGACGCCAAGCTTATGATGGGCTTCCGCAAGCCACACGGTATTTGTAAATCCGCTGGCAATAGATTTTTGATACGCATCCGCGGCAATGTCGTAGTTCTTCTCACCGCAGTACGCGAGTTGAGCGGCCTGGCCACGCGCAAATTGCTGCAATGATGAGAACGGTTCCTTGTCGTCGATCCCCTGACTTTCAATGTTCTGGCCCCCTTCGCCTCCCGACGGATTGCGAAGCCGATCGAGAAACTCCCGCCGATATGGTGAAAAAAGCCGTACGTACGGGTCGATGGTAAAGGAGGCCTGGAGCAGGATTGGACGTTCCCGAAGACTGGAAACCAGATACTGAGTCGTGCTTTTTTCATCGCCAGTTTCCAGCAGTGCACTACTCTCCATGTTCGTTCCTGTTTCCAATTGAGCCACATTCAAATAGAACTCGAGGGACGGTTTCAGCCGAGAGAGCGTGTGCCGGAGCACCGAATACGGGCGAAGATCCAGCCCTCTGGGAAACGTAAAGAGCGCTCCGACCAACACTCCGTCTTCATCGAAGAAATAGGATTCCTCGCCGTGCGACGCACTCCGCTCGGTCGGAATCGTCAGCTCCTGTCCACTTCCCCAATCGCTCGCTGTATGCGTCGAGGAAGGATGTTTGCTCAAGAAGTCGGCCTTGCTCTCACAGAGTGCCGTCGAAACCAGCAACACGAGATCGGTTTCCGAGGGAGGAAGAGGGGGCCGGACCGGGGCATCCGAACCACAGCCTACGGCTAAGCTTAGCGCGAGCACCAAGCCGGATGATGTCAGGGTCCTTGAGATGTTCATGCACGAAGCCTCTGAGAGGAACCATACACGATTTGAGGGAGGCTTCGCGAAGAGGAAAATGAAAGGCCCGCTCTTTACAAAAGAGCGGGCCTTATCTTACAGCAGCCTGTCTTACCTACTGGCGTTGTGCGTCCAACATGCTATCTTCAGCGGTATATCCGTGAAGATAGGGAGAGGTACCACCAAGCGTATACATGGGGCGATTAATCCCGTAATCAAACGCATGGCCGATCGGGTGCAGAATGAACCCGACCCAGCGAAGCGGATGATCGCTGATGGCCGATCCGGCGGCTGGGGATGAATAGACCAAGGCGGTGCTGTCCAGAATATTATAAATACTTGTGGGAGGCATGTATTCTCGACCATCGGACTCTGCAGTTTGTTGGCGCATGGTGCTACAACCTGTTGCCACGAGAGCCAGCATCATGATTCCGATAACCGTCCACGTTGGTTTCATAGCATAACCTCGCTTGGTTCGAGCCTCATCATGGAATCCTCAAGATCAGACGTGACACAAAGACAATCTGAAGTGTAGCCGACGACTCCATTTCTGTCCAGAATTTGGCGATCTGGCCAGCCTAAACAATGTCAGCGTTTCTAAAGAGATAGGGGGAGGAACGGGGTGAAAGCAGATGGTGGGCGATACAGGTATCGAACCTGTGGCCTCTTCCGTGTGAATGTAAAAAGATAGGTTTTCCAAATGGCTCGCTGTTGCTATGGTTTCCCCTTTTATCTGAGCAATTGCGCGGAGTTCGGAGCGTTCTATTTATTCTACTGAGTTCACTGCTTTGGGTGATTTCTGATCGGTTCTGGCACAAAAGTAGCCACAGTACAAGTACGTATATTTGCAAGCGCGGAGAAGGTTCCTGACTCCAGGTACGGAGAGAAACGGCGTTTACATTGATTCCGACAGTGCTAACTAAATGGGAAGCAAAGCCGTGTCTAAATTTGGCTGCGACTTCACCACTTGTCTACGCGACGTTGAAGGACCGGCCGTTTACAAGTCACTGGAGGAGATTTAGAGGCTGCTCGCTGAGCCGTAACATGGGCACAACCGCACGGTCATTGCCCTACCGACTGGCCGAGAGGTTCTTGACGGATATCTGATTGTCTGACATGAATACAACAACCATGATCGTGACTCACTATTCCACTCGGCCGGACGGTCTCTCACTTCGTAGGACAAAGATTGGCCCCGAGCAAGAACTCGTCGATTGGTTTCTTAACGAAGGATGTCTTTCCGTTCGCCCTGGTGAGCGCTTGACCATCTTTCTCGAACCTAAATTACCATCCGGGTTCCCTGATATTGTCGCAGTCACTTGGCGAGAGCGTGTTACGGCAAAATGGAGAATTGCTAGGGCCAATCTGGAACCAAGTGATCTACGCTTGATGCATTTTTTGGTTACAGTCGGACATCCCTGCGAGGATTCATATCTCCGCAGCATCTTCCAGCGAAGTGTTAAGCGGAGCCTTGAAAAGCTAATCAATGCCGGAATGGTGCGATACGTTTCTTCATGCTGGTATCCGGAATCCTTGACCAGATCGTTCGCCTTGACGAGGATCATAGCCGTGGAAGCAAAAATAGGTGCGTGGCGCGCTGCTCTCGATCAAGCGTATCGCAACACCTGGTTCGCCCCAGAATCTTATATTCTCGTCCCAACAATCAGGTCCAATTCTGTATTACTCGCTGAAGCATCCAACCGAGGAATTGGGGTCCTGAGCCGAGATAATATGCATTGGAACTTGAATTCCCGTCTGACCGTTTTCCCCCGCTCATACGTGTCTTGGCTTTTCAACGAGTGGGTATGGCGAGTTTCCCATCTTGAGCAATGACCATAGATCCCGAGTGGTTGCGATCAACGTTTCCAGATCTTTCGGACTTTCAGCCGCTGGTGCAAGGCGGTCAGAAGTTTGTCGTGGCCGCGAAACATCCACAAGATGGGCAAGTCGTCATCAAGATTGTCCACCCTCAGACTGATGCTGAAACCTTCCGGCGCGAAATCCTTGCTGTACAAGCGGTGAATTCGTCTCGGGTTCCTCGTATAGCTGAGGTCGGACAGGCGACAACGCATTTAGGCGTGTGCTTTTGGTTGAGGGAGGAAAGGATCGCGGGGCAAACGCTGAGGCAAGTGCTTCAAGCTGGTCCTTTAGCAGCAAAGGAAGTTATCCGGCTCGGCCTGCAGCTCATGGAGGCATTGGAGCTTGCGGAGAACGCTCATATCGTCCATCGAGATGTGAAGCCAGATAATATCATTATCGACAGCTCAGGCGATTTCTGGCTTCTAGACTTCGGCATAGCACGACATCTGAAGCTTGACTCCGTCACCGCTACCTCTTCACCATTTGGCAAGATGACGTTGGGGTATGCTCCTCCCGAACAGTGTCGTAATCTCAAGGGTGATATCGATTCGCGTGCCGATCTATTCGCTCTGGGTGTGACGATGTACGAATGTGCCACTGGGAAGAATCCGTTCCTGAACCCACCACCTCGCGATCAAATGGAGATACTGAAGCGAATAGAACGCGATGTTTTGCCGCCATTGCTACTTCCCATCAGAGAGAAGCACAGTTTCGGAGACTTAGTCTGTGCGATGACACAAAAAGACCGTGTTCACCGACCTCGGAATATTGCGCTCGCGCTTGACTGGTTACGCGACATCGCAAAGCACGAATCAATCTGACAACCGATAGGGGATCCGATGGAGCTTTTTCTTCAGTTTGGATACGGGATGATGGAGCATTGCAGGCACCTCATTAAATCATGGGGATCCGGGACAGTGATCCTCAGTCCTCGCGATCTCGATGCTGACCAACTCAAGCGGTTTGGCAATGACATCGTCTCTCTTCCAGGTGGGCGATGCCTCTTGGATCCCCAATTCTACCTGCCGCATGCAGACCATGAGAAACTCTGCGAGCATCAGTTTTGGCCAAAGGATTACAGAACTGATACTTTTTTGTCGGATGGAGGACTGCCAAGACTGCTCAACCACCTGAAACAACTCAATGTAGAGATCGGCTGTGCGGAAGTCATTTTGCCTGGCCTGTTCGCTGAAAAAGTTGACGACGATTGGTTGAAGATTCAAACCAAGATTGTTGAAGAATCTTCTCGCGTAGAATTCGGCAAACCACTGGTTTCAACGATCGCGTTGAGTTCTGAATCAGTCCGGGACGAGAAGCAAATTTCAGCGCTGCTCGAATGGGCTGAATCAAATTCTTTAAAGGCATACTATGTTGTTTGCGAGCATCCGGATGGACAGTATCTTGTAGAAGACCCCATTTGGGTGGCAAATGTCCTGGATCTTTGCGCTGGCCTAAAACTCCTGGGCGCTCGCGTTATGCTTGGGTACTGCACTCACCAGATGCTGATTGCGAGCGTAGCAAAGGTAACCGCCATTTGCTCGGGCACGTGGATGAATGTACGCTCTTTCCCACCAGAGAAGTTTACGGTGGATTACGATGAGGACATTAGAACAAGAGCGTTATGGTACTACGCGCCTCAAGCTCTGTCAGAGTACAAACTGCAATATCTCGACATTGCCAAGCGTCAGGGTATTCTTGATCTGTTGGCGCCATCTCACGAAGTGGACGGAGGTTACGTTGGCAATCTGTTTTCCGGTGCACAACCAAGTTCTGTCGGATTTAATGAACAACCGGCCTTTCGGCATTACCTCCACGCGTTACGCAAGCAAGTAGAGCATCTTCCGCTAGATGGACTTGACAACACGGTCTCGGGGTATGAGAGTACCTTGAATGATGCAGAGGATCGCCTGACTAGGCTTCACCGGGTCGGCATTAAAGGTCAGAACCGAGACTTTAAGGACATAATTGACGCACAGCGAGCGGCCATCGGTCTGTTTTTGTCTCTCCGAGGACCAATGCTACGTCGGGTGTGGCGTTCGCTGTAGGCAAGATCCAAACAACCAATCCGTAGCCAGGGCAACGATCGACCGCTTGTTGCTCAGTATGAACTTCGCATCACTGGAATTAAGCGATTGAGTCAATGACCTTGTGGATTCGCTTCACTAGGTCTGACTTCGATTGAACACCTCCCAATACGTAAAGGCCTTTTTGGGTACTAGGCTGTCTCCAGGCCAAGCAGTAGGGGCTCTCTTTGATTCTTTCGAAGTCCGTAAACAAACTCTCCACCCTATTGGATGGGACAGGGTGCCGGCTGACTAGGACAACGCAGTCCTTTCGACGAAGGGGCCTATAACGCTCCGCTAGCTTTCGCGAGAAGAGGTCCATGCAAGCCCATACTGTCCATAACCCCTTTATTTCCTTCTTAAGAAAGCTCTCGGCTGACCAAATAAAAAGGGTTGTAACATGATTTGCCTTCGCCCTATACCCGAGATAATGCGAATTTTGAGTGTAATGTTTTTCGCGATCTCGGTCGGCAATGAAGCCCGATCTCTTAGCGAGATTAGTAGCTGTATTTATCATCAGTTCAACGCGCTTTTTGGGCGAGAGCCGGTTGAAGGTAGCGGCATCCTTAGCCGCCTGTTCATCCTGCATTAGTTGAGCAAGAACTCCCTGAGAGACTGCTCGCACGCGCTGCTGAAGCCGTTTGGAAAACGACCTGTCGGCAGCATTCGTCCATGCGACGATCGGCCTCTGGCGAACATCAAAATGGACTCGAAAATTGACTAGCCCACGATCCGTCAGGTGATCAGCTCGGCATGTGTAAACGACGGGGATGCCCTTCTTCTCGCCGTAGCCAGCTTCAAAATATACCGAAGGCCGTTCGTTGGTCAGATCCGCAACCATGAGGTCGCTTTTGTCGATCTCTTTAAGAATCCGGGAATCTATGTTCTCAAGGTGATGTATCTCATCAATACGAAATGCGCGGATGCCAAGAACTCTCAAGGCTGGCTTTAACTGAGCAAAATACATTCGATTTGTATCAGACCGAGGTGCAATAGGCATGGCAACAAAGCAGCGAAGTTTCGTTCTGATCATTTGACTAATAGCCCGTGAACGTACTCCCACCAATCCTTGTGCTCGTACAGGTCCGGCCGTTGCTGAAACCGTGATGGATCGTCCCACCAACTCGTGAACGCTTGCTCACAGTGCCGAGAAGATAATCTGGGACATTGTGATCTTCAGAGGCCATGCTTCCCAATCCTACTAACTACAAAGCCAGCGTCCCAAAGTCATAGTTCAAGCACGAAGCGAAGAGCGTCTTTGACCTTAGCCATCGTGGCAGCGGACAGCTGCCCCAGTTTGCGTTCGAGCCTGGGTTCGATCAAAGACCCAATCCCTTGGACGTTGACCACAGATATTTGGTGCAGAAAGGGAAGGTCGCCGAGCTGGATTTCGTACCGGCTACCCCGATATTGCGTGGTCAGCGGGAGGTATGTGAGGAGCGCGCGGGGAGCGTCAGGATCGAAACGAGACATGATGAGAACGGGGCGGGTCTTGGCTGCCAACCCCAAATCGGCCAGCCAGATGTCACCCGGCTTGGCGTTCATCGAGGGTATCGAGCACTTCTTGCACGACGGCTCGCGAAGGCTGCAGATCCAGGGTATCGGTGTCGGCCAGTTCGATCACGTCGGTGACGATTTGCTCCACTTGAGCCGCCACCTCCGGTCGCCAGGAGGCGAGCTTTTTGTCGAGTTTCTGGGCGAGCTGTGTCATGCGGTGACGGTACCACGTTTCACCCTCCCCCGCAAGATTTCCGGCTTCTGACATCGGGCCCGAGACTCGGCAGGGATTACAGGTCCTCAAACAGTTACCGTACTTCTCTCCTGCCGAATGATTTTTTTCAGACCATTCTCGAAATTCCTCCTTGTTCATCCCCGTACAGACGCACTGGATCAGCGCAAAGCCATGCCAGGAAAGGCTCTTCAGCGTTTGACAGAGCATTCTATGAGTCGTCTCCCTACGAACCAAGTGACCACTCCTGACCTCTAGAGGACCTCTCCTGTCCCTTCCTGCCTAATTTCCTTTCATCGCTCAGTCCGCTACGCTCGCCCCTGGCGGCACACAGGTTTTGTTGTTCCATACATCCTAGTTACGGAGGAGGAACATGAAGAGGACATCTCACGATCATCGTGTTTCCGTTCGAGAATTGGCTGCACTCTTGCGGGTCAGCACCGATACCATTCGACGAGCCTACCGGAGAGGCGACCTCCCGGCGATCCGCGTGAAGACCGCGCTCCGGTTCGACCTGGAGGAAGTCCGTCGCCTGATGCAACGCCAGGTGGAGGCCTACTGGAGCGCCCGGCGATGCGCCGCGAGCGGCGCACGCCGACCGCCTATCAAGGCACAGCCCCCGCTTAGTCAAACGGGGGCGCTATTTCCAGGCACTAAACCATGAGGCTTTCCAAGCGGATAGACCAAAACCCTGCTCGCTTGAGAGTACTCCTATCGGGAAGTGAACGGCCTGGCAGCCTGAACCAGCACCGTTGTGACCGCTGCGGCAAGGTGTGGTGGCCCCGCCAACCACGAAAGCCGGTTCGGTGTCCCGGATGCAAGAGCCCCTACTGGGACAAGCCTCGGCGCCTGAGGCACACTGTCACGCCTCCGAGCACATCCGTGAAGAAAGAAAAGTTGGCCCACAGCCTCAGCCAGACGCTCAATAAGGCCTTCAAGGCCTTCGGGAGCGAGGATGCCGGCCACCAAGGAGATCAGCGCAACCGCTCCCTAGCACACGTCCTCACCGTGCTCAAGGAGATGAAAGCCGCGGGACGAACCTGGCAGGAGATGGCCGATCGGCTGGAACGGGAATTCGGGACCAAGCTGGAGAAAGACCAACTGAAGGCCCTCGTCCGGTAACTCAACACAATTCCCTGCCCCTACCACCAGTCCGGGCAGGGAACCACAATCCCGGTCGCGGAGCGCAGCGCCTTGCAGGAGGCAAACCTGGATGCGGCAGGAGGGTTGGTCCGCTGCTCCTCGCGAAGCTCAGCCGCCACTGAACCGCTGGCGTTCTGACGCTAGCACGAAATGGGGGGACAGGGGGTGTCGCAAGACGCCCCCAGTTGATTGAGATATGCTATTGACAATCAAAGACCTGTCACGCTGGCTCAACATCAAACCCTCAACGCTCTACCTCTGGGCTGCTCAAGGTAGGATTCCCAGTCAAAGGATTCATGGCTTGGTCCGGTTCGAGCGCGTGAAAGTGACGAAATGGTTGGAATCGTTTGAGCGTAACTCACTGCAATCAATCCCGCGCGCGTCACGGGTGAGCCACCACGATCTGGATCGCATCATTGAAGCGACCAAGCGAGACGCCTATACTCCGCCCCCGGGGAAACCATCGACAGCGAGCCCAAAGGGAAGGGAGGTAGACCGTGGGGCTCGTTAAACGAGGGAATGTCTGGTGGATGAATTTAATTTTTGAGGGTCAGCGGATACGCCGGTCCACAGGGACGGCGAATCGGGCCTTGGCTGACTCCATCATGGCCAAGGTCAAGGTTCAGCTGATCGAGGGACAGTATTTTGATCGCCTCGAAGAAAGGACTCGAACGTTCGACGAAATGATGGATCGTTTCGAACGGGAGCATCTCGTGAAGTTGGCAAGCCAGCAGGTATGTCAGGTCTTCGTAAAGCGCTTCCGTTCGTTCTTCGGAGGTCGGACCTTGGCAGAGATCACACCCCGACTGATCGTGGACTATAAGAGCACACGCTACGCGGCTGGGGTGCAAGCCGCCTCGATCAATCGAGAGCTCAGCTGTTTGAGAAAGGCCTTCAACCTCGCCAAGCGGGAGTGGGAGTGGTGCCGTGAGAATCCTGTGAGCCGCGTGTCCCTCGAAAAGGGCGCGAACAAGCGGGATCGCTGGTTGACAGAAGACGAGGAGGCGCGATTGCTCACCGCCTGTCCGTCGTGGTTGCGGGACCTCGTGGTGTTCGCGCTGCATACCGGGATGCGGTTGGGTGAAATCCTCTCGCTGACGTGGAGTGCAGTGGATCTGTTCCGGAGAACGGTCACGGTCTTTCGATCCAAGAATGGAGAAAGGCGCACGGTGCCGTGAATCAGACCGCGATGACGCTCCTTACGGAGAAGGCCAAGGTGCGCCACCTAAAAACAAGTCTCGTGTTTCCAAGTCAGGCTGACACACGTCTCGATCCCAACCATCTGCGACGGGCCTTGCGGCCTGCCATGGCGAAGGCTGGGATCGTGGACTGTCATTTCCATGACCTCCGGCACACCTTCGCGACGAGGCTGGTGCAATCAGGGATCGATCTGTACAAGGTGCAGCGATTGCTCGGGCACGAGTCTCCGATCATGACGCAACGATATGCCCATCACTACCCGGAGAGCTTACGGGATGGGGTGGAGATCTTGGATCGCCAGAAGCGCTGTGACACAAAATCGACCACAGTGCGGAGGATCTCGGAGAGCGTCGTCGCGGAAGTGCTTGAAAAGATGGTGGGCGATACAGGTATCGAACCTGTGGCCTCTTCCGTGTGAAGGAAGCGCTCTACCACTGAGCTAATCGCCCGACCGGCTGGAGTCTAGCACGGGATTTCAGCCCGGTTCAATGTGGCCGTTCTCCTTGACTTCACTAAAACACCGTTTCTAGAATAAACTCCTTTCCTCACAAGGACGATCGATCATGAGAGATGACGTGGTCATCATCGGCGGGGGTCTGGCTGGGTCGGAAGCGGCTTGGCAAGCGGCGAATCGCGGCGCCAAGGTCACGCTCTATGAGATGCGCCCGAAGGAGATGACGAAGGCGCACAAGACCGGCGGGTTGGCGGAACTCGTCTGCTCGAACTCACTGGGGTCTCTCGATCCGCTGAATGCGCCCGGCATTTTGAAAGAGGAGATGCGGCGGCTCAACTCGCTGATCATCGCTTCTGCCGAGCAGGCTCGCGTGCCGGCCGGGTCGGCGCTGGCCGTTGATCGTGACCAGTTCTCCCAACACATTACCCGCGCACTGGAAGGCCACCACAACATCAGAATTCTCCACGAAGAAATTGCGGGTATCCCGACAGATTGCCTCTGCATCATCGCCACGGGGCCATTGACGTCGGACAAACTGTCACAGGCCATTCGTGCCGCGACGCAATCCCAACACCTGTATTTCTTCGACGCGATCTCGCCGATCGTCGATGCGGACTCGATCAACATGGACATCGTCTTTCGCGCCTCGCGCTACGACAAGGGCGGGGATGATTATTTAAATTGCCCCATGACGGCAGAGCAGTACAATGCGTTCTACGACGCCATGATGGCTGCGGAAAAAGTCCAGCCGAAGGAATTTGAGAAGACGCCTTATTTTGAGGCCTGTGTGCCGATTGAGGTGCTCGCTGAGCGCGGCCGCCAGACCATGCAGTTCGGTCCGATGAAACCAGTGGGCCTCAAAGATCCTAGAACAGGGATGGAGCCAGCAGCAGTCGTACAATTGCGAACGGAAAATATCCATAGGACCTGCTACAACGTGGTGGGCTTTCAAACCAAACTCACCTATCCGGAGCAGAAGCGGGTGTTTCGCATGATCCCGGGCCTCGAACAGGCCGAGTTCCTCAGGTATGGAAGCTTGCACCGCAACACGTTCATCAATTCTCCTCAGCTCTTGTTGAACACGCTACAATTCAGAGCTCGGGGCACTCTCTTCTTCGCTGGGCAACTAGTCGGCGTGGAAGGCTACACCGAATCAGCTGCCATGGGAGGTCTGGCCGGTATCAATGCGGCTCGGGCCCTGGCCGGCGAACCATTGATCACACCACCCCCTACGACGGCACACGGCTGCTTGATTGCGCATGTTACTGCCTCGGATCCGCGTCACTTCCAACCAATGAACACCAATTTTGGTCTGTTCCCGCCCTTGGCAACTCCTCCACGGGATAAGGACAAGAAGCGGCGTTCATTGAGCCAACGAGCTCTTGAGGATTTCGACGTATGGACGAAGCGATCAAAACTTTCGTAATGTACCTCCAAGTGGAACGCAATGCCTCACACGAAACCATTCGTAACTACCGATCCGATCTTCAACAGCTAAGAGGGTTTCTCCGCCGCACGGAAACCGCTCGCCCTCGAGTCGATGTGATCACCAGTGACGATATCCGGGCCTATCTGCACAGCCTGGATCAACAAGGCGACAAGGCGTCTTCGTTGGCAAGAAAGCTGGCGTGCCTCCGGAGTTTCTTTCGGTTTCTGGTCCGCGAGGGAGTCCTGCGCACGAACCCGGCTGAGGACTTGAAAAGTCCGAAGTTACCAAAGCCGCTTCCTCGAGTACTGACCAAAGGCGATGCGGCGGCGCTCATGGAGTTTCCGACTGGGCCATCGCCGCTCTCCTTACGCGATCGTGCCCTGCTGGAAACCTTGTACTCGACCGGTGCCCGAGTGAGTGAGGCCGTGGGGATCAACCTCGGCGACCTCAATGAGATGGACGGACTCGTGTGCCTGCGAGGAAAGGGCCGCAAGGAACGGGTCGTTCCGATCGGAGACGTGGCACTCCAGGCGATTCAGGACTACCAGAAGTCGCTGCGTGCGCCACGCCTCGGCGCCCAGCTGTCGGCTCCATTGTTCTTGAACCATCGAGGGGGTCGGCTCACGACACGAAGCGTCGCTCGCATGGTCTCGCGGTATTCCAGTCGCCTCGTTGGTGGAGCGGTGAGTCCGCATGCCTTGCGGCATTCGTGCGCGACACACTTACTAGACGAAGGCGCAGATCTCCGGTCCATACAGGAAATGCTCGGTCATGCGTCGCTGAGCACCACGCAAAAATATACGCATGTGGCGACGGATCAGCTCCTGGCGGTCTACGATCGAGCCCATCCTCGCGCACGAGCAAACGGCACCCTTTCAGGAAAGGATCGGAAATCGTCATGATCATTCGATCAACCACCATTCTCTGTGTCAGACGCGATGGACGAGTGGCCATGGGCTGCGACGGCCAAGTCACCGTTGGAACCACGGTGATGAAGCACAACGCCAAGAAACTTCGCCGCCTGCATCATGACCAGATATTGGCGGGATTTGCGGGAGCCACCGCCGACGCGTTTACGCTGTTCGAGAAGTTCGAAAGCAAACTGGAGGAGCATCGAGGCAATCTGACTAGGGCAGCGGTCGAGCTGGCGAAAGAGTGGCGGACGGACCGGGTGCTTCGACGTTTGGAGGCCCTCCTTGCCGTCGCCGGATCGGAACACTCGTTCATCATTTCTGGAACAGGCGATGTCGTAGAACCGGAGGATGGGATTCTGGCCATAGGCTCAGGTGGACCCTATGCCCTCGCAGCGGCCAGGGGCCTGTTACGACATTCCCAACTCGATGCCTCGGCGATCGTGATGGAAGCCATGCATATTGCCGGTTCTATTGACATTTACACCAATCAACAGATTATTGTTGAAGAACTCGAGGATAAGGCACGATGATGAAACAGCTCACGAGCGATGCCGACCCGCTGAATGTCAACAGCCTCACGCCACGTCAGATCGTCGAAGAACTGAATCGGTACGTCATCGGACAAAAGGATGCGAAGCGCATGGTCGCCATTGCACTTCGTAACCGGTGGCGCCGTCAGCAGCTATCCCCTGATCTCCGCGATGAGGTCATGCCGAAAAACATTATCATGATAGGACCGACCGGAGTCGGGAAGACGGAAATCGCCAGACGTCTTGCCAAGCTCGCGCAAGCGCCGTTCATCAAGATCGAAGCGTCGAAGTTCACCGAGGTCGGATATGTCGGGCGCGATGTGGAGTCGCTCATACGGGACCTGACCGAGCTGTCCATCAATATGGTCAAGACCACCCGCCTGGAGACCGTTCAGCAAAAGGCCGAACAACAGGCAGAGGAGCGATTACTCGACCTGCTCTTGCCGCCACCTCCCCCTCGGCCCGGGTTCGTCGAAGGCGCGGGTGAGACAGTCGGCCACGCACCCCAAGATTCGCATGAAAGCACTCGATCGAAGCTCCGCCTGCAGCTGCGGGAAGGCAAGCTGGATGAACGAACGATCGAGATGGACGTCAAGGAACGAGGCCTGCCGGTCGGCGTGATCTCCAACGTCGGTGGGCTTGACGATCTCGAAGGCAACCTGCGCGACATGCTGGGCGGCATGTTCCAAGGCAAGAAAAAGAAACGCGTCATGAAGGTGCCCGAGGCCCTCAAACATCTGACACAGGAAGAAGCGCAGAAACTGATCGATATGGATGATGCCATTCGTGAAGCCATCACCAAGGTGGAGCAGACAGGAATTGTTTTCCTCGATGAGATCGACAAGATTGCCGGCCGCGAACGCACGATGGGACCCGATGTGTCGCGGGAAGGCGTCCAGCGAGACCTGCTCCCCATCGTGGAAGGGTGCACGGTCACCACCAAACACGGACCGGTCGTCACAGATCACATCCTCTTCATCGCCGCCGGCGCCTTTCATGTCGCAAAGCCGTCCGATTTGATCCCGGAACTTCAGGGGCGATTTCCCATCCGTGTCGAACTCAGTCCCTTGTCCAAAGACGATTTTGTCCGTATTCTGACGGAACCGAAAGGGGCATTGGTTCGCCAGTATCAGGCGTTGCTGGCCACAGAAGGCCTCACGATCGAATTCACGCCGGATGGTCTTGAGGAGATCGCGGAGATCGCCGTGCAGGTCAACGAGCAAACCGAAAACATCGGCGCACGCCGACTGTTCACCATCATGGAGCGCTTGCTCGAAGACATCTCGTTTGAGGGGCCCGGCTGGCCCGACAAGCGGATCAGCATTACTGCGACCTACGTGCGTGAACGGTTGAAAGACATCGTGAAGGATCAAGACTTGAGTCGATATATCCTCTGAGGGGCATTGGACGTCATTCATCAAGCATCCGTCAGCTCTGGACGCGAGCAGCCGATTCTCAGGAGTTGCGCATGAACAGATTGATCAAGAAGGCGAGCGTCCTCATTGAGGCCCTTCCGTACATTCGGACGTTTCGAGGAAAAACCGTGGTCGTCAAATACGGCGGCCACGCGATGGCCGACGCATCCCTCAAGGAACGGTTCGCGCAAGATGTGGTGTTGCTCAAGTATGTGGGGATCAACCCGGTCATCATTCACGGCGGTGGACCCCAGATCGATAAGATGCTTGATCGCCTCGGCATCCCAGCCAAGTTCCGGCACGGCGTTCGCGTTACCGACGCCGCCACGATGGAAATCGTCGAAATGGTCCTGGCGGGGAAGATCAACATGGAACTCACGGACCTCATCACCCGACATGGCGGCAGCGCCGTCGGCTTAAGCGGGAAAGACGGTGGGTTGATCCTGAGCAAACCGTTGACGGCCAAGGCCTGGGCGGAAAGTCTCGATCGTGATTTGGAAGGAGAAGATGGAGAAGGTGACTTCGGATTGGTCGGTGATATCGAAAAGGTCGATCCGGGCTTGCTCCGGAACCTCCAGGAGGATCATTACATTCCGATCATCGCTCCCATCGGAACGGACCGCGAGGGCAACACCTATAATATCAATGCCGATCTCGTCGCCGGGTCGATAGCGGGAGCCTTGCGGGCAGAGAAACTGTTGATGATGACCGATATCAAAGGGATTCGCGATGCCAATGGGCGCCACCTGTCGACCGTGTCCCGCAAAGATGTACAGCGCATGATGAAGAAGGGGACGATCACCGAGGGCATGATCCCGAAAGTTCATGCCTGCCTCGACGCGTTGGCCGAGGGAGTCCAAAAGGCCCACATCATCGATGGCCGCATTCCCCATGCCGTTCTGCTCGAAATCTTCACGCGGAAAGGAATCGGCACCGAGATCGTCACCTAATCGTTCCGCATACGGAACCCAGCTCCGTGCTTACTGATCCTAACCGGCTCGAACAAGATCTTCATGCTCTGGTGGGGGAACGACATCCGCTCACCTCACCAACCCACCTACAGCAGGTAGAAGCGTACCTGTATCGCCAATTCTCGGAAGCGAGTCTTACTGTCACAACGCATTCATTCCACGCCTTAGGCGGCACTTATCGCAACGTCATTGGAACAACACCTCAAGCCCCCGCGCACGGCCCACTGCCACCACTGATCCTCGGCACGCATTTCGATACCGTAGCAGGTTCTCCGGGCGCCGATGATAATGCGAGCGCGCTTGCCGTGATGCTCCATGTCGCTCGCCAAGTCCAGCACATGAAACTGGTCAGGCCGATTCGTTTCATCGCCTTCAACCTCGAAGAAGAGAACTTGCTTGGTAGCGCGGCCTATGCCTCGTTCCTCAGCGGGACCAGTGAGGCCATCCATGGAGCCATCATATTGGAATGTGTCGGCTACGCGAGCCATCAAGAGGGGTCGCAGAAGATCCCTCCCGGTATACCCATCACGGTTCCTACGACGGGAGATTTCCTTGCCGTCATCGGCAATGAACGGTCACAGGCCTTGACCGGCTCCGTCACCCACGCGATGACATTGCATCTCCCGATCGTTCCATTGATCGTGCCGGGTAATGGAGAGCTGTTACCAGATACGAGACGCAGCGACCATACTTCGTTCTGGGAGCAAGGCTTTCCAGCCGTCATGCTGACCGACACCGCGAATTTTCGTAATCCCCACTACCATCGGGCGACCGATACCATCGACACATTGAATCTCGACTTCCTTGCTTCAGTCGCTGAGGGGGTCACAGCAGCGGTCATGGCATTGGCCGGTCAGCCGAC
>CABVRV010000016.1 GCA_902500755.1 uncultured Nitrospira sp.
TCCACTTCCACTTTGATCTTTTACCCGGTCAGTAATCCAGCGTCAAGAAGGTCAGGTAGTGGGTCAGTTTGATTTTCTTTGATATTGCCCGTGCTTAAGCGGTCATGTATGATGACCGTATGAGAAAAAAGAAACCATCCACCGATCCAAACGTGATTGCCCACGACATCCTGCAAGCTATCACCGGCGAACCTGCCGGGACAACCTCGGTTCAGAGAGAAGCTTCCGAAGAGCCCACCAAGAAGAAAGCTCAGCCTGAAAAGAACCCCGCTGCTGTCACTCTAGGTCGTCTAGGAGGACTAAAGGGCGGGAAGGCAAGAGCGGATAAGTTATCGGCTAAGAAGAGGACTGAAATAGCCAAGAAGGCGGCAAGGTCGCGGTGGGAGAAGAAAGGGGGGCGATAATGAAAAAAGGTAGGCAAAGCCTTGGGACCGAAAAGCTTGCAGATACCAATGGTGAGGTACTTCCAGGCGTAACACCTCCAAAGGAAACCCTTGCTCCCACCAAATATTGCGCATCGGTGTACCCTGGACCAACTTACCCAGTACCGAAGGCATTTGCAGACCTTATCCAACGCCTAGAGAAACTGCTAGATATGCCTGTGTGGTTTATCGTGCAGAATAACGATGGTCCATGGGCAGAAATAGGGTCTGAACTATTTAAAGGTTTCCAACGTGCCATGTCAGATATGCCCAAGGGGGAACCTATAGCATTGCTACTGGAGTCTCCTGGTGGCCAAGCTAATTATGCGTATCGACTCGCAAAGATGTTTCAGGTTCGGACCCAGAATAAATTGACTGTTATTGTCCCGCAGTATGCAAAAAGCGCTGGAACTTTATTAGCATTAGGGGCTTCCGATTTAATTCTTGGACCTGAAGCCGAACTTGGGCCATTGGATGTGCAAATGTTTGATATGGAGCGAGAATCATATGGGTCAGCGCTTGATGCTGTCCAATCTCTAGAAAGATTAAATGCATTCGCTATGACTGCAGTTGACCAGACGATGCTCCTTTTGCTCCGCAGAACAGGGAAAAGGACAGATGTAATCTTGCCGCAAGTCTTGAGCTACGTATCACATTTTTTACAGCCATTGCTCCAGAAAATAGACACTTTGGATTACACCAAAAAGTCCAGAGAACTAAAAGTTGCTGAAGAATATGCGGTGCGCCTTATGCGCCCAAACTATCCATGGACCGATGCCAAACGCATTGCAAGGCAGCTAGTTGAAAGATACCCAACTCATGGGTTTGTCATTGACAAGGAAGAAGCTGAGGAATATGAAACAGTTGGAATAGGTGGAGAGACATTCGGCTTGGGCTTGAATTTATGTGATAAGTTCTCCGATAATGAGGACGTGAATGATATATTGGAAGCGATCATCCCATACCTTGATTCACTTGTTGTGAGTGGAAGAATAAGGAAAATGCAACCATGAAAGAGACCGCACTCAATAAGAAAGCTATAGACAATTTGCGGCGCGAGGTCACCACAGGTGAAGCTGTCGAAAGAGCTATTGCGCTATCAAAGGAAGATGGACCCATTTGGGAATACAGCGCTAGACGGAGCTTTTCAACGAGAAAGCTTGCGAAGAAAGCTAGCGCTTGCGCACATAGTTCATAGATTTTGGTTGAAAAGCCATCCTACTTCCTGGGATGGCTTTTTTATTGTTGACATTGCTTGACCGCTCAAGCATAATGCCTCTGTCACAACGGAGGCTTCCATGAACAAACTGACGCAAGCCAAACGAGTCCAAGTGATAGCGGCATTAGTTGAGGGTAATAGTATTCGTGCGACGTGCCGAATGACCGATGTAGCAAAAGGCACAGTACTCAAGCTCCTCGTGGATCTTGGTAAGACTTGCGCTCGGTATCAGGATGAGAAACTGCGGAACCTGCCCTGTAAGCGCATTCAATGCGATGAGATTTGGTCGTTCTGCTATGCCAAACAGAAGAACGTTCCTGAGGAATACAAGGGCATGCTGGGTTTCGGCGATGTCTGGACGTGGACGGCGATTTGCGCGGATACCAAGCTTATCCCCTCATTCCTCGTTGGTGAGCGGACGGCGGTCTATGCCAGGAAGTTCATCGATGATCTGGCCTCACGGCTTGCTAATCGCGTACAGCTCACCACGGACGGCCATAAAGCCTATTTGACGGCGGTCGAGAATGCCTTCGGGATCGACGTTGATTATGCGATGCTAGACAAGATCTACGCGGCTCCTCCTAAGCCTGATGTCCATCGTTATAGCCCAGCGAATTGTTGTGGAATCGTGAAGAAAAAGATCAATGGCAATCCCGATATGTCGAAGGTCTCCACTTCCTATGTTGAACGCCAGAACCTCACCATGCGGATGCAGATGAGGCGCTATACCCGCCTAACCAATGCCTTCAGTGAGAAGCTAGAAAACCAGGCTCATGCCGTGGCCCTGCATTTCATGCACTACAATTTCCGCCGGATTCATCAGAGCTTGCGAGTGACACCGGCGATGCAGGCAGGAATAGCCGATCATGTGTGGAGCTTGGAAGAAATTATAGATTTACTCGACAATAATAGGGAGAAGACCTAACTTGAAACTGTATAAAAGAGTGTTCCATAATGTATCACAAGCGCATCACACGGGAATACTCTATGTCCACTATGACCAAAACACTCTCTATATCAGAAGCTCGTGGTCGCTTAGGGCGGTTTGTCGATCGAGTGGAGAAGCGGTCGGCCACCTATGCCATTACAAAAAAGGGGCTAACCCGAGCCGTCCTTATTAGCAGTGCAGAATATGAAAGCTGGAATGCTACCCTGGAGATTCTCTCAAGCGAAAAAGATATGGCAGCCATTGAGAAAGGAATTGCTGATCTCAATGCTGGCAAGGGTAGATCATTCGAAGAAGTATTCGGTGAGCCCCTGAATGATCCCGATCATCAAATCCGTCCAATTATCACCCGCCGCAGATGATTTCATCTCTTCTCATCCTGAATTAAAGAAGACCATCGGCCAGGCTATCCGACGCTTAGCGCAGAATCCTCTTGATGGAATTCCATTGAGGGGGAGGCTAAGAGGACTTCGCAAGAAGCGTGTTGGCGATTACCGCATTATCTACACCTTTACGGCGACCACTCTAAATATTGTGGATGTCGGAGATCGAAAAGATATTTACAGATAAATCAAACTGACCCACTACCGAAGGTCAGACCCGCCTTGCCATGGCGACCGAGCACGGAGCTACTTCTTGGCGATCTGAGTGATCGCATGATCACTTTTCTCGCTCGATGGGTTTCCCCGCTTCGATAGACTGCGTATCATCGTTCCGCTAGAATCCGGTCCATGCCTGAGCCTTCTGTGACGACTGGTGCTCCACCCAAGCTCCAGGACGAGAATCAATCAGTCGTCAAAGCGGCTGGGATGATCGGCGTGGCCACGTTTTCCAGCCGCGTCCTGGGGTTCATCCGTGACATGGTTCTCGCGGGACTCTTTGGCGCCACTCCGGCTGCCGACGCGTTCTTTGTCGCCTATCGTATCCCGAATCTACTCCGCGAACTTTTTGCCGAAGGTTCGATGTCCGCCGCGTTCATTCCGGTCTTCACCGAGTATCACACACTCAAGTCGAAACAGGATGCTTGGGAGTTGGCGAGTGCCGCATTTACGACACTGCTGACCATTGTGACGGGCATTACCATGCTTGGGATTTTAGGGGCAGCGGGCATTGTCTGGCTCTTGGCCCCTGGATTTCATGATGATCCGACCCGGCTTGAAATGACGACATTGCTCACACGCATGATGTTTCCCTATCTCATTTTCATCAGTCTGGCCGCGCTGGCTATGGGGATCCTTAATTCCCTACGAGCCTTTGCGGCGCCGGCGTTTTCTCCCGTATTCTTCAATCTATTTATCATTGGATGTGCGCTCTTTCTTGCTCCCACGTTGCCGGAGCCCATCCTCGGTGTGGCTGTCGGTGTCGTTGCAGGCGGGGCAGCCCAGTTTGCGATGCAATTGCCGGGGCTCAAGTTTCGCGGAATGTTATTCGGATTCAAATTCCGGCCCGGCCATCCCGGTGTACGAAAGATCGGCAAGCTGATGATTCCATCGCTGCTTGGTCTGTCTGTGACACAAATCAACATCACCGTGAGCACGATTCTGGGGTCGTTTTTTGCGGGTGGTCCGACCTATTTATTTTATGGTATGCGGCTGATCCAGTTCCCCCTCGGAATTTTCGGTGTGGCCCTGGCCACGGCTATTCTGCCGACCCTGTCGGCGCAAGCGGCACGAGGGGCGCTGGCCGAACTGCGCACGACCCTCGGATTTGGTCTACGCATGATCTTCTTTATCATTCTGCCGGCGATGGTGGGGTTGATTGTGTTGCGGACTCCGATCGTCCACCTCTTCTTCGAGCATGGGACCTTTACGGCGCACGATACGACTGAGACGGCGTTTGCGGTTCTGTGCTATGCCGTGGGCCTCTGGGCATTCGGTGGGGTGCGTATTATTGTGTCGGCATTTTATTCGATGAAGGACACGACTACGCCGGCCATCTCTGCAATGATTGCGGTGGTTGCGAATATCCTGCTCTCATTGCTTTTGATGTCGCATCTTGGCGCAGCAGGATTGGCCCTCGCCACGGCACTCGCTGCGATGGTCAACGGCGGAATTCTCGTGGTCGTATTGAATCGGCGACTGGGTGGTGTTGAGTGGACGTCGGTGATCCGCTCTGCCGGCCGGGTGCTGGTGGGTTGCGTTCCAATTGTATTGGTCTGTAGGTGGGTGGCCGACGCACAGATCTGGAGTCATCCAGCCGAGTGGTTCGAGAAATCTGCAATGCTTGTCGTTGCCATTGGATTAAGCGTCGGTGGATACCTCGGAGTTCATGCGTTGTTTCGGTCGGAGGAGCTTGGTATCGTGTGGGGCATGGTGCGGAGAAAGCTCGGCAGATCGGCGAGATAACGAGGAGCGGGGCATGCAGCGCGTGATGATCTTTCAATCATCTTGGGGGTGGATGGGACTTGCTGAATCTCCGAAGGGGATTCAGGCCATTGTGTTGCCGAAACGGTCGAAGCGAGCCGTCGAGTCTGACCTCAGAGCTCAGGCGAATGGGCAATGCCGACAAGGAGCGTCTCCACGACTGGAAGCAGCCCGTCGGCAGTTGCTCGATTATCTGGCCGGGAAAAGAAATACCTTCGATGTGTCGCTCGATCTTTCGCAGGGCACATCATTCCAGCGGCAGGTGTGGCGGACACTGCAGCGGGTACCCTACGGCAAACTCCGTTCGTACCAATGGATTGCGTTGCGCGTGGGGGGACGGCAGTATGCACGTGCGGTCGGCAACGCGGTGGGAGCGAATCCGCTGCCGATCGTGGTTCCTTGTCATCGGATTGTTGCACAGGATGCCTCGCTCGGCGGATTCTCCGGAGGACTTTCGATGAAACGAAAGTTGCTGTCGCTTGAGGGAACGCTGACCCAACTGCAGCGAGGTTGACTCTACGCGATGAAAGCGATCCTTCAGCGTGTCACCGGGGCTTCGGTGACAGTCGACGGCATCGTCGGAGGACGCATTCAAGACGGCTTGTTGGTTTTGCTGGGTGTTGCCAAAGGCGATCAGGATTCGGACGTGCGCTTTGTCGTCGACAAAATCGGAAACCTTCGCATTTTCTCGGATGATCACGGCAAGATGAATCGCTCACTCACCGATGTGGGTGGCTCTGTGTTGCTGGTCTCACAGTTCACGCTGCTGGGCAGCACTGCGAATGGGCGTCGCCCGAGTTTCGACGAGGCCGCTCCGCCTGACCAGGCCAAGCAGCTGTATGAAAAGGTCGCGCAAGGGCTACGCGAAAGCGGGACGAGGGTCGAGATGGGAGTCTTTGCGGCTCACATGCAGGTGGCCTTGGTGAACGACGGCCCTGTGACTTTCGTGGTGGACAGTAGGCAGGGACGCTAGTGTGGCTCAAGATTGAGCCACGCGCCTCCGATACGATTCACAAGGGTGGGAACCGGTTCGAGGTCGAGATCTGGTATACTGAGTTCAAGCCTTATCGGACTCGCAGGAGGTGGCGATGGGCACTCCAGTTCCTCCACGTCATCCGCTCCGGCAACTCTTCGGCGCATTGACTGAGAAGAGTTTTACGGAACACCTGGGTTGGCCTGACGCCAAGGTCGCCTCCTATGTCTCCAATCTGTTGGTGGATTTTACCCATACGGATCAGCTCTATAAGATTAGAAGCCAACAGAATCAACCAGTTGATACGGTCGTGGATCTGTTGTTTGAATCAGAGGTCATGCTCGAAGCGCAATCGTTGGATCGTGAACGGGACGTCCATCGCCATATCGGTGACTTCACCCTCTTCATGGCCGGATTGTTTCCCGAATACTTGCGACGGCTCAAAACGGCCGGACGCATTTATCACAAGGACTTTCTCGTCGACTATGTGAAGACGGGCAAGCGGTCGTACGGAATCGTGGCGCAGATCGGGCGTGATGATGCTGAAACCAGCTTGCCCTTGTTTCAGAAGCTATCTGAGAACTTTGAACTCTGTGTGACCGGCCTGGGATTTGTGCGATCGGATCTGGATCGCATGCAGAATCCGGTCTATCGGAAGACCCGAGATCTGCTCTTGAATTGACACCCATCCGCCCCATTATTCTCGCTCACGGGGGTGCCGGCCCTCGTGCCATGACCTCTGCACAACGCGCTTGCCTGCGAGCTGCATTGCAAGTCGGCTATTCGTGGCTCGATCGAGGTAGCTCGGCACTCCTTGCCGTCGAGCAGACCATCCGTGTCCTTGAGCGCAGTGGGCTCTTTAATGCCGGCAAGGGCGCGTATCTTCAGTTGGACGGAGCACGAAGAATGGACGCATCCATCATGGAAGGGGATGGCCTGCGCGCCGGGGCGGTGGCCTCCATCGAAGGCATCGTTCATCCCATCACGGCCGCCTGCCTGGTCATGGACGTAACAGACCATGTATTGCTCGTCGGACCGATGGCGACCAAATTTGCCGAGCATTTCGAACTGGAACCTCAGAAGCGTTTGGCTCCACGACGCAGGTTGTCGTACGGTTCGGTGCTCAAGCGGATGAGAACGACGCGGAATTGCCATGGAACGGTGGGTGCCGTCGCTCTCGATCGAACCGGGACGATTGCCGCCGGAGCCTCCACCGGGGGAATCGATCTCATGCTGCCTGGTCGAGTCGGAGATACGCCGATTATCGGTTGCGGGGTTTATGCTGACAATGACACCGGTGCGGTATCTATGACAGGATGGGGCGAGAGCATCATGCGTCTGGCGGTCGCTAAGGAGATTTGTGATCAGTTAGCTCGCGGTGGTGCTCCGGCAACTGCGGCCAGACTTGTGCTGCAGAAGCTGGTGTCTCGTATCAAGGGCGCCGCAGGGTGCCTGGTCCTTACTCCAGACGGGCGATTCGCCATTCGTCATTCCACCCCTCGTATGATGGCTGGATGGTGGGATGGGAAGGGAGAACCGATCATGAAGGACCAATTTCGATGAGTAGAAGTTTGTTTCACTTCGCCTTTCCAATTCATGACGTGGACGCCACGCTGTGGTTCTATGTCGATGGTCTCGGCTGCACCGTCGGACGGCGGACAAAACAGGCGCTGACGCTGGGATTGGCAGGTCACCAACTTGTCGCGCATGTCGTGCCGGATCTGCCCTCGAAACAACAAGGTATTTATCCTCGGCATTTCGGGTTGATCTTTCTGTCGCAAGAGGACTGGCAGGTGCTGGCAGATCGGGCCAAGGAGAAAGGCCTCTCTTTTTATCAACAACCGCGGGTCCGTTTTCCTGGGACACGTATCGAACACCGCACGTTTTTTCTGGAGGATCCGTCCCATAATCTGCTCGAATTCAAACATTACACCCACGAATCGGCCATCTTTGGCGAACAAGACCACGGTCAAGTCGGCGACTCTTCCGAGTATTCAGAGTAATTCCAGGGCAGCTGGTTCACTCATCGACGATGGGTATGGAGGTAGTGGCTGGTCGGTTGACCCATTTTAGAATACGTTCGTGGCGGCGAGTCAGGAAGGTCGTTTTCCGCAGGGGGTCGTATCGGCGCGGTGACGGTAACATCGCCGCCAGCCAGGCTGCTTCGTCGGCCGTCAAGTCCTGCGAGGGTTTCCCAAAGTGATGACGGGCGGCGGCTTCAGCGCCGTAGATGCCCTTCCCCCATTCGGCCACGTTGAGATACAGTTCGAGAATACGTTTCTTCGTCAGATGTCGTTCGAGTGAGCGGGTAATCAGCGCTTCCCGCGCTTTTCGTAAGAGGGACCGTTCGGATGACAGATAGAGATTTTTGGCCAGTTGTTGAGTGATGGTGCTCCCGCCTCGTTTCATTTCTCCTGCTTCCAGGTTGTAGCGCGCCGCGTCGCGGATGCCTTCCCAGTCGAATCCCTCGTGGGTGAAGAACGAGGCATCCTCGGCCGCCACGACTGCATGACGAAGATGGGGTGAGATGCGTGAGAGCGGCACCCACACCCAATGGCGTCCGATGGCCCGAGCCTGTTCCTTGGCCTGAACTTCTCGCGCTTCCATCAATGCCGTCGATGTCGGGTTCGTTCGCACGAGGAGACGTACATCGGGAAGGGTGATGAGCCAGCTCAATCCTAAGATGCCCAAGGGAAATCCGATCAGCACCGTGCCCCAGAAGAGCCTGCGAGCCACCCTGCGAGGTTTGGTTGACTTGGATGGAAGAGGATCGTATGTGTAGTACCGTCGAAAGACGGCATTGCGACGTGAGTTTCGTCTTGAATCCATCACTGAGCCTAAGGGCATGAAAATCTTCGCGGCTGAGTTTATCAAAAGTTGTGTCTCTCCAGAACAGTTTCCTTCCGGTGATCTCCACGAGATCGCCTTTGTGGGGCGTTCCAATGTGGGGAAGTCTTCGCTGATCAATTCGTTGCTCAATCGCCGTGATCTGGCGAAAGTCAGCCGGACGCCGGGAAAGACGAGGACCGTGAACGTGTTTCTCATTTCGACTTCCGATCCCGACATCGCCCAGTTCTATCTCGTGGACTTGCCGGGTTATGGATTTGCCAAGGTCTCGAAGTCTCTCCGTGATCAATGGGGACCGTTGATGGAAGGCTATCTCGTCGACCGAGCCTCGTTGCTCGCAGTCGTGTTGTTGGTGGATTGCCGAGTCGTCACTGAGCAGGATCGGCAGACCATTGCCTGGCTTCGATCGATCGGAAGAAATCCGCTCATCGTGGCGACCAAGGTTGACAAATTAAAACCCAGCGAACGGGTGCGCACGCTGAAGCAAACGCATCGGGATCTAGGACTTGCCCAAGGAGAAGTGTTGATTCCGCACTCGTCGATGACCGGGGATGGGCGAGAATGGGTCTGGGGAGCTCTCCGAGACTCGGTCGGTGGGCGACAGGCGCGCGGTTCTTGATCGTGCGCTGGTGTGCGGAGGGTCCAGTCGGCTGATGACAGAGGTGAAGTGAGCTAGAACTTGATTTCGATGTAGGCCTTATTTTTGAGATCCGCCAACCAGGACTCGTACATGTCCGCGCTTTTCTGCTGATAGACCAATTCCTGAATCTCCCGTCGAACGTCCTCATACGGGCGAAACTGTTTTGGCTTTCTATCATCCATACGAATGATGTGGACCCCCTCGGGACTCTCGATGATGTCGGAAATACCTCCCGGCACCAAGCGGGCTACGGCCTGCTCAAGTACGGGCCAGAGTTCTCCTTGACGGACCAATCCGAGTCGTCCGCCATGCAAGGAATTAGCGCCGTCGGAATACTGCAAGGCAACATCTTCGAATTTCTCGCCGCGCTTGAGGTCATCCATGGCTCGGCGGGCTTTGGTCAGCGCATCTGCCAGCCCGTCCGAAGAGCGTGGCGTAATGATGATCTGGCTCAGTTGGTATTCTTCGGGAAAGGCGAATCGCTCACGATGCTCTTGGTAGTAGCGCTTGATCTCGGAGTCTCCGACCGTAATGTTGCCTCGAATGTGCTGGTCCACGACCCGCATCAAAATGAGCTGATCCCGCACACTTCGGACATCGTTCGGATTCGTGGGGTCGAGGAATTTGTCTTGCTGCTTCAATTGCGCGAGGGCTTGTTGTACTTCCAGATCTGACACCTCGACCCTCTTGGTCTTGGCTTCTTGTAGTTGTAATTTCCGCTCGATCAGTTTCGTCAATGCCATGTATTCGGCTGTTTTCATCTGCTGAGCGAGATTGCTTCCGCTGAGTTCGCGAGAGAGACGTTCTTGTTCCGCTCTGAACTCGTGCTTCACGTCCGACAACATGATCAATTCCGTATTCACGATGGCGACGATGCGATCCTGCAGGGGGGCGGCGGGGAAGGCCGGAGGCCAGGTTGAGCTCATCAAGAAGGCAAGGAGCAATGCAAGACGGACCTGCCGACTTGATGCGAGGAAAACACGTGTCATGACCCTTTCACCTGGCGCAAAGAACGATAATAAGTGATTTTACACGAAAGGGAAGGTTCCTGGAAATCAAATAGAGGCTAACGCGAGCCGGTATCCTCAGTAATATAGCGAGAAGCTTCGGCAAAGCGAACCGAGGCATTTGTTCGGATGTCGGCGATCACTTCTTCGAAGCGCTTCCGGCGTTTCTCGGTCAGCAACTCCTGTCGAAGCCGTTCCTGCGTCGCGAGGTCAGCCTGGATAATTGCCTCATCGAGGGGGGTCAGCATGACCAAATAATAGCCGTTGTCGGTCTTAATGGGTGCGCTGACCATCCCCGGTTTGAGTGTATGGATGGCCTCATCCACTTCAGGGAGGACGAGCCCCTTTCGGTATGGCCCGAGGTCGCCACCCTTTCCTTTCGTCTTCTCATCGATCGAATACCGTTGCGCGAACTTCGCAAAACTTCCGCCTCGATTGATCTGCGTCTCAAGGTCTTTCGCCGCAAATACATTGGGCAACAGCATGATCGAGATATTGACCTTTAACGGGTCTAAGAGTTCGCTCGCGCGGCTCTCGTAGTAAGCGGCCAGTTCCTCTTGCGTCAGCTCTACCTTGGATTGAAGCTTGTCCTTCAACAGCTCGTCCAGGATCAACTGCTCCTTGTATCGCTGTGTCTTGTCCCGAATCGTATCGTCCTGATCAAGCCCTCGGCGTCGAGCTTCCTGCATGAGTAGTTCTTTGGTGATGAGCTCGTCGAGGAATCGTCGTTTTCCGCCTTCCTTCTCATAGCGGGATCTCGTCGCTTGCGATAGTTCGTTCCAGCGAAGGTCGAATTCCGTCTGAGTGATGGCTCGCCCATTGACCAGGGCGACGACCGGTTCCTCTTGTCGCTCCCCGCATCCCGACATCCCAAACCCTGACCAGGCCAGGATTCCGGTCAGCCACAGAGAAAGCAGAGATGTTCGGTGGAGAATGAGGAATCCGATGGGTTTCATGCGTCGTGGCACATGCGGGTCTCTCTCACGAGATGGTCGCATCCTTTACGAAGGTCTTGGTATCACAGAGATCAAGGCTTTGCAAGATTGCGTTGAGTTCCGAGAAGAGCGACGGCCAGTCGTCATGACGCAGTTGGATCTCGAATGAGACCGGGCTGAGGAACCGCAGCCGCTTCTTGAGTTGGTCCATCAATCGATGGATGGCGCTCTCGGGGATGGTCGTCTTCGGTTGGAAGACGAGCTTCGCCGTTTGCCCGTGCATCTCGATCGAGGCCAGGCGAAGCCGTTTCGCATGAGTCCGAAGTTGCATGACTTCGAGTAATCGTTCGACCGGTTCCGGAGGGGAGCCGTAGCGGTCTTGTATTTCTCCGTGCAACAGGGCCAACTCGCCGACCTGGCTGCAGGCGGTCAGCCGTTTATAGATGGACAACCGTTGGTGCGGATCGGCGACGTACTGTTCCGGAATAAAGGCTGACACCGGCAGTTGGAGGGTCGGGTCAGGCTCTTCTTCGATAATATGACCCTTTAACCGTTGGACGGCCTGTTCCACCATTTGCATGTAGAGGTCCAAGCCGATTGCCGCAATATGCCCGGACTGTTGCTTGCCGAGAAGGTTGCCGGCTCCACGGATCTCGAGGTCTGCCGCAGCGATACGGAAGCCTGATCCGAGTTCTGTGAACTGCTGAATGGCGATCAATCGTTTCTGCGCATCGCCGGCGAGCGTGCCTTCGTCAGGGATCAAAAAGTAGGCGTAGGCTTGCTCTCCGCCGCGCCCGACCCGTCCGCGCAGCTGATAGAGCTGCGCGAGGCCGAAGAGATCAGCTCGATTGACGATGATGGTGTTCGCGTTCGGCACATCAAGTCCCGATTGAATGATGGCGGAAGCGATTAGGACATCTGCCTCGCGCTTCACAAATTTCAGCATCACGGCTTCCAACATCTTGGCATCCATCTGACCGTGGGCCATGACCATACGCGCTTGTGGAACCAGCTGATGCAGCCACGCCCCAATCCGTTCCAACGACTCCACTCTGTTGTGCACAAAATACACCTGCCCCCCTCGCCCGAGCTCGCGGAGGATGGCGTCGCGAACGGCTTTCTCACTGGACCGGATCACCTCGGTTTTGATCGCCAACCGGCCGGCCGGTGGAGTGTCGATGATGGAGAGATCGCGGACGCTCGACATGGCCATCTGAAGGGTTCGTGGGATCGGGGTGGCCGTGAGGGTGAGCACGTCGACTTGCGTACGCAGTTGCTTGAGCCGTTCCTTATGCTTGACACCGAACCACTGTTCCTCATCGATGATGACCAGGCCCAGGTGCCGAAATGCCACGTCCTTCTGGAGCAGTCGGTGCGTTCCGATGACCACGTCGATGATGCCCGCCGCGGTGTCCTTGAGAATCGCTTTGGTTTCTCGAGGCGATTGGAATCGTGAAAGAAGCGCTACCTTCATGGGGAAGGGAGCGAAGCGTTCAGAAAAATTCTCGTAATGTTGATGAGCTAAAAGAGTCGTCGGGACCAGCACCGCGACCTGTCGATCATGCTCGACGGCTTTGAAGGCCGCCCGCATGGCCACCTCCGTCTTTCCGTATCCGACGTCTCCACAGATGAGCCGATCCATCGGTCTTGTCGCTTCCATATCTCGACCGATGTCCTCGATGGCTTTCAGCTGGTCCGGTGTTTCCTCGTACTCAAAGGCCGCTTCGAATTCGTGATAGAGGGTTGTCGACGCGCCATACGCGTTTCGTTTTACGAGCTCGCGGTTGGCATAGAGGTCGATCAATTCATGGGCCATTTCTTCGATGTCCTTCTTCACTCGCGCGGTCGTCTTGGACCAACTGGTTCCACCCAGTCGGTCCAGCCGAGGGACATGACTCTCAGCCCCACTATAGCGTTGGATCTGATTCAAACGGTCGAGCGGAACATAAAGCGTATCTCCGCCGGAAAACTCCAGAATCAGGTAGTCGCTCTCGAAGTCTTGGACGACCAAACGTTTCAGCCCTCGATATTTGGCGATCCCATGTTGAACATGCACCACATAGTCGCCCACGTTGAGGTCTTCTAAGGAGGAGAGGAAGGTGGCCGTCCGGCTTTTGGGTTGAGGTTTGTGACGTGCTCCCTTGGCGAACAGTTCTTCTTCGGTCAATAAGGCGAGTCGAAGATCTCCTGAGAGAAATCCGGTTGAAAGATCTCCATGCAGCACATAAAAGGGGAGTTTACCGGTGCTCCGGCTTGACCAAAGCGAAGACTCCCACGGGTCGGCAGGTAGATTATGTTCTCGAAGCAGGGCGAGTAAACGATCGACCTGACCGCGACTGCGCGCGACCAACACCACTCGGTGCTCATTCCGGAGTTCCTCCAAGATGCCGAGAGTTTGGCTGAAGGCCGTGCCACGAACCCCGAGTCCGATGCTGCCCGGTATTTGAACAGGGAATGAAAAAGTCGGAGTCCAAGAAGAACCCGGAGGGGTCAGCGGTTCCAAGGCCAGGATCGACCACGTCGCAGTTCGTTCCTGGATTTCGTTCCAGGTCAGAAAGAGTCGCTCCGGGGAGGGATAGGGATTCGACGCATCCCTGTCCACATGACGAAGGTATCCGTCGTCGATCGTGCCCCACGCCGTGTCACAGGCTTGCGCCAGCGCCTCAGGCTGGTCGAACGCAAGGGAGGGTGCCCCGGTGAGATAGTCGAAGAGGGTGTCCATAGAGTGGTAGAGGTCAGGGCCTCTCCACTCAGCATCCGGCTGAATAGGTGCGGTGGCATCCAAGGCTTCGGCTGGACGAATAAATTCCCGCGCAGGCAAGATCCATCCGTCTTTGAGCTTCGTGATGGAGGTTTGTGTCGCAGGGTCGAACAACCGAAGTGACTCGACCTGATCGCCGAGAAATTCAACGCGCAGTGGGTTGGCATAGGCGGTCGAAAAGATATCGACGATCCCGCCGCGGACGCTGAACTCTCCTGGGATTTCAACGACGGAAACCCGCCGGTATCCCAGGCGGAGGAGGTTGGTCACGAGCGAGTCGCGCTCGAAGGTCGCGGCCGTCTCGAATCGAAAGATCGCCTGCTCGAAGGTCGAGCGCGGGATCAAGCGGTGCATGGCCGCGGTGATGGAGGTGACGAGCATGGTGGGTGGATCGGTCAGGAGCCGATGCAGCGTCGTCATCCGGTGCGCAATCAACCCGACATGCGGAGCGGTGGCCTCATAGGGAAGCGTTTCCCACTCTGGAAACCACGCGAGGCCATCGACGGAGCGGCCGGTGAGTTCATGGAAAAAGCATAGATCATTGAAGAGGCGTTCTGCGGATTCGTCGCTCACTGTCACCACGACCCACGGTTCGGAGTGGACGGATCCACTCCGTTGCGTGTCTGTCAGGAGTGTCAAGGCACAGGCTGCGGTAGACCCATGCGCCCCAAGAAGACAACTACGCGCCTTCTCCTGGTCGAGTGAGGCGCGAAGCGGAGCAAGCCAGGATTGTGTGTGAGAGTTAGCGTCAGACACGTATTATTTCGCGGTTGATCGGATGCGTTGAAGCAGCCCGGTGGTCGATAAGCCGGGAACAAGAGGGATCGTCTTGACGACACCGCCGCGGGCTTCGACGATGTCTCGGCCGACAATGCGGTCGAGCGCCCAATCTCCACCCTTGACGAGTATGTCCGGTTGAACGGATGTGATGAGTTGAAGCGGATCCGACTCATGGAAGATCACGACATAATCGACACAACCCAATGCTGCCAGAACCTCAGCACGCTGGGCGTCCGGTACGATCGGTCGATCAGGTGCCTTGTCGAGACTGCGGACAGACGCGTCGCTGTTCACCCCGACGACCAAGACATCGCCTAGCTCTTTGGCCGCCTGCAGGTAACGAGTATGCCCGATATGCATCAAGTCAAAACAGCCGTTGGTGAAGACGATCCGTTTTCCGCCTGCTCGTTCAGCGAAAAGTGTAGACAGAAGTTGATCTAGCGGCAAAATTTTCCTGATCATGGGCCCATCATACCGTGGTGGTGGTTGACAGTGAAAGAGCGATAGAGCGGGTGGAGTCCATCCTTGGTTTCATCGGCTATTGTGCACGATGCCTCGTCCACCGATAAGATGCCGGCCTCAAGTCGTCAACAAACGGACCGATACATCACGTAACGGACTCTACGGCCTGGTGTCAACGCAGGCTAAAGCGACGTCCATGTCAGGAGTCTAAGTCATGGGGGATGATGTGAGCGTGTTCTGGATCGTGGCGGCGGCCAATGTTCTGCTGGTTGCTCCATTACTCCTCTTACTCATCCAGGCTTCTCGTCGGGCGCGGGCCGGTTGGCTCCGCGCTGAAACCGAAAGGGTCCGTTGTCAGGAGAATGAGCACAGGCTTCGGAGCATCTTGGAAGCCGAACCTCAAGGGATTTTGGTGCTCAGTCTGGATTGGCTGGTGCTTCAAATCAATCCAGCCGGCTGCGTGCTCTTCGATGCGGGTTTTTCAGAAGAGATCGTCGGTAAAGACATTCGAGAGCATATCCATTCCAACGATCGACCGCAGATGGAAGATATGCATAGGGCGGCTCGGGAAGGTCGAGAAACCTGTGGAAAAGCTCGGCTCGTCGGGTTCTCGAGGCAGATCCGCTGGGTCGAGATCACATCCGTTCCGCTTCCGGATGATGACGGCACGGTGCAAGCGGTCCTCAGCGTCGTCCGGGATGTGACGGAACAAAAGCGTGCCGATCGCCGACAAGCTCTCCAGCATGCCGTGGCCAAAGTACTTGCCGCGTCCTCAACCGTCGAGCAAGCGGTTCCCGACCTCCTGCAAGCGATCGTGATGAGTCTCGATTGGCATGTCGGCCTATTCTGGCGAGTGCAAGACGACCGGCAAACGATCCGTTGCATGCAGGACTGGTCGGTCGATACAACAATGGCGCAGGAGTTCGTGAGAAGTAGTCGACAGGAGACCCTCACGTCCGGGTCGGATCTGCCGGGAGATTGTTGGGCCCGCGGCGAGCCGTTGTGGGTGGAGGATGTCGCACGAGGCCCCATGTTTACGCGCCGGCCTCTCGAAGCAACAGGAATGTTGCACGCGGCCTGCGCATTTCCGATTTGGCTCAGGGCTAATGTCTATGGGGTCATGGAGTTCTACAGCAAGGAGGCGCAGGCCGAGGACTGGGATTTACTGAGAACTTTGGGCACGGCGGGAAGGCAAATCGGCCTTTTCGTCGAACGAACTGAAGTGGAAGCGGCGCTGCAGGAGAACGAAGCCCGCACCAGCCTGATTATCGATACCGCCCTTGATGCCGTGATTACGATGGATCGTGCGGGCCGAATTGCCGAGTGGAATACCCAGGCGGAACAGGTATTTGGGTGGTCTGCGTTTGAGGCTATCGGACGCGATGTTGCCGACACGATTTTCCC
Organism: uncultured Nitrospira sp.; assembly: GCA_902500755.1. GTDB lineage: Bacteria > Nitrospirota > Nitrospiria > Nitrospirales > Nitrospiraceae > Nitrospira_D. The sequence goes on from CABVRV010000016.1 coordinate 16,760, forward strand.
ACCGTCGCATCGGCCGGGCTATCGCGAGTATGTGCAACGTCTTCTTGAATCCAGAGACCCCTCTCTCTCGAACATGTTGGTCGAAATGATCGGTCTTCGACGAGACGGGCGGGAGTTTCCTGTAGAAATCGCCATGACGCCGTTACAGGTTGAGGGTTCCGTCATCTTTAGCGCATTTATTCGTGATATCACCAGCAGGAAAGAAGCAGAGCGTGCGCTGAAAGACTACGCGCAGCAATTGGAGTCTATCAATCAGCAGCTGGATACCGCCTTGAAGGAAGCCAAAGCCGCGACCGAGGCCAAGTCGTCGTTCTTGGCGACCATGAGTCACGAAATCAGGACCCCGATGAACGGCGTGATCGGGATGGCCGGTCTCTTGCTCGATACGAAACTGACTGATGAACAGCGGGAATACGCTGAAACGGTTCAGACTTGCGGCGATCATTTGTTGACGATCATCAATGACATTCTCGATTTTTCCAAGATTGAAGCCGGGAAGCTGGATTTGGAGGTGATTGAGTTTGATCTTCGCCTCGCCATGGATGAGTCCTTGGACCTTGTGGCAGAACGGGCCTCATCCAAAGGGCTGAATCTGGCCTGTCTCTTCCACGCTGATGTGCCGCGAAACTTGCTTGGCGACCCGGGGCGCTTACGGCAGGTCGTGATGAACTTGACGGCGAATGCCATCAAGTTTACCGACAGCGGAGATGTGGTCGTGGAAGTGACGGTCGAGGCTCAATCGAATGAGGAAGCGATCATCCGCATTGCAGTGACGGACTCCGGGATTGGGATCTCCGACGAAGCCCGCGAGCGGCTGTTCCAGTCATTCAGCCAGGCCGATGGCTCCACGACGAGGAGATATGGTGGGACCGGTCTTGGTCTTGTGATTTGCAAGCGTCTCGTTGAAATGATGGGGGGGACGATCGGAGTGAGCAGCCGAATTGGGGAGGGAAGCTGTTTCTGGTTTACCGTCAACCTGCGCAAGCAAGCTGACGGCTTCAGAAATATGGAAGGTTCTGCGGTTGTGTTGGCGGGCCTCCGCGTCTTGGTCGTAGATGATAAAGCCATCAATCGAAAAGTTCTGGAGCTGATGACGAAAAAATGGGGGATGTACCCGACACTCGTTCATGGCGGTTCCGAGGCCTTGGAGGCCCTCAGCGGCCAGCACGGTCAACCGCCATTTGACCTGGCACTGTTGGACGTGGACATGGGACCGACGGGGGGAATCGAATTGGCGCGGGCGATAAAGACGCGAGCGGAAGGCGTTGATCTCCAACTCGTGTTGCTCACTTCGTTCGGACGGCGGGGAGATGCCAAAATAGCCCGAGAAGCAGGGCTAGCCGCCTACCTGACGAAGCCGATTCGTGAACGGCAACTGCATGATTGTCTTGTGGCGGTCATGACACAGCCTCCTGATTCTTCCTGCGTTCCGGCTGAAAGAGCGTCGCTCCCGCTCATTACTCGGCATACCCGTGCAGAAACCAAGGCTCAGGTGGATCTTCGCGTGCTGTTGGCCGAGGATAACATCATCAATCAAAAAGTGGCGGCTCGCCTCTTTCAGCGGCTGGGCTACCGAATCGACGTGGTGGCCAACGGACGTGAGGTCCTCGAAGCGCTGTCTCGTATTCACTATGACGTCGTGTTCATGGATTGCCAGATGCCGGAAATGGACGGCTTCGAAACCACGCACCTCGTCCGGGAGCGAGAACAGTCGGACCGAGTGCCGATCATCGCCATGACGGCGAATGCCATGCAAGGGGATCGTGAACGATGTCTGGCGGCAGGAATGGACGACTATGTCTCCAAACCCATTTCAATAGACGCGTTGGCCAACGTACTGGATCGTGTGAATCGGGAGCACACGCGCGCGCAATCTAGGAAAGGTCAAGAAGCCGCGTAGCTCCTGCGCTCTGTCTACCGCCTGCCTCACATCAACTGAAGGGTCAACTGTTGAGGCTTTGCGATGCGCCGGTTCGGCCGGGCGGATGGACTCACCGGAATGGATAGCTGAGGCGCATAACCCACCGGCTGGCTCTCAACCGTAAAGATGGGCGACCGGAGTTCGTGTAAAGTCCCTCGACAGACACCGCAACGATGACGGCCGGGCTGGATCGTTTTTCGCTGCCGTCTATAGATCCGTCCACAGTCGGTGCAGCGCCAGGTGAATCGCGATAAAGCAAGTACTTCCTGCTCCAGCGAGTGGTACGTCGTGATCGCCACCTCTCCCGTTCGGTTCATCTCCGCCATCTTTCGCAAGAAGGCGAGACCATGATCAGGTCGACGCTTCAGGAGGTCGAATTGCCATTGATGAATCATCTCATGAGCGATCGTGTTCAGGAGTTCCTGTTCTGCATACGGCGTGCGGTCGGCAAGCTTCACAAAGAGAGGGAGCGACAGGCGAATCTCCCGACTGCCTTGGCCGGTGGATGTTCTCGGACCTCCACGGCTGGAGAACATGCCAACCGAGGAAGTTAAGCGAGGGCTCCACAGAATGGCGATCGACGGAAGCGATCCAGAAAAATACCGTTGATTCAGATGCTGCCAACGGGTCTGCAGTTCGCACGGAGTAGGGAGGGACCAGGTCGTTTCACCGGTCATGAGTCGTCTCATCCTAACTCTTCAATCACCGCCGCGGCCAGCAGTGGCAGCATAATCTCGTGGTGACCCGTCAAGGAATACCCTTGGCCGCCTTTCTGCGTGGGACGCCGCACGACGTTGGTCTGGGGACGATAGTGAGAAAGGAAATCCAGGTTGACCGTGGTGATGTTCGCGATGGGATGACCAAGGTTTCGACCAAGCGACAGGGTCTTGAGGAAGACTTCCGGAAGAATCACAGCTGATCCGATATTCAGATACACGCCGCCCTCCATTCCGGCGACGACGGCAGTGAGGCGTCTGAAGTCAAGAAGGGACGTGGCTCCGATGGCCGCTCCATCCGCGGAAGGATGCATGTGAATGATATCCGTGCCCACAGCCACATGCACAGTGACCGGGATGCCGAGCCGTGTGCCGGCGGCAAGAATGCTGACCGAGTGATTGGGAAATTGGTCAGCAGCGTGGTGCATGTAGCGCCCAATGGCCTCGCCCAGCCCATGGCCGTCCTTCGCGCCGCGCGTGATGGCTTCATTGAGCATGCGCCCTGTTTCCTCCGCCATGCCAAAGCGACCTTCATCGATTTCAGCGTCGACTTCTTCAGAGGTATGACCCATCAGGGCTAATTCGAAGTCGTGAATGATCCCTGCCCCGTTCATGGCCACGGCCGTGATGACGCCTCGCTTCATCAAATCCGTGATGATTGGCGCCAACCCAACCTTGATGACATGGGCTCCGATCCCGACGATGACCGGACGATGCTTGCGATGGGCCTTCACGATGGCCTGGGTGACGGCCCGCAGCGTCTTGACGGCTAAGATGTCAGGGAGACCGCGATAGAATGTCGAGAACGATCCCCCACGCTTCCATGATGTCACGAAGTCCGAGAGTCGTACCTTGCTATGCCGTTTTTTCAACGAATAGGTCTTGAGGTCCGATGCATTGATCGGAGGGATCAAGGAAGGAAGCCGAGGTGGGGGAGTCCGATCAGGACGTTTTCCCAAGGAGATGATCCTCCACCAGTTCGCACAAGACATGGCCGAGCGTAATGTGGCTCTCCTGGATGCGTGAAGTGACGGTAGACGGCACGACAAACGGATAATCCACGAGGCCTACCAGCCTGCCGCCGGACGCTCCGGTCCACGCGACCGTCGTCAAGCCACATTCGCGCGCAGCGGTGATCCCCTTCAGCACGTTCGGAGAATTGCCACTGGTGCTGATGCCGATCGCGATGTCGCCGGCTCTCCCGTGCGCCCGCACTTGGCGGGCGAAGAGCTCCTCATATCCATAGTCATTGGCAATGCAGGTAATGGCAGCGATATCCGTCGCTAGGGCCATGGCGGACAACGGCAACCGTTCGCGCTTGTAACGCCCGACAAACTCCGCCGCGATGTGCGCCGCGTCCGTTGAGCTGCCACCGTTACCGAACAGCAGAACTTTATTGCCGTTGGTGAAGGCGTTGGCGATGACCGTGGCCACCTGGATGATACGGTCGGCGTGTTCACGCGCAAACTGTTGCTTGACGCGAGCGCTTTCCGCAAAGGCTGTCAGCACAACCGTTTGCATGGCGCGATTCTAGGCGAGGCGAGTCAGCCTGTCAAACCGAAGCGCCGTGACTCTTGACCCGCATTATTCATGAACGCTTCTACTGCAACCGCCGAGACGCCGCTGCGACAAACCTGGCCGTGGTTTTCTCACGGCCAGGCGGGCAGGCTCGCCCCTCGTGGCCTCGACATACTGTTTCAAGTATGCCTCGGTCTCTCAGGGCTCCGCGTGCCCGTCTCGCCTGGCGTCTTGGCGGTTTCGTCACGAACCATCATGAATAATGCGGGTTAGGATTTCACTGGCACCGAAGTTCCGGTCTGTCTGATGGCATTCATCGCCAACGCAATCATGGAGCCGACATCGGAGACACTTGCCGGAAGGATGAGGGTATTGGTCGCCTTTGCCAGTTCGCCGAATTTGCCGATGTATTGTTCGGCGACACGCAGCTGGACAGCCTCTTGTCCGCCGGGAACTTGAATGGTCTCTGCGACTTTTCGGAGACCCTCGGCCGTCGCCTGCGCAATGGCGAGTATGGCGGCTGCAGCCCCCTCGGCTTCATTGATCTGCTGTTGTTTCTTGGCTTCGGACGCCTTAATGACTTGCTGTTTCTCTCCTTCGGCCTGATTGATCGCGGCGTCGCGTTCGCCTTCGGAGGTCAATATCAGCGCCCGCTTTTCCCGCTCCGCACGCATCTGCTTTTCCATGGCGTTCAGGACATCCTTCGGCGGAGTGATGTTTTTGATTTCGTACCGTAGCACCTTGACCCCCCAAGGTTCCGATGCCTTATCCAATTCGTTGACGACCTGTGCGTTGATGGATGTCCGGGCTTCGAAGGTTCTGTCCAGCTCGATCTTGCCGATCTCGCTCCGCAGCGCCGTCTGGGCGAGTTGTGAAAGCGCGAAGTGGTAGTCGCTGATCCCGTACGATGCCCGCTCCGGATTCAGGACCCGCATGTACAGGACGCCATCGACATGGACCTGAACGTTGTCACGGGTAATGCAGATTTGCTCCGGAATATCGACCGCGCTTTCTTTTAAGATGTGCTTGTATCGAATCACGTCGATGAACGGGACGAGGATGTGGAATCCCGCATCCAGCGTGGAACTGTACTTCCCTAAACGCTCCACGACATAGGCGCTCTGTTGGGGAACCACGACCGCCGTTTTGGCGATGACGATTAAGACGATCACCGACAGGATGATCACGACAAACGTTCCGCCTTCCATGCCCGCACCTCGTTCGCTAATGACCGTTATTCTGATTTTACCCAGAGCATCAGACCATCGACTTTGACGACCGTTGCGCGTTGACCTGAGAGAAGGGGAACGGCTCCGACGTTCCGTGTGCTCCACGTGGAGCCACGCAACTCGGCCTTACCCGTGCGCCCTGGCTGGAGTTCTTCAAGCAGGATCGCCGACTCTCCAACCATGCTGTCCATGACCTGTGGCGGATGGCCTTGCGTGAGACGAATCAGCGGTCTGCGCAGCAGCAGCAGCGAAAGAACCGCCAGGATGGAGAATAAGAGCCACTGTAGCCAGTCGGTTTGTACCACATCCATACCAACTAGGGCGCCAACTATCATTGCAGCGATACCGAAAAACAACAGATAAAATCCGCCCGGTGACACGATCTCTGCGCCGGCCAAAGCCAAGCCCAGAAATATCCAATACCACCAGGTCATTGAAAACCTCGCTGTAGGGAAAGCCGACACGAAGAAGGACAATCGTGTCCAGAGTCTAGGCTTGATTATGTAGTCGGTCAAGTAGAACGCTGTTTGGAATCAGCGAATTGAACACCGGCGAAGTCGATGTTATAGTCCGCCCGAAATGGCACAAGATCAACCTATTAAGGCGTTGGTCATCGCGTTTGTCGATGACGCAGCATCGGCCGTGTATTCGATCAACAGGCTCAAGCCGGAAGCGTTGTGTTTTGTGTTGCCGGAAGCAAGCAAGGCCTTGGTGGAGGCTACCATACAGCCGAATATCCAACAGATGCCGAGGCGGTGGGATTGGATTGTCTTGGCTGAGACCGCTGAGTTTTCTTCCACCTATCAACCTCTTGCACGATCGCTCCCGGACCTTCTGCAGACATGGGAGATACAACCGGGTGAGCTGGTTGTGGACATGAGTGGAGCGACCGCGGCGATGGCGTCCTCCCTCTCCCTGGTGACGCTACCCTGGACTTCTCGGTTGATCGAACTGTGCCCGGATCGCGAAGGACTGGAAGGGGATCATGTCAAGCTAGACGCGAAGACGCTGGTCTGGACACAGAGTAATCCGTGGGATGAGCAGGCGACGGTCTCTCGTCGTGAAGGCTGCGAATTGTTCAATAAGGGCCTCTTCGATGCTGCGGCCAAACTGTTTTGTGAAGTAGAGCTACGGGTCAGTGGCGGGCAAAAGCCGTTGTATCGCGCGTTCGCCGATTTGGCGGAGGGGTATGGATTGTGGGAACGGTTTCACTATCGTCAAGCCTGGGACAAATTGAAAACCGCGATGAAGGCGATCGAAATGGCTTCGCTCTGGGGCGGCCCACCAGGGTTGAAGGCGGTCGTGCCGCCGATCAAAGCCAACGCAGGGTTTCTCGAAAAACTCGTCCTTGACCCGGCCGAGGTCAAAGAATCCGTACCGTTGGATGTCCTGGCATATGCCCATCGGCAGCTCCTTTTTCGTCGAAATCCTGAAGCGGCCATGGTCGCTCTCGTTCGGGCGCTGGACGGGTTCGCGCAAGTTCGACTTCATAAAGCGCACAAAATCAAAAGCTGGGATGTCTTGCCGGAGCAGCTCCCGCAAGCGCTGCAAGAAATTTGTCGGACCTGTTATCTGGAAGACATCGATGGCAAGTACAAGTTGCCGCTCCAAGCGCAGTTTCGGGTGCTGGCGGGGCTAGGCGATCAACTGGGCCAAGCGTTTCTGAGAGAATGGCCGAAGATGAAACCGTTGTTGGACGCGGCGAGTCATGGAGTGTTGGGGCATGGCTTCGAACCCGTCAAGTCGGAACGAGTTCAGCAATTGTATGATGTGGTCGTCAAGCTGTCGGGCGTCAATGAGACATCGCTGCCGAAGTTTCCGGTTCTTCGTCTGTAAGAGTCGATGATAAAGAGCGACCTCGATTGCAGACCCAGCCGTCAGGACGCATTATCCCATGGCCACGGCTCTAGATCAGTGAGCCAGTCTGACCATGCGTGCTCAATGGGCCGATGAATAAGCCAGCGCCGTCTCCAATGGAAATCAAAGTCTACTACGAAGATACCGATTGCGGCGGAGTCGTCTACTATGCCAATTATCTGAAATATTTTGAGCGGGCTCGTACTGAGTATCTTGAAACACGAGGGTGTTCGATTGCCGACTGGATGCAACGGGGTGTGGTCTTTGTCGTGGTACACGCGGAAGCTCACTACTACTCGGTTGGCCGATATGGAGAAACGTTGATGATCGAGACGGATGTCGCTGATGTGACACGGGCCACCGTCACATTTTCACATGTGGTGCGTGAAAAGGTGAGCAACCGAATTGTCGTGAAGGGGTCGGCTCGTCTTGCAGCCACAGACCATCATGGAAAAGTACGGCGCCTCGATAAGACCATCGTCACAGCGCTCAGCTCTGTTCCGCGACCTTCGGATGTCCATGTTCCTGAGCCGTGAAGCACGGGATAGAGCACATCTCAGACAATCCTCTCTGACGACCAACTTAGGGCATTCGCTGGTCTATGCTTCGGCGTTTTCCGTCCTGACATCAAACGACCTACTGTCTAGCCTCCGATTTGCACTGATCTTTCCAGTGACGTTCACGCGGTAGCCGTTTCTCGCCAAGAAGAGCCACTCGGCTGAGAGCATTCAAAAAATATAGGCCGCGAGGTGACGTCTTGCTTGTTCCAGGTGACGCCCTGGATCCATCTGTACGTGAAAACCGGTGACTTCTAACTCGGCCGGACACGATTCACGGAGACATTCGGAAGAGTATCTGTTTCAGGTGGTGAAACTCAGAATGGCCTCGTAATTATGGGGAGAGTTGTTATCAAGAAGCACGACTCCCCTCCGAGCGCTGCGAGCGAAGCGTTTCGTTTCCAACGATCTTCTTCTATCAAGACTTTCATGGCTCACTCCCTGTGAGAAACATGTCATTTATGACGATCGCGCTGGGTGTCCATCTGAACGCCCAGCGCCTCGCTGAAAATATCAGTAGGCCTTGCTGAATCCGGCCTCGCCGTCGTAGTTCCACAGCTTCTGAGCGGCAGACCACCACCACCCCTTCTTGGTCAGGGCGTCCAGGAACGTATTAATGTCTGCATCCTGCACATCCTTAGTGGCCATGAACCGGCAACGGTACCAATTGACCTGCAGCAGATCGGGGCTCACGAAGCCCGGCCAGACCTTCGTACCTCGGTTCGAGATGAATTCACATTTGAATGGTCCGATGTCGTCGAACTTCGGAATGCCCTTGTCGGTGATAATGTACATATCGACTCCGACGAGCTTGATCTCTCTTTTCTGCTTGGTCGCCTTGGCGATTTCTGTAAATGTTGGCATGGAATATCTCCTTCTTCAGTCTATGTCCTCAGATCTCAGGCGTTCGCATGCATCTTGTCCACAATCGCTTGTGCATACTCGTCTGTTTTTGCTGTCCCACCGACGTCGTATGTCACATGTTTTCGCTCGTCGAGTACGGCGAACATGGCTTTCTCGATCCGGGCCGCGGCGGCTTCTTCTTTGAGCCATCGGAGCATCATGATGCCAGAGACCAGCACGGCCGAAGGATTGACCTTTTTCATACCGGCGTACTTCGGCGCTGAGCCGTGAACGGCTTCGAAGATTGCGCAGCCGTCACCGACATTGGCGCCCGGGGCGAAGCCAAGGCCGCCTACCAGTCCGGCGCAGAGATCCGTGAGAATGTCGCCGTACAGATTGGGGAGCACTAAGCAGTCGAATTGCGCCGGATTTCTCACCAGCTGCATGCAGCAGTTATCCACGATAATGTCGCCGGACTCGATATCGGGATACTTCTTGGCGACCTCCTTGAAGGCATCGAGAAAAAGGCCGTCGGTCATCTTCATGATATTGGCCTTGTGGACGCAATAGATCTTCTTGCGCCCGTTGGCCTTGGCCCATTTAAAGGCGAAATCGGCGATTCGGTAGGAGCCCGGCCAAGTAATCACTTTAAGACATTGCGCCACTTCATCAGAAACCATGTGTTCGATGGCTGCGTACGAGTCTTCGGTGTTCTCACGGAAATTGATGATGTCGATCTTGTCCCAGGGCCGTTTGAGCACCGGGATGAGTTTGGCGGGCCGCACATTCGCGTAGAGATCAAAGACTTTACGGAGGGTCACATTGGCGCTCTTGTGTCCAGTGCCGATCGGCGTCGTTGTCGGCCCCTTGAGCGCCACTCTATTCTTCGCGATGTTCTGAATCGTTTTGTCCGGCAGAAGAGTGCCGTACTTTTCGAGACAGTCGAGCCCAATGTCCTCATAATCCCATTTAATATTGACACCGCTTGCATCGATGACTAACCGCACGGCTTCGCAAATTTCCGGGCCGGTGCCTTCTCCCGGTAACATCGTCACGACATGCTGTGTACTCATTGAAGAGCCTCCCTTAAGCAGCAAGGGCAATCGGACCATCCGCTCCCTCGGTTTGGTGCTAAATGCAAATCAGAGTCCAGACTGTTTGAGGCCTGCACGACGAGCACGCAACCAGTAGCATTCAAAAAATGCGCGGAAAATAGCGACCAAAGAATTTCGGCGAAGAAGTGCGTTTCTCAACGTGGTGAAATGCTCGTGCATCAGCGCACGGGATGCACGGTGGCTTGTGCATCAATGCTCGACTACGGCGTTAGCAACTCTAGAGACTGTCTGGAGATCGGTTCAGAAGCGTGGAGTCGAGTGAGGGTATTTCGCTCTCTAATGGGGACGAACCAAGAGCACCGATGCATCGACCTTGGCGATCAACTGTTCAGCGACGGAACCCATCACCCATCGTTCCAACCCTTGCCGATGTGAGCTTCCTACCACCACAAGGTCGGCACCCCATTCGTTCGCGGCGTTCGCGATGGTTTCAGCGATTCCATTCAGGCCATAGACGGCATCGGCGTGTAAGACGCGGGTTTCTGTGTCTACTCCGTCACCGACAGCAGACTTAGCCTGTGCCAACAGCTTGAGACCGGCTTCCTGATCAGTATCCTCTGAATCCGAGGCGGCATAGACGATGCGCAACGTGGCCTGGCGGGACACGGCGATGCGCTTCGCTTCCATCAACCCTTTCATTGAAATTTCGCTGCCATCAACCGCCACCATGATTTTCTTGAACATAACGATACACCTTCTTAGAGTGCGATGTGTTATTGAAGGACGCGGATATCCATCGTCCTTTCTACAAGACGATACCGCGTGACCAGCATATGCCAGGGTGGTTAGGTGATATCCCCGCTGCCGCTCTTTTTGAGGTCATCGATGTATCTCCTGATAATATCCCGTCCGGGCATTTTATCAAGATTCGCATACATCATGTAGTGCACACCACCATGCACGGCCAGGGCAATCAGCAAGCCCTCAAAAATGCCCACCTTGAAGACCAGCACACCACACAAAATAGCCAGAATCATGGCATAGGGGCCATGATGGGTCACATGGATGAGACCCTCGATCATCTTCCAACCCGTGAAAATCATGATCGCGGCCAATGCAAACTTCGGAAGATATTCCAGCGCGTGCGTATTGAAGGTAAAGAAGGTCACCACACACCCGATGATGAGGACGGAAAATTTGGTATAGGCGCCGGCTAAGCGATTGGTGGTGCTCTTGGCCAATCCATCCAGATTGGTCATGCCGCCGAAGAAGCTGGAGCCCATATTGGCGATCCAGATGGCCAGCAGGCTGTTGTTGCTGTTGCACTTGCGCTTGAGCGGGTCGATCTTTTCAATCGCGGCATTGCTCATCACCTGTTCGATCACATCAATCATCGCCAGCATCACCGCAAAGACCAGCATCGCGAGAACGGTTAAGGGACTGTCGAAGTGCGGGATCGGCAGCGCGAGCTTGAGTTCCGTATCTTCCATCGACAACATGGGGACAGAGACGAATTGGGCCAGGATCGTTCCGGCGGCGATCAGTGCGAAATAGGGAACAGCAGGCTGTGTCTTCTTGAACTTGAGGAAGAGATAGACGAAGACGCCGTACCCGACCATGGAAATCAGGATCATTTTGATACGTGCGATGTTCAAGAACGAATCGGCGTCTTCCATGCCTGGAGGGAGCTCATAGGTGAAGGCAAGAAACTTGAGCGCGATCTTCAGCCCGACGCCGGCCAAGAGCCCTTCAACGAGGTAGACCGGCACGGCGACCAAAATATAGCGCTGCCAATTGAATCGCCAGATGATGGCTTGGATGGTCGCCGTCAGGAAAATCGCGAAGGCCATATTTTCTAGGCCAAAGCTGGCCACGCCCACGGCCAATACCGGTGCCAGACCCGCCGCGATTCCTGGACAGCCGATGTAGTTGCCGGGCTTGAACCAGGCATTGATCCAACCGACCAAACAGGCAAACGCAACCGTAGCCAACCCGACTTTGATCGGATACTCGGACATCATGGCGATGCCTACCGTCAAGGGGATCGCCATCGACCCGGCGATCAGTCCGGCGGCGATATCGCGCCCCGCATATTGGGCCTGGAATGCGGCTGATCCAGGTAGGGTCACCGGCTCCGATATGACAGGTTGATCACTCCCTCTTTCTCTAAGTTCATCTTCTTGTGACTCTACATTTATTTTTGCTTCGTGAGTTATCATCGGTCGTATCTCAACATTGTTAGAACTGATCGATTTGGTGACAAAGAACAGCAAGAAGAGGGCCGCGCATTCTGCTTAAGGCCTTATCAATCAAAACGGCAGGGTTAATAGAAAATGGACGGGTGGTTCATAATAGATTTAAAAGACTGAGTGCAGTTGCGCACACTCGTGCATCTATGCACGAATCAGGAACTCCATACCGCAGGTCCTATAGGAACTCCATGATGCAGAATGGCTGGCTTACATATGCCCAAGCTTGCGAAGCGTCTCCATCCCACGGCCCTCATCCTGAGCGCGACCACTTCGCTCTGCGATGGTGGTCACGCGGAGTTCGGAAATGATTTGAGGAATCGTGGAGGCGCATGACGAGACGGCACCGGTGCATGGTACGCATCCCAGACTCCGATACCGCATGCCGTTGCCTTTATCAAAATAGAGCGTGGGAAGGGGAATCTGTTCGAGATCAAGATATTCCCAGATATTCAGCTCCGTCCAATCCAAGAGGGGATGGACACGAATATGGGAGCCGGCTGGGAACGCCGTATTGAATTGGTCCCAGAGCTCCGGAGGCTGATCCCGGAAATCCCATTCGCCATGCTTGTCGCGCAGTGAAAAGTACCGTTCCTTGGCACGGGTCCCTTCCTCATCGGCCCGAATTCCGAGAATAATGGCAGTCCATTTGTGTTTTGCGATGGTGTGTTTCAAGGCATCGATTTTCATCGCCGTACAGCAGGTGACACGTCCCTGCTGCGGTCCCATACCGCCTGCCAGTGCCTCCGCGTTCTGTCCCACAACAAGATCGAGGCGCCATTCTCGACAGAGCAGATCCCGGTACTCGATCAGTTCAGGCATTTCGTACCCGGTATCGATATGAACCAACGGAAACGGCACATGCCCGAAGAAGGCTTTCCTTGCGAGCCACAACAGCACGGTGGAATCCTTTCCCATGGACCAGAGCATCGCCAAATCATCGAAATGCTTGTAGGCCTCACGCAGAATGTAAACACTCTGATCTTCGAGAGCGCGAAGATGCTTCATAGCCGTTCCGCTGTCTCTAGCCTGTGACGAGGCAAACTGATTTGGTCGAAGCGAACACTGCGAGTCCGACAAGTTGAACTTGCGGTGCGAGTCGGTTGTGAAGATGTTTGACAGTTGCGGGAACCACGACGCGCCCGCATAAGAGACAGCACAGTGCGTAGAAAATCTAGCCTTGGTGCCGACCACGTCACTATACGATTCCTCCTGTATATAGCTGACACAACCAAGGTAGTTCGGCACTCTCCCTCAGCTTAAGGCAGCCACTTCATGCGAGTGACCTATGCAATGAGCGATCCAGTATCTGTATCCATGGAAAGTCCAATGAAAGGTCCAAAACTAGATGTCGAAAGGCTGAGCGGAATACTTATGACCGTGCACATGTGTATAAGCGCACCACGTGCTGTGCGTCCCCGCTCATCTACGGGGTGTTATCGATCAAGGCGGGAGCATAAGCGAGGCAGGTGCCGTCGAGGAGACTTGTAGCTAAAGTTCCACTATGAGTCCGGCTTGCGTCTGCGATCGAGCTTCCATCGCGTGATCCCGAGATACTTGGCGGCAAGTGACTTGTTTCCTTCGGAACGTCTTAGAACTTCGTTGATGATGCGACCTTCAAGTTCAGGCAACGACTCGCCGAGACGGAACGCGATGTGGATCTGGGTGGGATCCACTCTGTCTGAGGAAATGGAAGTAGAAAGGGCGGATTCGCTATCTGACTGTAAATGAGCGCCTCGCATGTCGGAGGGGAAATGCATCGACTCAAGCGTATCGTCCGGACAGAAAAGAACCGCCCGTTCCATGAGATTGCTGAGCTCGCGCACATTCCCGGGGAAATGGTACCGCAACAGAGCGGCGCGCGCGCTGTCTCCTAAATGACGAACTGGTTTTCTCAGGGAAAGAGCCGACCGGGCTAAAAATTGCTCGGCTAAGGGCATGATGTCGTCGTGCCGCTCCCGCAGTGGCGGAATCATGAGGGTCACCACGTTCAGTCTGAAGTAGAGATCCTCGCGAAACTCGCCTTTGGCAACCGCATCTTTCAGATTGCGGTTCGTCGCAGCCATAAAACGAACATCCAACGGATTCGTTGTCGATCCGCCTAGCCGACGAAACGCACGTTCCTCGATGACTCGGAGCAGCTTGGCTTGCAAAGGGAGCGGAAGATCTCCAATCTCATCAAAGAGAACGGTTCCCCCCTCTGCCAGTTCCATCAATCCGGCCTTGCGGCCCGACGCTCCGGTGAATGAGCCTTTTTCGTGCCCGAACAGTTCGCTTTCAAAGAGTTCTCGTGGAATCGCCGGGCAGTCGACCTCGATGTAAGGCTTATCAGCTCGGGCGCCGTTATAGTGAATCACGCGGCCAATATATTGCTTGCCAGTGCCGGTTTCGCCTTGGAGTAATACGGTCACACGGTCGTTCTTGGCAAGTTCGCGGACCAGGCTCATGAAGGACTGCGTTGCAGAGCTCTTGGCGATGACGCGGCCGAACGCGTAACGCTCTGCATCTTGCCCGCTCTGCAAATGAACCTGGCGCTGTAATATGAGCAGCTGCGTGGCCCGGCTCAGCGCGTGCTGCAGGTCTTCCATATCGATAGATTTGGCGACAAAGTCGAACGCACCGAGCCTCGTCGCGTCGACTGCATCCTTCACCGTGCCCCTGGCGGTCAACAGAATGACAAGCAAATTAGGCGAAGACTGCTTGACGCGTTCGAGCACATCCAAGCCGGATAGGTTCGGCATCACGAGATCCAATACCAGAATATCCGGTTCAACCGACTTCAGGAGGGTCAAACATTCTTCTCCGGACCCTGCCGTCTGTACTGCATATCCTTGATCAGCGAGGCGCAGGGCAAATGCCTCGCGGACCGACGCTTCATCTTCCACCAACAAGAGTTGCCAGGTCATGCTATGTATCCCGCTTCAAGGGCAGCCACACTTCGACCAGCGCTCCATTTCCTGGAGGGCTGCTGATCGCCAATTGTCCACCATGTCGGTCGACGATGTCATGCGTGATTGTCAAACCAAGGCCGACTCCCTTGGCCTTCCCATTTGTGAAAAACGGCTCGAAAATTCGCTGGAGGTCTTCGGGCTCGATCCCTTTACCCGTATCGGAAAATGTCACGGAGATGCCCGGACCGTGTTTTGCCACAAGTGCAATTCTGATCGTCAACTCTCCTCCGGTCGGCATGGCATCGATCGCATTCATCGAGATATTGAGAAACGCCTGCTGCAAATGGGCACGGGAGGCTTCGACCATAAGAACCTCGGGAATGATCTTTTTCACGGCAATTCGGTGTTTGCGAAGGTTCGGCCTCAGTAGCGTCAACATGTCCTCGATCAGAGATGGGAGGTCGCAAGACTGGAGATCGAACGGGCGGGGTCGCAGCTGGCCTAAATGCGATTCCAACAACTCGTCGATGCGGGCTGCTTCCCTTGCAATCAGCGCGCAACGGTCTCTGGCGGTGCGCGGCAACTCGTCTTGTTCTGCGAGGTGGGTTGCCAGACTTCCAAGGCCGATTAACGGATTGCGGACTTCGTGCAGAATACCGCCGGCCAGTTGTCCGGCCAGTTTTACCTGTTCGGCGTGGCGCAACGCTTCCAGCATCTGTTCTCGCTCGCTGAGGTCTGTCAGAATCGCCAAATAGAATTGCGTGGTCCCGTCGCGATCCTTGACGGGGCTGACACTTTCCCAGACCAAAAATTCCGATCCGTCTTTTCTTCGATTAACGAAACGATCGACAAATGCCAATCCCGAGTGGATAACCTGCCAGAGTCGTTCGTAGAATTCCGGTGGATGCTTGCCGGACTTCAAGATCGACGGCCGTCGGCCGAGTGCTTCGTCCCGGGTCCATCCTGTCATGCGCTCCAATGCCGGGTTCCATTCCAAGATGCGGCCTTCGGTGTCGGTCAGTATGATCCCGTCCTGCGCGGACATGAACAATCGATGATAAAGATCTCGCTGTGTATCGGCGCGACGCCGTCGTTCCAGCACCGTCGCCACGGTATTGGCAACCGTGCAGAGGAACTCGAGTTCCTTGATTGTGAAATCACGAACCGATTTGGAATGAGCGGTCATCGCTCCATAGACGCGGTCCTCTACCAGCATCGGTACACACATGCCTGCGATGCCGCCATGCTCGGTTAAGAGCTTTGACGGTGTAAAGCGGGTTTCCTTTCGCAAGTCTCGTACGACCACCGGCAGCCGTTCGCGGATCGCATAGCCCGCCTGCGAATGGGTTCCACCCTCAATCGTGAGTCTTCCGATGAGTCCTGGTTCAAGGCCGATGCCTGCGACTACAGCAAGGTGATCGTCTGATTCCCGTTGCACGAGAATCTTGCAGAGTTCGACATCGAGGGCTTCTGCGGTATGTTTCACGGCTTCACCCATCAACTCTTGCGCGGGCGCATCACTGACGGCCAGCGTGCCGATGCGGGCGAGAACGGATTGAAACCTGGCGATTTGGGAGGCTTCCTGTGTGAGAATCACGCGTTCGGTGACATTTTGAAGCACAAGCAGAACTCCGGTGGCGCCGTGATAGGGCACGACGTTGAGGCGGCATTCATAGATCAGCGGATGCCCATGCCGATCGGTGAGCCGGTAGGTTTTCGTCCGGCTGGCGCCAAGCGGTTGGGCATGCCAGGCCTTGGCATCGGCGAACAATCTGGTGCGGAGCGAGTCCCCTCTGTCATGGGAACCATGGACTTGGTCCTCAGGGTTGCTACCTGATGCAGCTTCGCTCAATTCTCCGAATTGGGCATTTTCGAAGATCAGGAGGCCTTTGGACACAAAACATAGGCCGCTTTCGATGCAGTCGCTTAGCCATGCGAGGACTTCCGCAGCGGCCACCTCCGATTGGGCCTGGACCGGTGACTTGGAACGGGCGTGTTTGTCTGCGGCCATAGGGAAGCTCGACGACGATGATCTACGAACAGGTTCTCGATGCTCATTGCTGCAAGGAAACAGTATAGCGGCTTTCGCTGAGGACCGTCGAGATTCCGTTGCGTCATTGAGAAACGGTACCCTCCAAGGACAGTAAAGCCGGTCTCGGCGATACGAGTCAGTATTCGTTGCTCATCTTCCTTAGATTCGCAAAAAAATTCACCGAGAATAGCCTCCGCCGATCGCTTGTTTGTCCGGGAATCCACTAGCTATCCTGATCTCTGAGCAGGAGGAGGGATGAGGTGGCCATGTTCAGCCGTAGTCTGCCATTTCGTGGGTTGTCAATCGTAAGCACCGTTATGGGTTGGGTAGCTGCTGGATACCCGTCAGCTGCTGAACGTTCTCAACAGAATGTTCAGTGGCTCAAGGCCTACGAGGAGAGTTCAGAGAAATCGGCTGGCCTGATTGCTTGCCGCTCTGTGATTTTATCTGGGCTGAGGGTCCAACCGGCGGGGGCGAGGTGATCACAATCTCTACTCGGCGGTTCTTGCTACGGCCTTTATTAGTCTCATTGGTTGCGATAGGTCTCGTATCGGCGTATCCAACGGCTTTGACTCGATCGACCTCGACCCCGCCGTTGATCAATGCCTGACTGGCATGTTCGGCGCGTGCCCGAGAGAGTTCACCATTATCCTGAAATGTTCTTCGCGGGTCATTTCTGACCGGGGTACTATCCGTATGGCCGGCCACCTCAATGCTCTGATAGTTGAACTTTTGCACGATTGTTCCGATCTGTTCAAGTAACCAGGTGCCTTCCTGAGTGATGGTAGCCTCACCCGGGGCAAACAATCCCCCACTGGCCAACGTGAGTGTCAGCGTGTTTCCCCGCTGTTCTAAAGCCACACTTCCTTTCTTGATTTGATCCCCGAGTGTGTTGGAAAGAGTTTCGCCGACCTTGATGAGATCATTCTTGGGAGGTTCGGAGCTTTCCGTGCGGGTAGGTTTGTGTGGGAGCAGGTTTGTCACGGATAGATTTTGGTCGGGTGGTAGGTCAGTAGACGGGCTATTGTCGACAGAGGTGGCTTCTGGCGCACGAGCGGTATCGTCTTGCTTGGCCAATTTGCGTTCGAGGTCCGCGAGCGATTGTTTCGCACGCGCCAGCTCTTCGGTACGAGCCGTGAGCTGTGGGGTCAATGCCTCGAACTTTTGAGTGACTTGTTGAAGGTTGTCCTTGATCCTTGTGAGTTCTTGTTCTTTTCCCGCCAGCTGTTGTTCTAACTCGGCGACCCGGTTGTTGGCCTGAGTTATTTGCTCCGTTTGAGCAGCTAGGTCACCTTTGAGTTTGGAGCCTTCATCGACGGTGGACCGAAGCACGGCTATTTCTTGATCTTTTGCGCCGAGCCGCTGTTCAAGTTCACCAATTCGACGTTTTGCATGCTCAAGATTGCTGATGGCAAGTTGTCGCTCCAGCTCGTCGATTTGCTGCTTGGCTTCCTGAAGGCTGCTTCTCAGCGCACTTAATTCTTGGGATGCCTGGCCCTGTGAATTACCTTGGTCATGGAGAGTATTGAGCTCCTGTTCTTTTAGGGTGAGCGGCTTCTGCTTTCCCCCCTTCGTGGTCTGCATCGGGGACGTCGTCTTCTTGTGAGAGGACGAATCCTCGCGAACAGGATAGGCATGGACAGCAACCTGTGCGCCTGTCGGGATGTTGCCTGTCGCTTGAAAGACGGCAGCTATGCCTGGGGTATTTCCAAACAACAGGGTGACGGTCGATAGAAAGGCTAGAGCTGGTACATTCATGGTAGGCCTCACTCTCTGCTTAGTCGAATGTCAGGAAGAGTGAAATGGTATCTCTTTCCGGATTCACTTTGCAATTCCATGGTATGGGGTAGATCATCCTGCCATGTCAATGTCTTACGCATCTAACAGGTTGCGGAAAAACTCATTTTGACTCCTGTTTTGCAACAGGCATAGAGATCCGAGACGGTACTAGCGCATCACGCAGGATGCTCAAAAAGGCACGTCCAGCAAGGCCGCAGCGAGCGAAGAGGCGAGGCGTACGCTTCGGTACGTTGAGCCTCTGAGCAATGCGAGAACGCCGCTGGCGGACTTTTTCAGCATCCTGCTAATCAACAGGGTACAGTGAATCTCTGGAGAAGACCCGCTTCTCTCGTTCAGTGACGCTGCCGGAACACCGATAGCCTTCACGAGCAAAGAATGGAAAGAAGAACATGAGGGAATTGGAGTCTACTTCCACGTCATTGGGGTTCAACCGCATGTTCCTCTCGCGTGCTTCCAGCTTCAGGTTGAGCAAACAACCCTCTTTAGAGTACCCGCTTGCGGTCACCTTGCCTGGTTGGCTTGGGTCTCCTGCGGATTTCCTTGTCTGTGACGTGCAGGCAAAGAGGAACAGCGAAAGGACGACACCTAGCCCTATGGAATGGATCTTCATCGTGAGCTCGATCAATCGACCGCGTACATCATCTGGCCGATGTTTGAACGGATTTCACAAGGAGCGAGACTTACGCTGATGCCGAAACCGAACAGTCTCTCAGTTCACATTGTTGGTTCAAGCCCAAAGAAGCCATGCGATTGTCCAGGAAACGCAGGGAAGGTGTCAACGGAAGAAAGCATCAACATTCGGTGGAACTCTCGCGCTTGTTCGGGGCACTTGAGGCGCGTTCATGATGCGGCGTGATGCCGTCCCCACGATCTGTGGATAACTATGTGAATAACTCGCGTTTTTAGATAGTTGGTGCTCCAATGACGTATCTATTCATCAAATTGCCTATTTTTTAGGCGTCCGCACTCTGATCATGGAGCCACAACTAATAGTGGTCTGCGTGATTATCCAAAACAGTTTCACACATTTCTAGCGGTACGTCCTTAGAGCCGGGTAACTCACCATTGAGGCATGGTTCCCAATGCAACCATTCGGAACGCTATCCACAGGATCACAGGTATTCTGGGGATCTATAGCCGATTTTGCAGGCCTGGACGGTGTTTCTGATCTGTCAAGAGCCGGTCGGTAAAGAGAGTTGCTTGATGGATACAAGCGGCAGGGCCAAATGGCCGACACCTGCGTTACTTTTTTCGGTAGACATTGAGCCCGATTTTCTCGTGTCGATTTGGAATGGTCACGTTTCCTTCTGTCGAGGCAATGATAATCGTCTTGCCCGTTGAGGATGGACCGAACTCCATTGACAGGTCCACACGAATCGTCAGCATGGTTCCTTCGACAATCATCTCGACATTTTTCATGATGGCGTCGCTTCTCCTTTCGTTTATCGCCCCGCTACCGGTGGGGCCGTCACATCGGTGCGGTTCCAGGTCATCAAAATCAGCACGGTATACTGATTGTAATACGCTCGTCCGACCAGTTTAGGACTTGAACCGAGAAACTCGCCGGTCCGATTGTCGTAGACATCCAGATGCAGCCGCGCATAGCCGCTCTGGCTCTGTTGCTTGTAGACGACAAGTTCAGGGAGTGAGAAGGGGATCAACACGCTCTGGACCGGCGGCATCCCAAAAAATACACTGCCTTGCATGGTTCCGAATGATTCCGCCATCACGCGAACCAAGTAAGGGGATTCCGTATCACGGGCGGAGACACGATAACCTCTTCGCCCCAATTCAGCGGCCACGATATCCCGAACGTAAAAAATATCGCGCGATGGACGATCGATCGCGCCGAGATCCGCATTCGTCATGCGGAGCCGCGACCGATCACTCTCGAGCCCCGTCGCATCCACGTCCACATTGACGCCTTCCGGTAATTGGACCTTGAGATTGACGAGGGCTTGCTCGACCGCCTGTGTCAACAGGACTTGCTCCACCGCCGTCCGGGGTGTGCGCGACACCTCCTGCTCAAGGGCGCACCCCATGAGCAACGCCGTCACGATCGAGGAAAGAATAAATGAAGCCTTCATGAAGTCAGACCACCAGTCCACCACCGATCTAGGGATGCTAGTCGTGTTCATCGGGGAATGCAATCGAAGCTGCCGGAACCTACAAATGATCTGGAGATGGGATCAAGCCCATTTTTCACCTGCGATGCCACGCGTCTATTTACGCGGCGCTAACGTGACGGTATTCGTCTGGCGTTTGTTGGTGCGAATGTCTAGTATGCTCAGCACGACGTCACGCGGTTGTGAACCCCATGCCTCGAACGTGATGTGGAGGGCTGCTTTTCCTTCGTCGCGGGGTACGAACAAGCTTTCTCCGGTTTGGATATCGTAGGCCTTTACTCGCCGGTAGCCGCTGGCTGGGAGGTAGTCGTAGGCGAGCGTTCGGCTATCGGCTGACCAATGGAATGTCAGCACGTCTCCTTCCGTGATGACGTCAATCTCCCGTACCGCCAGCGCAGCGAGATCCAGAACGCCGACGAACGTGTGGTGGTCTTCCGTGGAGAATACGGCGTGTCGCCTATCTGGCGAAAGAAGAACTTGGGCAAATCGTTGCGGACGGAAAAAAAGGCCAGGAGCGATCGTCGATTCGGCTGGTAGGTTCTGAAGTGTAAATTGAGAAAGCGCTGACTTGTTGTGTAGTGTGACAAGAAGCGCCCGCCGGTCGGGTGCAAGTTGAATGGATGGGTATGATGGAATGCCCTGCGTGGCGCAGGCCAGAAGAATACCACTGATGGCCAGAATGCACAGCGTGAGTCCATTGCGTTGCCGGTTACCAGACACGGGATACTGTCTCTCAGAGCCCCGGAATCGGCTGTTCCGTCGCGCCGGCCCAGAAGTAGTTGCCATCTGAATCTTTGTACCAATGGGCATTGCCGTTCACGGTCAGTCCGTTGCTGGTCCAGCCTTGATACTGCAGTTTCTTCCCTCGCTTGATCGTGCGGACAACAGGAACGGTAGTTGTCGGTGCCTGTCTGCGAATATTCACATCGACGCGAGTCTTCACAATGCCGGGTTTCTTGACGAAATTGAACGTGGCCGAATCCTGTTGGAGCTCCTTGACCATGTCGATGAGTTGGTCGAGATCCACTTCGAAACCAGGACAGGTCTTGTCGGAACGAATCTCTCGATGGCCGATGATATGATCCCGATCACAAGGGATTGACCATCGTCGACAAATCTCATCGATCAACCTGGCGCTGGCCTCGTACAGCGCGTCCGGCCAAGGCGTATCCGCTCGTCCTTCATGCTCGATGCCGATCGTATACCAATTCGGATTCACATCAGGCTTCAACAGTCGCCAAGTGGGGGAGACGAGACGTCCGGCGTGCCAAGCTGTATCGCTTTCGCCGACGTACTGATGAATCTCACCCTGTTTCCCAATTCCATAGTGAGCTGACACGCCAGACTCTTCGTTCTTAAACCAGGCATCGGTGCCCTTGAGCGTACCTTCCATGATGTGAATGACGATCGCCTCAGGCCTGTACCCTTCACGGCCTTTGTCTTTGTTTGGGCTCCCGATCCACTGAATAGCCATCAGTATCCTCCCTGAAAGTTTCTACATTCATCCAAATCTAGAGGTCTATGTCAATCCACGCAGGGTCGTGGTCGCTGCCGTCTCCGGCGTGTTTCGTGCGTCGGTCAATTGTAGGATTTGAGAATCTCCCGGCCAGAGACGGGCTGACCCAGATGTGATCGAAGAGCTCATAACGAGGAAACTCTTGTCCTGATGGGTTAAAGCGATGTGTCCATGCCTTTGATTGGGGACCAGGACCCTGCCCCGGGGTCTCTGCTTTCGCGGGCCTCGTTTCTGAAGGGCTTTCAAGCGCGTTGACAAGAGGGTGATTGTCCACCGTTAACATCGGCGCAAGAAATTCAGAGCCTGGTGGGTCGTTCATATCTCCCACTAATACAAATCGACTATTGGGTCGTTCCATTCGACTCAAGATGCGTGAAATCGTCTCCGCCTGTCGTTTGCGCCGATTGTTGGCATCGATGGCGCCCTGCACCGGGTCTTCCTCAGCGGAAACAAAGTGGCTCTTCAAATGGGTGTTGTAGATCGTGAAGAGTTTGTTGCCGTTGTTGTCTATGATCTCTACTTGAAGGAGATCTCGACTGAAGATGCGGCGATTGGGCACATCCGGATGAACAGCCGTTTGGTGAGAAATAATGGTCCCGATCGGAAACTTCGAGAGGATCCCCACATCGATGAGTCGCGAATCGTTGCCCTCAACGAGGGCGATATGTGGGTAGAGATTCCCGAGATGCTCCCGGTTGAACTGCTTGAGGACTTCGACATGTTCAACTTCTTGGACAGCGAGAACATCAGCGTTCATGACCTCTTTGATTCGCCGGGCAATCTCGTGCGTCTCAGTTGAATCCTTGGCCCGCACCAAGCGCCCCATAAACGTGCGCGCTGTGAATTGGTTCTGGTCAAACGTGAGTGTAATGCCACCCGTCCCTTCGCCGGGAATAGCACTGACCTCTCCTTGAAAATTGAAACGCGAAAAGAGGTTGTTGAGATTAAAGGTTGCCACCCTCACCATCATAGTTCCTCCATCTCATAGGCTTGTTGAATTGCTCCTAGAAAAGACTCCCGGCCACTCTCTTTGTCCCGACTCTCGAGTGGCTCCTGATGCAGACTATTAAGACAGTTCACACTGCAAATCGATATGCAATGAGAGGACCTACTCACAGTCCTTTTCCTCTGTTGATCTACAGAGTTCTGCTACTGGCTGTCTCTAAGGTGCTGTATCTAGACTGATACGGCTTGAATCTCATTCGATACAGTGACAGCGGGAAGGCGTGTGGTGTTCTGAGAGGGCTCGGCGCGTCAGAACGAGGAGATCAACATCCGCAATATCTGTCGCTTGTCTGCCTTGCTGCTACGCTGCTAATTTCAAGGCAACTGTTACGCCGGCTTTGGCGCAGAGGCCCACCAGGTAGTCGAGGGACAGCTTGTCCACCTTGTTGCACGCAATCTCGGAGATGCGCGGTTGGACCACGCCAAGGCGTTTGGCCGCTTGTGCCTGGGTCAATCCTTCGCGGGCCATCCACTTGCGCAGTGCCTCTGCAAGCTCGCAGCGCAGCAGCATCACGGCTGCCTCGTGTGGAGGAAACCCCAAATCGAGAAACACATTTCCGCTGCCTCGTGTGACACGTACGCGTGCTCGTTTCATCATTCCTCCGCAATCAGCTTGTAGCGCCTTGCTGCCAGATCGATGTCCGCTTTTGCGGTCTCTCGTGTCTTCTTCTGGAACGCGTGCAGGATGTAGACGGCGTCCTCGAACTTTGCCACGTAGATCACGCGAAATGCGCCGGCTTCGTCCCTCACACGGATTTCGTAAGCGCCAGGTCCGATGTCTGGCATCGGCTTGAAGTCCGACGGCGTGCGCCCGACCTGCACCATGAAGAGCTCGTGTCCCGCACGTCGTCGCGCCGTTTCCGGGAAGTGTCCCAAATTCTTGCGAGCCGTGCCGACGAAGTACGCGGCCTTCATGTGAGATGATTATACGAATGTTCGTATTGCGGCACAAGGGGAGTTGTTGGCCTATTGTGCTGAGGTCGCTGGTGCAGGAAATCGGCGAGGTGGTCTTGGGTAGATCCTGTTCGGCGCATCTTGAGATAAAGCATGGTCTACTTTTCTTTCCAACCTCTATGACCGTGTCTTTTCATATCCTTCTGCGATCAATGTGTCCGCCACATTCTGTCCGTTCACAAAGACATCGGCGATGAGGCGATCGTAGACATCTCGGCCGCGTGGCTCGATACGAATCGGGCCGCTACGCAATAACTCTTCCAACCGTTGCTTGGCTGCCGGGCCTTGTAGCTCACTCATTTCTGGCGTGTCGATCCCGCGAAGTCTGATGCGCTCGCCTCCAACCCGAATGGTATCTCCATCCACCGCACGGACGTGGAGATCGCTCAGCAGTCTCGTCTCCTGCCGTGACCGGGTTCGAAGCGTGGAAAGCCGGGACTGCTTGTGGGTAGACCCCAGTTTGTACCGTCCTTTGGGGTAGCGCTGTGGTCGGCTATCCGGCGGACGTGGGTGACGACGTTGTTTGTACGTGGGGAGGCGGTTCGATGGTTCATCATTCGGTGATGGATACCAACAGAGGTCACATTGCGGTTGAAGGGTTGAACCAAGGTCAGATTTCGGGAGGCGCTCCGCGTAGGCTTCAGGTATGAACGGGGTGAGTCCCATCACGCAGATAAGCCACAAGGCTAGAATCGTTCGTGGGTGCGGCTTCATGCCCTGTTTGTATACGCAGATGTCGTGCCAGATTTCTGCTCGATTGACAATGTTCAAAACGGCATGTTGCAATGCGGTCATATGTTGAGTTGAACTTATGATGCTTCACGGAGGTTTACACGCATGGATATGATGGGACGGGTTGGGTTGGTCGAGATTCCAGTCTTGATTGCCCCCGATCAGAAGGTTTGGATGGATCGCATGATTAAGGAAGGGAAAATTGCCATCCCCCCGGGTGGAACTCTGGAAAAAGGCTCGCTCTATTCGATGTTTATCCGCATGTTGCTCCATAACGCGATGGAGGAACAAAAGCGGCAGGAGGCACTGGAAGCAGAGGACGAAGACGACGAATAGGGACGGAGGCGTGCAGCGTATCTCGCGAAGCACGTGTGAAATTCATGGTACGGTCCCTGTATCTAAACAGATACCGTTCGTATCTTCCAAGATACAGTTCGAATCGCAAGTGATATCGCTAGAGTTTCTTGAACGCTGCGTGTGCGGCTCTGATGGTTTTCTCGATATCCTGCGTGCTGTGGGCGGTGGAAAGGAAAGCCGCTTCAAACTGAGAAGGCGCAAGGTAGACGCCTTGTTCCAGCACGTGATGAAAAAACTGGCCATACCGCTTTGTATCGGATTGTTTCGCCGTATTCCAATCCACGACAGGTCCGGATGTAAAGAACGTCGTCAGCATCGACCCGACGCGGGTTTGCGTGACGGGAACCCCTGCCTTTTTTGCCGCCTCGCCGATGCCCTTCGCCAGGGCTGCTGAACGCTGCTCCAGCTGCTTGTAAATCCCCTTTGTGCGCAACTGCTTGAGTGTAGCCAGCCCTGCAGTAACTGCCAATGGATTCCCGGACAAAGTCCCAGCCTGATAGACCGGCCCGACCGGCGCAATGAGATCCATGATCTCTTTGCGCCCGCCATACGCGCCAACTGGTAAGCCTCCTCCAATAATCTTGCCCAGCACGGTGAGGTCCGGCGTGATGCCATAGAGTGCCTGCGCCCCGCCATAATTCACGCGAAACCCGGATATCACTTCATCGAAGATCAAGAGGATATCGTGCTCTGCTGTCAGCTGCCGAAGCGCGGACAAGAATTCAGGTGCGGGAGGCACCACGCCCATATTACCCGCGATCGGTTCCAGGATGACGCAGGCCAGCTTGTCGCGGTGCGTCGTGATGAGCTGCTGCACTGTACGAATGTCGTTATAGGGGGCAGTCAAGGTATGTTTGACAAAGTCATCCGGCACGCCCGGTGAATCGGGAATTCCCAACGTCGCCAATCCAGATCCGGCTTTCGCCAACAAGTAATCACTGTGTCCGTGATAGCACCCCTCAAATTTCATGACGCCGTCGCGTTTCGTGAATCCTCGGGCGACACGGATTGCACTCATGGCGGCTTCGGTCCCGGAACTGACCAACCGAATCTTTTCCATGGAGGGAAAGGCGTTCCGAATTTCTCTGGCTAGCGACACCTCCAGTTCCGTGGGCGCGCCGTAACTTGTCCCTTGTCCCGCCGCTTTCTTAATCGACGCGATCACCACGGAATGCGCATGGCCTAAGATCATCGGCCCCCACGACAGCACGTAATCGATGTAAGCGTTGCGATCCACGTCGTAAAGCCGTGATCCTTTGGCCCTGGCAATAAAGCGTGGTTGCCCGCCGACCGAGCGGAAGGCTCGGACGGGACTGTTGACGCCTCCAGGTATGAGCTGTTGAGCCTCGGTGAAGAGTTTCGCAGAGCGGGACGTTTTCATAACGGGGGCGCACCCTATCATGCAGGACGAGAGCTGGTCAAGAAACACACACGAGAGGAATCAATGCGGAAGCCTCTTGCGGCGGGCAAAAATTGTCGGATGGGTGACGCTTCTATCAAATTGGATACAGTGAAGGCTAGGGCTCCTCGTCCGCAGGACGAAATTCCCTTTGTTATCTGATCCGTCTATGCGGAGGCGCTGCGGCGCAATTCTTGCTGTGTGTATCAGTAAAGAAAGAGAGCTGGGTATGAAGGTCATCTGTTCATGGTGCCGCGGAGAAGGTCGGAGCGGGTTCGTGGGCGAAAAAGCGCCGCTGGATGACCTGAGAGAGACGCATAGCATCTGCATCGAGCATGAGACAGCGGTGCGGGCCCGATGGGCGGCTCGTGGGCCGAGGATGGGTTTTTATACGGCTCCTACCGGTCATGTCAGGAACCGTGCTTGGCGGACTCGCCGGATTGTGCTCTCCGCCATGCAGCTTGGTGTCGGCCTCAAAGAGTTGGTTTCAAAGGTCGGCCTGTAACGCCTCAAAACTCCTACGATCTATTCTGAATCTTTCGAAGTCTTCGCTGAACGTTTGCGGGCTGGTTTCGCCCTCGGTATCTTTCGCCCTTCCAGGAAGAATTCATCTAGTTCCCAGCGTTTCCGCTTCGATTTGTCCTGCTCGGTCACGACGAACACACCATGAAATGGGGCCCGCCGACCGTCGGTCGTTTGCCCCTTACTCCACGCTTCGCCGGCGTCGCTGAGGACTTCCAGCAGTGTTTCATACTCGTCTTCATCATCGGGAAGCATGGCGTGTGCGTCTGTGATGAGGAGGATGTACCCTTTGGCTGGGAGCCATTCGAAATCGGCGAGACACTCTTCTAAGGCATCCCAGTTGTGTCCGAAGTAATCCGGAAAGTCGAGTGCTCGCGCGAACTCATTGAAGAGGTCCGATACATGACGGCATTTCTTTCCCTGGATGATACGCAACGCAAATCCCGGCGGGGCTTTCACCAAGGATGTGGCGGAAGCTCCACCAGGTATCACAAGCAAAGTCGACCAGGGAGGAGTCGCATTATTCAGATGTGTGTCAAATGTTGGTTTAAGGGACATGAAGTACCTGTTGATTTCCCCGCATGTCAATTAAGAGGGACGAACGTTCGGTAATGATCCCCTGTGTAATAGGCTTTCCCGGTTCGCTGTTCGATGACGATCCGTTCGGCGTCACGGCTGCGGCCCCGTATCTTTGGATTGACATCATACTCCCGATAGCGACCTCGTGGAAGGCGCCGTTCTCGATTCTGGAACTCACGCCCGCCGACATAGCCAGGAAGAGGCGAGCCGTCTCGCTCTTCCAATCGCTGATGGAGGTCGTAGGCTTTCTGTGGAGCGGTTCTGAGCGAAGGACGAGCGTCGATTGGGTCCAATGGGGTGAGGATGGAGTTGCCAGGAAAGGGAGCGACGCTACTCTCGGCATCGGCTGCTGAGATGAAAGAGCCTATGCTGTTCGCACACAGCAGCGCGATGAGAAGCGCGGCAAGTGGCGTCCATCGCCGAGGCTGAGTGGACATCGGTTCTGGTTCCCCGAATTCCGCACGAAGACGATGAAGAGACCGTAGCATTCTCTTTTCAGGAAGGTCAAACAACGTGCGGGACCATCACGTTGTTGCCTGGATGTCTCCAGTCCTGTTTGCTAGAATGAGGCGGGTAATGTGGTCTTTACTACTATAGAGAAGAAGCGAGATCTTGTCTGACCTGTGTGGAACATCCTGGGTGCGCGATCGCCTTGCATCCTCTCTTCTTGCCTTGACGGTCCTCAGCCTGGCCGTCACGTCACATGCACAGGTAAGTCCGAGTGGCTCGCTCAAGCGCTCTCCGGCGGAAGTCGTCAAACGGTACGTGCTTCTTGATCAGAAAGGTGCTCGCCTGGACGCTCCGTCGTTTGACACCTTGACTCCCTATATCAATTGGAAGGAAGAGCCGGCATGGGGCCGTGTGGTGGTGGTCGAGGAAACCAGCGTGCCGGAGGATTATCGAAAATGGGACATCCTCAATAATCTGGAAGTGGTCATTCCTGTGACGTTTCATGTCCGGGGCGCAGTGTACCTCGAGAATGCCACCTTCATTCCTGAAGACACCACGGAAGAGGTTCGGTTCCATGTGAAAGTCGTGGGGAACTACTGGCGCATCGTTTCCCCGATCATTCCTCCTCACGTGGGGTTGAAACGGATGATGAGTTTCGCGCGAGAAGCCGAAGCGAACGAACAAGATAAAGTCCATCGCACCGAACTGGTATCCCTCATCGACTCCTTGCGAAAGGCCAAATAGTCATGGCGCAGATTCCGGTAGACTTGCTGATCTTCGACTTGGACGGCACCCTGATCGAGTCCAAGTGGGATATTGCCCATTCTGTGAACTTTACACTGGTCGAACTGGGGTTACCCGAGCGCCCCATCGAGGAGATTTTCGGGTTTGTCGGCGACGGGGTGAAACGACTGCTTCGCCTGGCAGTCGGAGAGGGCAATCAGGTCAGATTCGAAGAAGCCTTAAAGGTATTTCGCGGCCACTATCTCGAACATTGCTTGGACCGGACGACGTTCTACCCGGGCATCGAGCCGATGCTGCAGCATTTTGCTCACAAAACCAAGGCGATTGCGACCAACAAGTCGATTGAATACACTCGTGTCATTTTAAACGGGTTAGGCCCGAAGCATTTTGGATACATGGTGGGTGGAGACAATGGCTTTGGACTCAAGCCGGAACCCGGCATGTTATTGCACATTATAGATACACTGGGCGTGCCGAAAGAGCGGACGGTTCTTATCGGGGATAGCACGAATGACATCAATGGAGGTCATAACGCCGGTATCCGCGTGTGCGCGGTGGGGTATGGGATGGGCAACCGGGAGAAGATGGCCGCCTGTCAGCCCGATTGGTTCATTGAACATCCACAACAACTCATGGAGCTTTTCATATGACCGATCGTAAATGGTGCCGAGTGAAAAGCCGGGTCGGCCAGAGGACGGCAGGAGAAGCCATCGGCTGTACGGTTCTTGCTGTTTGCGCGCTCGTGATGGTGACATTCCACTCAATCAACCACTCGTATGCATCAAGTTCGAGTCTGGCCGAGCGAGTGATCGAACACCGACTTGCGAATGGGCTGACGGTTCTCATGGTCGAACGACATGAGACACCCATCGTGTCGATCAATATCACCTTTGCGGTAGGCGGGATCAACGAGCAAGTCGGCCAAACCGGCATCGCACATCTCTATGAGCATATGGCGTTCAAAGGCACCCGCATGATCGGCACAACGAACTACGAGGAGGAGAAGCCGATCTTGGACGAACTGGCACTCGTTGGAACCGAGCTCGATCAACGCCAGCGCGATTTCGATGCAAACACTGCAAGCGCAACGGACGAAGCGCGCGCGACGATCGAGTCACTTCGAAAGCGTTTTACGGACCTCCAGGCCCAGGCAGCTGAGTATGTCGTCGGCAACGAAATGGCGCTGTTGTATCAACGTCATGGCGGCGTTGGGCTCAATGCTTCGACGGGGAAAGACCTGACTCGCTACATGATCAGTTTCCCATCGAATCGATTGCCTTTGTGGGCGGCGATCGAATCAGATCGAATGGCCCATCCTGTCTTGCGTGAGTTCTATAAGGAGCGAGGGGTTGTGATGGAAGAACGGCGCCTGCGCAACGACGACAGTCCGAACGGTCTGTTATTTGAGACGTTCACATCGGCGGCATTCCGCGCCCATGGCTATGGCATTCCGACGATCGGCTGGGGATCCGATATCCTGTCGCTGTCACCAGCCGACACGGAAACCTTCTTCAAGATCCACTATGGCCCAAATCGCGCCACCATCGCCCTGGTCGGCGATATCAACCCAAGGGAAGTCATTACGTTGATCGAACAGACCTTCGGGAACATTCCGGCTGCGCCGCCGCCTCCATCGTTGGTGACGGTCGAGCCGGAGCAGCGCGGTGAGCGGCGAGTCGAGGTCGAATTTGACGCGGAGCCGGCAATTGTCATCGGGTATCACAAACCGACATTGGGACATCCCGATGACGATGTCTTTGACGTGATCGATGCCGTGCTGAGCGAAGGGCTCACGTCTCGCCTCCATCAGAAACTGGTCAAGGAAAAGCGTTTGGCGGCTTCGGTCGGATCAGATGCGAGTCATCCGGGAGTTCGGGCGCCGAACCTGTTTGTCGTCACAGCCACGCCGTTGGCTCCCCATACGACCGCGGAAGTAGAAGCCGCGATCTATGAAGAAATCGAACGGCTGAAGCGGGAACCGGTGTCGCCCAAGGAGTTGGAGAAGGTGCTCAATAATCTGGATGCGGACTTGGTGCGAGGATTACGCTCGAACAGCGGCTTGGCGTCCCAACTGGCGTTGTATCAGGCGTTGGCGGGCGATTGGCAATACATCCTGACATCACGGGATAAGATTGCCAAGGTGACGGCTGCCGATGTGCAGCGCGTCGCGACACAGTACTTCACGAAGTCGAATCGAACCGTTGCCGTCTTGGTGAAAAAAGGGAATGCAAAAGCGGCTGCGGCAACGCCTGTCAGCGGGGTGAGACCATGAAGCGGGGAAGGGCGAGCTGGATAAGTATGAGAAGCGAGGTCGCGAGGCTGCTTGCCGTGGTAGTCCTCCTGCTGGTGTCGGGATCGGTGGCCTATTCGGCCGATCTAGAGGCTGAAGATCCAAGAACCATGATGTTTGAGCCGGTTGAATTCTCACCGCCTGAGCCGGAGCGAGTGGTTTTGGACAATGGTCTGGTCGTCTATCTGCTGGAGGACCATGAATTGCCATTGGTCACGTTCACCGCCACCATGCGGACTGGGGGTTGGCTCGATCCAGCCGATAAGGTTGGGTTGGCAGCCATGACTGGTGCGGTGATGCGCACCGGTGGCGGGGGTGGTTTGTCGGCGGAGCAAGTTGATGCGGAGTTGGAGCAGTTTGCGGGCGATGTCCACATCGGGATTGGACGGCAATCAGGTTCGGCATCCCTGGATGTGTTGAGCAAGGACTTGAATCGGGGATTGGAAATCTTTGCCGGTCTCATTCGATCGCCGGCGTTTGAGCCCGCTCGTCTGGAACTGGCCAAGTTACAGGCCATCGAGTCGATTCGCCGCCGACAAGATAACCCTGGTTCCATCGTAAGCCGAGAATTTACCAAAGCGCTCTACGGCGCCGAGCATCCGACGGCTCGAGAAAGTTCAGTCGATTCAATCAAGCGTCTCACGAGACAGGACCTCGTCGCATTTCATCGCAACACCATTCACCCGAACGGGATGCTTCTGGGCGTGACCGGCGACTTTACGAAAGACGAGATGCTGGCCTCGCTGCGAAAGACGTTCGGTGACTGGCAAAAGGGCACGGTGCCCGAGCTGAAGATTCCCGACGTATCGGAATCGGACCGGTCGCAATCTGTAGTGAGGTTCATCAATAAAGACACATCGCAGACGCATCTCCGAGTGGGCCATCTTTCGATCAAGGAGAGCGATCCCGACTATGTCGCATTAGCCATCGTGAACGACATCCTGGGCGGAAGCTCGTTTCGAAGTCGCCTCTTCAACGACGTGCGGACGAAGCGAGGACTGGCCTATTCCGTCGGGAGCCGACTCATGACGGGGATGCACGATCAGGGTGTCTGGCTGATGCGAGCCGAAACCAAGCTCACCTCCACACAGGATGTGATCGAGCGGTTTGTGGCGAATATGGAGCGCATGCGCGAAGAACCGGTGACAGACGCCGAACTTGCGGAAGCGAAAGAAGCGTATGTGAATTCGTTCGTCTTCTCCTTTGCCAGTCCATCGGCCATCGTGAGTCGCTTAATCGAGCTGGAGTACGATGGGTTACCGAAGGACTTTCTTCAGCAGTTGCGCGCACAGGTGATAACGCTGACCAAGGAGGATGTCCTCGCGGCGGCCAAGAGACATTTGCATCCCCATCGACTGAGGATCATCGCGGTCGGGTCTGGAGATGCGCTGCCGAAAGCGTTGTCGGCGTTTGGAGACGTGAAGGAAATCAAGCTCAGCCCGGAGGGGTGACGAGAGGGTAGCGTGGCGGGCGAAGCGCGCATTTCGACGTCATCATCATGCGTCCAATACGGAGGGCTGTCGAAATCGTTGCTGGCACGGCCGCACGCTCCTCTAAGGCTGCGGCCTTGGGCCGCAATGCCGTCGCGTGCTGAGAGTTTTGCTGACGAGAACGAATCGCGCGATGACAGTATCTTAACCCGCGCTTCGTCCGCCACGCATAGGTTAAGGGAGAAAGAACCCACCGCTGAGGGTTGATTCATGCCGTTAGAAGACGACTTTTGCGATATTCTGAAGAAAGCGCGCATCGGCCAAGGGCTGTCGGTCGGCGATGTGGCTCGGATCACGGGCTTGCCCGGAGGTGATATCAGCGCGTTGGAACGAGGCGATCAACCGAGAGACCGTGCGGAAGTGCGCGCGTTGGCCAAGGCCTTGGGCCTGCGCGGTGAGCCGCTCGAACAGATTGCGGTCGATAAGTGGGAGCCGGTTTCGCAACGGACGCCGCCGTGGGTGGACATGGTTCAGGGTTCCATCAATGGGTATGGCGTGCAGGGCTACATCCTCCATGATGAGGGTGAAGCACTGTTGATCGATACTGCCTATAACGCGCCCGCGATGCTGGAACAGCTCCATCGACGTGGGTTGCGACTGATCGGTGTGTGCTTGACGCATGGCCACGCGGACCATGCGGACGGGATCAAGCAGATCCTGGGCCATTGCGAGGTCCCGGTGTACCTTGGTCCTGAAGATGAAAGGCTGTTGGATTGGCGGCCGCGGAGGGATTTGTTGGTGACGCCAGTCGATGAAATGGCGATTCCTGTCGGAAACCGTACGGTCCGATGCATGACGACGCCGGGGCATACCCCGGGCGGCATCTGTTATGGTGTCGATGACGAACAGCTGCCGGTCTGTTTCGTCGGGGATACCCTCTTTGCGGGGTCAATCGGTCGGTCCAATCCCAAGGAGCTGTACTCGATGCATCTCAATTCGGTTCGCGACCGCCTGCTGACCCTTTCCCCAGACTACCGTCTCTTGCCTGGGCATGGGCCTGCCACGACCGTTGAGGAAGAGCTGGACCATAATCCGTTCGCGAGAATCAGCTGAGCAGGGATGGCATGGATGGACTGGGTCGGAACGAACATCGAGAACTTGATCGCGAAGTCCTTATTGATTCAGGGCAAGATCCGGTCTCACAGGTCATCGACCAGACGGAGACCGAAGATGACGCCGAGCCGTCCTTTTTCTCGAAATGGACCTTGCCTAGTATCCTCTTTCTCCTGACAGTTTTTACCACATTGTGGGCGGGAGCCTACCAAGCCTACAGCGGCCCAGTGCGAGGACCTCTCAATTTTCTCCTGGCTTCTCCTGAGGCATTGTGGCGGGGAATTCCGTTCGCCGGATCGCTGCTCTTTATTCTCACCACGCATGAACTGGGGCATTATCTCTTGTCGAGAATTCACCGAGTACCAGCATCCCTGCCGCTGTTTATTCCGGGTCCTCCCCATTTTATCGGGACGTTCGGCGCGATTATTCGCATGCGGGGTCCGATTCTCAGCCGTCGGGCATTGTTCGATATCGGCGTCGCCGGTCCCCTGGCAGGTTTCGTCGTCGCCGTCATTGTGCTGATCATCGGACTCAGTCTGTCCACGGTGGTGGATCGAACAGCCACGTATGGGTTGCATCTAGGCGAGCCCTTGCTGCTGCAATTCATGTCGTGGGTGGTGGTCGGACCGTTACCGCCGGAGGCCGACGTGGTGCTCCACCCGATCGGCTTTGCCGCCTGGTTCGGACTCTTCGTAACCTCCCTCAATCTTCTTCCGATCGGCCAGCTCGACGGCGGCCATGTCGCCTATGCCTTGTGGGGATCACGACAGCGGACGATGGCGCTCGCCTTTCTGCCGATCTTGTTGATCTTGGGTTTCGTCGGCTGGTCGGGTTGGTTTTTGTGGGCCTTCATGGCGGGACTGTGGGGCGTCGGCCATCCCCCGGTCATGGATCCTGATGTCCCACTCGGCCGCAATCGGACGATCGTCGGCTGGATTGCCCTGGCCGTATTTGTCATTACCTTTGCGCCGGTCCCGTTTTCCTTCCACTAATCGCTGTTGCTCCCTTACTCATTCGTCCAGTTTTGTTGATTTTCTTGTCCGATTTATCACCCGATCTTACAGTATCGAGATGATCGTGGGAGGGATATCTGCACTGCAGATGCCAGAAATGTAGGGCCATTTTCTTTCCCCATGAGATTAGGATCGATCAGGCTGGACGTAGTAGAGTCTTACGGAAGTTATGACCCTCCAAAGGAAGCTGCGAAACTTGTGGTATCCCTGCTGGACACTGTGCCGAAGAGCCTGTACGTAGGTTTGGCGCAAGTCTGTCTTACTGATGCATCAGTCTTATCCAGAGCCAAGCGTCGTCGTAAGACAACACAAAAATCAAGGGTGGGGGAGACGCTAGCAGTCTATTGGCCTTCAAGTATCAGGGAATCAGCAAGAATTGAAATCTTTGTGGACAAAGTCTTGGACCAACTACCACCAACGCTGAGAAGAGTGGAATTCATTAGAGAGTTAGTAATAGCAGACGTCTTATTTCATGAGCTCGGACATCATGTTCAGGCTAAAGCGAGAGTTCGCCTAAGAAGAAACAAGGAAGAAACCTTCGCTGATAATATTGCCGCTAAGTTACTGAGGAGACTCATAAATAGAAAGTACAGGTTCTTAAAACCTCTGATTGCGGTCGCCAAGATGGGCCTTGATATGCGTGACAAATTGATGATGAGTCGAAAAGATGAAAGACGGTAGCGGCGCCGTTGCCGCGTGAGAGGCTTGATCGTTGACGTGGCTCGCTTGCGAAACCAAGCGGCAAGACCTGGCGGAAGGTTCGCATCCACCAGAAATTTCATCGAGTCTGGGCCAGCACAATCGTGTGGTTCAGGTAGGCAGCAGCGTAGGTTATCGCGGCCCGGATTTCGTCGCGTCCAAGTACGGATAGTCATGCAGAATCTCTTCTTCAGACGTTCCTGCCGCCAGCATGTCCAGGATGTCTTGAACGCGGATACGCATACCGCGGATGCAAGGACGGTCTCCGCACTTACCTGGCTCGATGGTGATGCGCTTCAGCAGTTCTGTCTTCAATAGAAGGTAGGCCGAATCGTTCCGTGCGGTGAGCATCGCTGAATGGACTATAGCATTGGGTTTGAGGTTGAGCAATGAGATGAGACATCTATCGATGGTGAGAAAATAAATAGGGACAGGCAGGATTTCTGATGATTGACGTGGCTGAAAGGAGCGATGAATGTCCTGCACAGCCTGTCGAGGTTATGGGGTCGGATACCTTTACAGACCTCAAACCCAGCTCCCACCCTGACTTACAGGATTCTATGGTTTGGCTTTCAGGAGTTGGAGGAACGCCGTGACCGAGACGACCTCGACCGATTGGATGTGGTGAAGGCTCAGGAGATCGTCATCTCCGCTGACAAGCCAGCGTACTCCAGCCGTCGCCGCACAGGTGATGAATTTGGCATCGTCCGGGTCGCGAACCTCGGGAACCATTGTTTCGATGACTTTGACTGATTCGATAAAGGGGAGAAGTTCTTCTTCGATCACACTTCGGATCTCAGCAGGGGTGAGGTCAAACTTGGGATAGGCCAGTACTCGAATGTATTCATCCAGTATGGGGGCGGATACAACCAGTCGAAGCCGGCTGGATTGCCAAGCTGAGACGAGTTGCGACGGTGGTCCTGAAAAGAGCAATGCTGAGATGACGACGTTCGTGTCGAGCACGGCGCGGATCACCGGCGGCGGCCTCGGCGTCCTCTTGCCCAGGCGATGGCGCGATCGACGTCAGCCGGCTCCATGCCGAGATCTTTGATCTTCCGCCGTACGGCCGCCAGTCGAGACCCTGATTGTGCCATGGTGACGGGTTTGAGGATCAGCACCCCGTCTTTGGTAGTGACATCGAAGTACTCCGTGTCCGGAATCTCTTGCAGAGCTTTCTTAGGCAACGTGACTTGATTCTTTGAGGTCTTTTTGGCCAGCATGCTCACCTCCCCCCCAATGAAGTAAGGATATCTTACACCATTGTATTCTGGCAAGGTAGAGGTCAAGACTCGAAAGGTGTCGCAGGTTTCCTCGAGCGCTCGATCCATTCTATCCATGCACCATTCTTGAGATTTCCTTGTTCGAATCCTCCGTCGATCCTAAAGTTGGCACATGATCGTTAGTGAGACATCTACGACACATTGCCCGAAATGCCA
This sequence comes from uncultured Nitrospira sp., assembly GCA_902500755.1. Classification (GTDB taxonomy): domain Bacteria; phylum Nitrospirota; class Nitrospiria; order Nitrospirales; family Nitrospiraceae; genus Nitrospira_D. Next base: position 53,793 of record CABVRV010000016.1, read on the forward strand.
GGCCAAGCGGCTTGAGGAGTCAACGGAGTGTATCCGATGCGGCATCATCTTCGCCAAGTACCGACCAGGTCTGGCGAGAGTGCCGGTCTCACCACCCTTGTCATTATGCGCATGCTCTCGGTGGCTGGGGACAGCCAAGGAGTGGCTGATCGAGTCCGACATCACCACCGAAACAATGACATTTTACGGACGGGCGGTTGTGTTCGTTGCCATGGTCTGGTGGGGGTGGACATTCATCACCACGCCGCTTGAAACCAATTACACCGGTGAGTCCTTTCTGCACTTGATCAATCTGCCCTTTCACGAAGCGGGACATGTCATCTTCATTCCATTCGGTCGTTTCATGACGATTCTGGGAGGCACGCTCGGCCAGATTCTTATGCCGATGATCTGTCTCGGCACATTCCTGATCAAGACCCGTGATCCGTTCGGCGCGGCAGTGGCCTTGTGGTGGACAGCAGAAAGCATGATGGACATCGCCCCTTACATCAACGATGCGCGCGCGCTCGACCTCATGCTCATCGGCGGCGTGACCGGAAAAGAAACCGACGGCCACGACTGGAACAACATCCTGACGATGCTGGACCTCTTGGAATGGGATCATCGGTTGGCGCACTTCACCTACAACATCGGGATCCTCCTTATGCTCGCTTCCTTCCTTTGGGGAAGCACCCTCTTGTTGCGTCACTATCGGCGACTTTCGGGGTAGCACTCCTTCCTTGCGTGACTGTACCAACTCTCTTACGATGGCCTGCGGAGAATAGGGAGTTCGAGGAGTCACACATCGTGTCTCGGATCACCACACTGTCATGCCTATGTTTTGTCGTGGCGGCCCTCGCCTCATCGGCTTTCGGTCAAGATCCTGGAAACCAGAGCGCTACGGCTTTCGGTACGCCTACGACATCCAGCTCTCCGTGGCACTACGGAGCCTACGT
>CABVRV010000017.1 GCA_902500755.1 uncultured Nitrospira sp.
ACATAGGTTGAGCCGGTTGTGGGTATTGCCCGAAACTTGACCGTCGGATCGAGCAAAATTGGCCCTCCTCCCGGGTTGAACAGGAACAGTGACGCATCCATCGCGTCGTTCTGCATCCATCGAAAATTGAACTGCTGTGTCAGCACCAACCATGGCGTCCGTTCAAGCGGGATCACATTGAGCCCCAACGCCCCATTCACTTCATCGCCGAACTTGTACCCATCGCTGTTCTTCGCCGTGTACCGATAACTCGCCGACGCGAATTGATTCACCCGGTGAGGAATCAGCTCGTACGTTTGATAGATCATGGGAACCACACCGAAGTTCCCACGGCCGATTTGGAGAGTCGATTCGGCCAATGTGTCCCCCTGCGCGAACCGCCCATAGCTGCCCGTCGGAAAATCGACGCCCACTCCCACCACGATCATGCTTCGCAGAGTGGGCAACACGTTGTATTTGAGCGTGGCGCGAATGTCGCCAAGTCCCCTCTCGCTGTAGGGCACCGGCGTGAGGCCTCCGATCTGCGCATCCGACTCCACATGCTTGTACGGGATCGCCACTTGAATACCCAGACGATCGGTCAGGCCGTAGTTGAGGTCCAGCGTCGCGGTGCGTGTCGTCGTCTCGATGCGGTTTACATCCAAGTTGGCCAGCGTGAGGGTCCTGTCGCCCTGACTGGCGAAGGGGATACGTCCGCCCTCACCAGGAGGCGCCTCCATTGGCGTAAAGTTATAGATGGCGTTCACGGTCAATAAGCCTTTCATCGGCACCTGTTGCTGTGACCCGATCACAACGAAGCAGCTGACCGAACCGCACGACGCCTCGACGTGGGATGGGGTAAGCACCGAACACACCAGTCCGACGACACCACCGATAGCGAGAACATTGGACCAGATCGTACGCAGCATAAATCCACACTCTTTCTGTTGAGTGACACGACAGAATCCGCACAGCGAACCCCATCGCGAGACACGATTGTTAGAATGACGCGCCGACCGTCGACGCTAGGCTAGAATGCTGGGAGGACCACGAAAGAAGTATGGGAGCGAAACCACACTGAGGACTATTTCAGAGAGAAAGCTGTCGACGAGTTCGAGGACCTGTAGGTGCGAAACGAATTGAACAGCAGACGACCCCACACCGATCCCGCCGGCGCACAACCATGCGCAGAGGCCGGTTGAGTGGGTGCCCGCCTGATGGTCGGCATGGTGTTCGGCATGACCGACACTCGGGGCGACCATAGCCCCGTTTACCATTATGATGCAGAGCAATAAGGCCCAGATGAATGCGGATCGTTTCACTTCCTCCACCTACACACTCTTCTATTGAATCGACGCAGCCTTTATTGGCTCTGGCTTTTGGATACGTGCAACGGTATCGAGGATGACCTGCTCGGTCAGGAGCCCGCCTTTGATGTATTCCCGGACCACGCCTTTTTCATCGATGAACACGCTGACCGGTAAGCCGAAGACTCCGAACTGATTCGCCACTTTGTTATCCCGGTCCAGGAGCACCGGGAACGTATGGCCATATTGTTGGATATGCTCTCGTACCTTTGCCTCGTCTTCCAGCTCATTGATGGCCAACACGACGAATCCCTTGTCACGGAGATTGTCATACGTCGTCTGCATCGCCGGCATTTCCGTTGTGCAGGGCTTGCACCAGGTGGCCCAAAAATTCACCAGCACGACTTTGCCGCGATATTGACTCAAGCTCTGTGGCTTGCCTGTCAAGTCGGGTAGGCGGAAATCCTCGGCGGTCGTGCCCACTGCCGGCACTCGCGAGCCCATTCCCCATACCAGACTTCCGCTGGTCACGAGCAACGCGCTCGCGAGTAGCACCTCCAATAGAATACTAGTGGCATTCTGTTTGATGTTCATAGCCCTCCACAATCTTCCACTCTAGTCAAATGTGTCTATCTGAAGAACACCGCCAATTTCCGTCTCCGCATTCAAGAGATGGCGTCCGGTAATGAAAACGATCCTTCACCTTTCAGAAGGCGCAGCAACCGCTTATTTTTTACGCTATGAAGGACGGTGGAGCTCGGCTCGGAGAGATTCTCGGCAGCTCGGAGAAGATAGGAATCGTATGAGAAAGCTGGATAACTGCAACCGAGCTACGCTCGGATTGAATCAGTACAACTTCGGTGTCTAGGACCGTACCGGCAGCACACATCCAGGAGCAGAGCAGGGTCCCATGTGTAGCCGCTTGATGCTGCGCGTGGTGCCCGGCATGTTCCGCAGATTGTGCCTGGGCTATTCCGCCGATAGTGAGAACACAGAGCACAATGAAAATTGAGAGGAGCTTGCGGAGCGTATAATCCATCGGAGGCACTTCTCAAAATTGCTGAGGCCCGTTATGGGCACATGCAACAAAAATCTACCGATGCAGCTGATACTACAATGGCAGTGAAATGTTAGGCGACGGTGACAACGCTTGTCAAGCCGCCGCAATCCGACCTGAGGATCGAGTAGGATTCATTGATCGGATGCTGTATACTGCCAAGCTTATTGGGATAACATCGCTCATTCACAACGGCTTTCTCATTTCGTATTACATCTATGGTTACACAAGTACTCAATCTGATATTCGGGAGCAAAAACGACCGTGAAATCAAGGCTCTGCGCCCGGTCGTGGACCAAATCAATGGGCTGGAGGCGGGCCTTACACCGCTCTCTGATCATGCCCTGACCGACAAAACGCAGGACTTCAAGAAGCGACTTGAAGCGGGTCAGACGCTGGACGATATTTTGCCCGAAGCTTTTGCCGTCTGTCGAGAGATGTCACGCCGTAAACTCAACATGCGGCATTTCGATGTGCAGCTGATCGGCGGCATGATTCTCCATCGTGGCCGCATCGCCGAGATGAAAACCGGGGAGGGGAAAACCCTGGTCGCGACACTCCCCGTCTATTTGAATGCGCTGGAAGGCAAAGGCGTCCATCTCGTCACTGTCAACGATTATCTCGCCAAACGAGACGCCCAATGGATGTCACAACTCTACCATGCACTCGGTCTGTCAACGGGGGTCATTCAACACGACGCGTCATTCATCTACGACCCAACCTACGAGGCCTCCGATAAACGGCTCCAGCACCTTCGCCCCTGCACGAGACCCGAAGCCTATCGGGCCGACATTACGTACGGCACGAACAACGAGTATGGGTTCGATTATCTCCGCGACAACTTGGTCGTTACGGATCTCAGTCAGTGCGTCCAACGTGAGTTGAACTTCGCCATCGTCGATGAGGTCGACAGCATTTTGATCGACGAAGCCCGGACACCGTTGATCATCTCGGGTCCGACCGACCAGACTACCGACCTCTACTATCGAATCAACGCGATCATTCCCCAGCTCAAAGCCGAACAAGACTACACCATCGAAGAAAAGACTAAAACGGCGTCGCTGACCGAAGACGGCAACGCCCGCGTGGAAAAACTGCTCGGCGTAGACAATTTGTACGATCCGGCCCACATGGAGATGGTCCATCACGTGGTGAAGGCGCTGCAGGCCTACACACTCTATAAGCGCGATGTCGACTACGTCGTCAAAGACGGCGAAGTCATCATCGTCGATGAGTTTACCGGACGCTTGATGCCGGGTCGCCGCTGGAGCGACGGCTTACATCAGGCCGTCGAAGCTAAAGAAGGCGTAAAAATCGCGAACGAGAACCAGACGCTCGCCTCCGTGACCTTTCAGAATTACTTTCGCATGTATAACAAGCTCAGCGGCATGACCGGCACCGCCGACACCGAAGCCGCCGAGTTCGCGAAGATCTACAACCTCGATGTCAACGTCGTGCCGACCAATCGTCAAATGATTCGGCAGGATTATGCCGACGTGGTGTACCGGACAGAGAAAGAGAAATTCGCGGCGATCGTCGAGGAGATCAAAGAGTGCCATGAGCGCGGGCAGCCGGTGCTCGTGGGTACCATATCGATCGAAAAGTCAGAAAAACTCGCCGGACTCTTGAATCGAAACGGTGTGAAACACAATGTCCTCAACGCCAAACAGCATGAGCGAGAAGCGGAAATCGTGGCGCAGGCGGGCCGCAAAGGGTCTGTGACGATTGCGACGAATATGGCCGGCCGCGGCACCGACATCTTATTAGGCGGCAATCCTGAGTTTATGTACAAGCAGGTGCTCTACCGCGATGAGAGCATCCCGGAGTCCCGCAAGCTTGAAATCTTCGAGGAAATTCGGTCGGATTGCGAGAAGAATAAGCAGGAGGTGCTCACCGCCGGAGGGCTGCATATCTTAGGTACGGAGCGCCACGAGAGTCGCCGGATCGACAATCAGCTTCGCGGACGAGCCGGACGCCAAGGCGATCCCGGCACGTCGCGATTTTACCTCTCGCTCGAAGACGACCTGATGCGGATCTTTGCCTCCGAACGCGTGTCTCAGTTGATGCTGAAGCTCGGCATGGAGGAAGGCGTTCCCATTGAACACGGCATGGTCACCCGCGCGATCGCGAACGCGCAAAAGAAGGTGGAAGCCCACAATTTTGAGATCCGCAAACAGCTCCTCGAATACGACGATGTCATGAACAAGCAGCGCGAAGTGATCTACCGTCACCGACGGGCCGTGCTGAACGGAGACAACCTCACCAGCGACCTCCATGACATGATCGACAGTTCAGTGGAATCGACGCTGACTGTCTACTGCCCGCCCGATCAGTATCCGGAAGAGTGGGACGTCAAAGGACTGACCGAGGTCATGCAGAGTCAGTTCGGCTTGGATGTCACTCAGGGCAAAAACGACGGTGGAGATTCCCTGCGCGATGTTGGACGAGACGCGCTGCTCGAAGACCTCCGAACCCATGCCCGGGAAGCCTATACGAAAAAGGAACAAGAACTGGGCCCCGAGTTGATGCGCTTTCTGGAGAAAACATTCATGTTACAGGTGATCGACCATCACTGGAAAGATCACCTGCTGGGGATGGACCACCTACGAGACGGCATCGGTCTTCGTGGGTACGGCCAGAAAGATCCGTTGATCGAGTACAAACGGGAAGGCTTCGACCTCTTCGCCGGCATGATGGAACGCATCAAGTCCGACACGCTCGATCGACTGTTCCATGTCCAAGCCGTCCGCCATGAAGGAGAACAGCCGGCGCCTCCGCCCCAGTCCATCCTGTCACGTCCGCAGCCCAGGATGACGTTGAACCGAGGCGACGAACCCGTCGTCGCACCGGTTCCCGCCCAACGAGCCGACAACAAGGTAGGCCGCAACGATCCCTGTCCCTGCGGATCAGGTAAGAAGTATAAGAAGTGCCACGGGTCATAGTGACGCTCGCCTGAAAAATGACATGGACCGTGGCCGTGGTCTCAATACGGAAGCCTTCAACCTCCACTCACCTCAACAAGTCCAATTAGCCGTTGAGCCAGCTCTTACGTTGGACGTTTTAGACTCCATTCCTCCTTATTCCGCCTTGACTTAACGCAGTTCCGAGGGCTACTCTATGCCCCTTTCGACCCCTTAGAAGATGGGCAGACGCTGCCCATGATCTAGGGGTGTCACTTTTTCCATTGATGACGGTACATTGGAGCTTTCTGTGAGCATCGGGCATCCAGAACTCGTCGCCTCCATTGCTGCTGAAATCGCTGTCTCAGGACCGATTCCGTTCGCTCGGTTCATGGAGTTAGCCCTCTATCATCCGCAGTTCGGCTACTACATGCGCGCGCCGGAATACATGGTTGAACGGATCGGGTGGCGTGGCGATTTCTATACGAGTTCGGACGTCCATCCTATTCTTGGACAAGCCCTCGCAAAACAAGCGGAACAGATAGACCGGTTACTAGGGCAACCTGACCCATTTATCGTAGTCGAAACGGGACCCGGTAAAGGATTGCTGGCAAAACACTTTCTCTCCGCCTGTCAGAGGCACTTCAGATCATTGTTCGAGCGCCTTCAATATGCTTTGGTTGAACGAAGCCCAGCCATGCAAGCTTTACAGCGCAAGAACATGGCTCCTTGGCTCGATCGCCCGAGCTGCATCACCTGGCTAAATGATGTTGCGAAATTGGCTCAGGAAGGGGTGAACGGGCTCATCCTGAGCAATGAACTCATCGATTCATTTCCCGTCCATCGTATTCAAGTCACAGCCAACGGAACTGAAGAGTTGTGGGTGGACTATCAAAGCGGGCGATTCGTTGAAAGTTTGCGGCCCCTGTCGTCCGAAGCCTTGTCCAACTACGTACGCCGAATAGGCGCCGATTGGCCTGAAGGCTATCGAACCGAAATCAATGTTCACGCGTTGAGTTGGATGCAGCAGGTGGCTCAACTCATCAATCGAGGGATCGTGCTCACGATCGATTATGGCCATACTGCCCAGGATCTCTATCGACCTGATCGGAAAGCCGGCACATTCCTCTGTTATTCACGACAATCCGTCAACGAGGAGCCGTTCCTGCGCGTGGGGGATCAGGACATGACCGCGCATGTGGATTTTACAAGCCTGGCTAATACCGGGGAAGAATATGGTCTCCGCACGACCGGCTTCACCAATCAACTGAGTTTTCTGATGGGGCTTGGCGTTGAACGCATGATAGAGGCGCTGGAACCAGACAGCCCTACGTTCAAAGCCGCTATTCACTTGCTCAGGCCAAACGGTATGGGGACCACCTTCAAGGTCCTTGTTCAGCACAAGGGAATGGTGAGTCCCGAACTGGATGGCTTGAAGTACAAGCCATTTTTTGATTCAGCACTCACGACACAGTCGGCGGCGTAAAGGACCAAAACATGACGAGTTCTCCGATATTCGGTGACGGTTCACTTTTCACGCTTCACGTTTCACGGTATTCACATGGGTAATATCACTGCTCCAGAGAGCTATGTACCGATCCTCATCTTCATCGGTGTCGCCATTGCTCTAGGGACCGTCACACTTCTCCTTGGCAGCTTTGTCCGTCCGAACCAGCCCTATCGAGCTAAATTAGCGCCGTATGAAAGCGGAAGCCCGCTGTTTCAGGACGCCCGTGTGCAGTTCCCGATCCGGTATTACATCATTGCCATGCTCTTCGTGATTTTCGACATCGAGATCGTCTTTATGTTCCCGTGGGCTGTTGCGTTCAACGATCTTGGGCTGGTTGGATTAGTGGAGATGATCGTCTTCATCGCCATTCTGGTAGTAGGGTTTTGGTACGCCTGGAAAAAGGGGGCACTCGAATGGGATTAGGCGGATTGGGACCCCTTCCGCTGCGGGCGAATGGAACCGTAACCGACGCCGCCCGCTCATCATTCTCGCTAGGGAAAAGAAGAGGATAAGGTGAGTCTTCTTGAGCGCCAATTTGATGCCAATGTCGTGACGACGAACCTGGATGCCGTCGTCAACTGGGCCAGGAAGTCCGCGCTCTGGCCCATGACCTTCGGGCTGGCCTGCTGCGCGATCGAGATGATCGCCAGCGTCTCCTCCCGTTACGATCTTGACCGCTTCGGGGCCGGCGTCTTTCGCGCGTCGCCCCGGCAGTCGGATCTTATGATTGTCGCCGGAACCGTGTCGCGAAAGATGGCCCCGGTCATTCGACGGATCTATGACCAGATGCCTGAGCCTCGCTACGTGATCTGTATGGGTTCCTGTGCGACGTCGGGCAATCATTACAACAGCTATGCGGTCGTTCAGGGGGTAGATCAAATCGTGCCGGTCGACGTCTATGTTCCCGGTTGCCCACCCAGACCGGAAGCCTTGTTGGACGGGCTCCTAAAGTTACAGGAGAAGATCCAACGCGAGAGGATATTCGTGAAGTAGCGCCTTGACCCGTCACCGGACGCCAGGCGAATGAAATGCGAGTAAAGCCGATCTGAGGGATGGATGAGAGTGATGATTGACGAGCACATGCAATCTCTCACTGATACCCTGCTGAACAAGCTCTCAGAAGCGGTACGCTCTGTCGATGTCGACACGGCCCGATCAGAGGTCACCGTTCATGTCGCCGCGCCGAGGATCTTGGAGGTCGCTCGCTTTTTACGCGAAGACCCGGCAGCCTGCTTTGACCACATCACCGATATTTGCTCCGCCGACTATCCAGCCGATCAGGAACGGTTTGAAGTCATCTATCTTTTATTGTCACTTCCTTACGGTAAACGCATTCGCCTCAAGGCCAGAGTAACTGAAGACAACCCGGCCCTCGATTCGGTCACGAGCGTGTGGCGTGGGGCGACCTTCTTGGAGCGAGAAGTCTACGACATGATGGGGATCCGATTCACGGGCCACCCGGATCTCCGTCGCATCCTTCTCCCGGAGGACTACGCTGAAGGCTATCCTCTGCGCAAGGATTTCCCGACCGAAGGTCGTGGATGGCGCAGTCAATTCGACTTCATCCCTCGCCTGGATGAACCACCGGTCGAGCACATCGAAAGTGAAGTTCCGGAGGCCGAAAAGAAGCTGTTTCTCGCCGAGCCATCCGTATCCTCATCGAGTCGTCGAGAAGAATTATTGCTGAACATGGGCCCACAGCATCCGAGTACGCACGGTGTTGTGCGGGTCGTGCTTGAGCTGGATGGAGAGCGAATCGTGAAGGCCACGCCGGACCTCGGCTATCTCCATCGTGGGGTTGAGAAATTGGCTGAAGGCTTGGCCTACATGCAAATCATCCCCCATACCGACCGACTCGATTATGTCTGTGCCATGGCGAATAATTACGCCTATGTGCGGGCCGTTGAAAAACTGCTTGGGATCACCGTGCCTGAACGAGCCGAGTATATCCGCACCATCGTCGCGGAGATGCAGCGTATCCTCGGCCATCTGTTCTGGCTGGGAGCCCAGGCTTTGGATATCGGGGCCATGACCGTCTTCTTTTGGACATTTCGTGAGCGAGAGACCTTGCTCGACATGTTCGAACGATTGTGTGGAGCCAGACTGACCTTGAATTATTACCGGATCGGCGGCGTGGACAGCGACTTCACTCCGGAACTGGTGGATCGGCTCAAGACGTTCCTGGACACCTTTCCCGAGAAGGTGGATGAGTACGATTCACTGCTGGCCAGCAACCGAATCTGGTTGGGACGGACGAAACACGTCGCCATGATCTCCGGGGAAGACGCGATCAATTTCGGCATGACTGGTCCGGCCTTGCGAGGATCCGGCGTCGCGTACGACGTTCGTAAACTCGAACCCTACGGCGTCTACCACAAGGTGGACTGGGAAGTGCCGGTCGGGAAAAACGGCGACACCTATGATCGCTATTGGATCCGCGTCGAGGAGATGCGGCAAAGCGCGCGGATCATCACGCAATGCCTGGATCAGTTGCCGCCAGGACAGATCATCGCTGATGTGCCGCAGTACATCCCGCCGCCCAAGCAGCAAGTGATGCGCGATATGGAGAGCCTGATTCACCATTTCATCATCTTCACGCAAGGCTTCAAGCCGCCGAAGGGTGAAACCTATTGCGCGACCGAGGCACCAAAGGGTGAACTTGGATTTTTCATCATCAGCGACGGGAGCCCCCGTCCCTATCGATTGAAGATTCGGTCTCCTTCTTTCATCCACATGGGCGCGTTCGACCACATGGCTCGGGGTTACTTGATTTCCGACATCATCACGATTTTCGGCACGTATGATGTCGTCATGGGAGAGTGCGACCGGTGATCTATGAGCGGCTGACAGGAAAGAGCGCTGACGGGCCGACATCTGGAACTTGTCAGCGCCGGGACGAGGAAGTATGACGTTCTCGGAAAAATATAAGGACGAAATCACCGATATCCTATCGCGCTATCCGGTCAAGCGGTCTGCCCTGATTCCCCTTCTCTATGTCGCGCAGCGCGATCAGGGCTACGTGACCGAGTCAGCGATGCAAGAGATCGCGCAGCTTCTCAGACTGACGCCTCCGCAGGTCTACGAGACGATCACCTTCTACACGATGTTTAACCTCAAGCCGACGGGTAGGTTCCACTTGCAGGTCTGCAAATCCCTCATGTGCGCGCTCGTGGGTTCAGACACGCTGTTCGGATGGATCCACGCGAAGCTGGGGATTGGGCCCGGCGAGACCACGGCAGACGGGCTATTCAGCCTCAGCGCGGTTGAGTGTTTGGCTGCGTGCGGGACCGGTCCAATGATGCAGGTCAATGATGACTACTACGAGCAACTGACTGAGGACAAACTAGATCGCATTGTATCCGATCTGCGCTCAACGGGGACCAGTCCCCTCAAGAGCGGGCCCTTCATGTGGCCGGAAGCGGTGGAGTCTGCTGACAGGCCATCAAGTTGACAGGTTGACATCAGCCTCTTGCAGCTTGTGTACTTGTCAGCATGTAAATATATGCCCAAACACGAACTCATTCTTCTGAAAAATATGATGCAGCCCGGCTATACGGGGTCCTTATCGGACTATGAAAAAACGGGAGGCTATCAAGCCTTGCGCAAGACGCTGGGCAAGATTGCTCCGGCAGATGTCACGGCCATGGTTCGAAAATCCGGCTTGCGCGGACGCGGCGGCGCGGGCTTCCCGACCGGCGTCAAGTGGGGGTTCCTACCAAAAGATTACCAAGGTCCCCGTTACCTATGTTGCAACGCGGACGAGAGCGAACCCGGCACGTTCAAGGACCGGCAATTGATGGAACGCGACCCTCACCAAGTCCTGGAAGGAATCGTGTTGTCCTGCTACGCGATCGGTGCGGAAACCGCCTTCATCTATATCCGCGGCGAAATGGTCTTGGGCTCCAAGATTTTGGAGCATGCTATCGCCGAAGCAAGAGCCGCCGGGTACATCGGGAAGAATATTCTTGGCACGGGCATTCATGCGGACGTCTGGGTCCATCGAGGAGCCGGCGCGTACATTTGCGGTGAGGAAACAGCGCTGTTGGAATCACTCGAAGGCAAACGTGGTCTTCCTCGTATCAAGCCCCCGTTTCCAGCCACGCACGGCCTCTACAATAAACCGACCGTGGTCAACAATGTCGAGACGCTGGCAAACCTGCCGCATATCATGAGCCGAGGCCCTGAATGGTTTGCCGCGATCGGTTCGCCTCCCAAAAGCACGGGCACGAGAGTCTTCTGTGTCAGCGGACACGTGAAGCGCCCGGGCAATTATGAGGTTCCGATGGGCGTCACGGTACGCGAGTTGGTGTACGAACATGCCGGGGGTATGCGTTCAGATCAACCGATCAAAGCGTTCATCCCCGGAGGAGCTTCAGCGCCGTTTCTCACGCCGGCTCATCTCGACGTCAAGCTGGATTTTGAACATGTTGCGGCGGCAGGATCGATGCTGGGATCCGGCGGCGTCACCGTGATGGAAGAAGGGACCAGCATGGTTTGGGCGGCACTCAGGTTGATGGAATTTTTCTACCATGAGTCCTGTGGGAAATGCAGTCCCTGCCGAGAGGGCAGTTCGTGGCTCGTCCAGACTTTGCGCAGAATTTTGGCGAAGCGAGGTCGGATGGAGGACCTTGAAACCCTACTGGATCTATGCAAAAACATCGCAGGCCGCACGGTCTGCGCCTTCGGCGACGCAGAGGTTGCCCCCATCCAAAGCACCCTGAAGTATTGGCGGCAGGAGTATGTGGACCTTATCAATGAAGCAGAGGCGGCCAATCTGATCAAACTGGAACCGGTGGGAAAAGGATGAAGAACGCCGACAAGAGACAAGCGAGCAGGCTGACAAACCTGGAAGTCCCGGTATCGGCTTGTCACCTCGTTCACTTGTCAGCAGAGTGTGCCGTATGACGACGCCCACTGCACCGATCGTTCGCTTGACGATTGATGGGATGACGGTCAAGGTCCCGAAAGGGACGTTGGTCATCGAAGCGGCGCGTCGCGTCGGCGTCATGATTCCGCATTTCTGCTATCATCCGAAGCTCAAACCGGATGCCAATTGCCGCATGTGCCTGGTCGAAATCGAAAAGATGCCAAAACTTCAGACCGCCTGTAGCACACCGGCCGACGAAGGAATGAGCGTACGCACCGCGACGACCGTGGTCAATGATGCCCATCGCTCGGTGCTCGAGTTCATCCTCGCCAATCATCCGCTCGATTGTCCGGTCTGCGATCAAGGGGGAAAATGCGATCTTCAAGATTTCTCCCATCAATACACGGCCGCCAGCCGATTCGTTGAGACCAAACGCATCTTCCAAAAGGAATATTTCAGCCCGCTCATCGAAACGCAGATGAATCGCTGCGTCCAGTGTCTACGCTGTGTCCGTTACTGCGACGAGGTCATGGATGTAAAGGCGTTGGCACCGGTCGGTCGCGGGACGATGACCGAGATCAAGCACTTCGGTCCGCATCCGCTGAATTGCGAGTTCTGCGGCGGCTGCGTGCAAATCTGCCCGGTCGGGGCGATTACCAGCCGGCTCTCGATGTACGAGTATCGGCCCTGGATGTTGAAACGAGCCGACACCATCTGCGGATACTGCGGAGACGGATGTCAGATGACCGTCCAAACGAAAGACCAGGAGCTCATCGAGGTGAACTCCGCGCATGGAGCCGGTCGAAATAATGGAGACCTCTGTGCTCGTGGGTTTTTTGGATTCCATGCGGCCAGCCACCCCGACCGCTTAACCCACCCGCTGATCCGGAAAAACGGCGCACTCGTGCAAACGACATGGGAAGAAGCCCTCGAATACGTCGCCAACCGTGTCAGCGAACTGAAACAACTGCATGGAGGCCAGAGTTTCGGAGGATTGATTTCAGGCCGTTGTACGAACGAAGAGTTGTACGTCTTTCAGAAATTTATGCGCGGAGCCATCGGCACCAACAATATCGACAGCAGCGCCCGGTACGGGCACGTCAACGGTCTGCACGCGATGCGACTCGTCCAAGGGACGCATCGGTGGACCGTCACCTTCGACGACGTTCTGGATGCCGATGTGCTGGTACTCGTCGGCACGAACATCACGGAAACCAATCCCATCACGGGACTCAAAGTCAAAGAAGCGGTGAAGAAGCGTCGAGCGACGTTGATCACGATTGAATCGCTGGAGCCCGTCGTCGACACGATGAGCAATATCGCCAATCTTTCAGATCATCATTTTTGCATCCCGCCCAGCGAGATGCAGAATGGTATCCTTGGTCTCTTGAAAGCCATCCTTGAGGAAGATCTGATACCGCCGGACATCCCACAGCGATACCCTGGGTATGTTAAGGCCGTCACGACCGCCCTGCGAGCATTCTCGTGGCAAGACCTTCATAGGTCCACCGACATCGAGCCTGATTCGTTCAGACAAGCCGCCAAGGTACTGGCAGCTGGACGCCGAGTGATTGTTTTGACAGGTCAAGTGCTCCTACGCAGCGAGCGAGGATATGCCGGCTCCTTGACTCTTCTCGATCTACTTATTCTGACAGGCAAATTGGACCAGCCTGGTTGCGGGTTTGCACCACTCGCAGAGGAAAACAACGACCAGGGCGCCGTCGAAATGGGGGCCGTTGCCGAGTTCCTGCCTGGGGCTTGCTCCGCCGACAATGCGGCGGACCGCGAGAGATTCATGTGCCTATGGAAGAGAGACCTTCCGCTCGCCGTCGGAGCCTCCCTCGTCGACATGTTGCATCGTGCCGAAACCGGGTCCCTCAAGGCGATGTTCATGGTGGGGGAGAATCCCGTGGCCAGTCTTCCCGCACCGATACGCGCAGAGGATTCATTACAAAAGTTGGATCTTCTCGTCTGCCAGGAACTGTTTTTGACTGAGACGGCCTCCCTGGCCCACGTTGTGTTGCCTGCAGCTTCTTCGATGGAAAAAACCGGGACGTTTACAAATACCGAAGGACATGTGCAAGCCGTTCGTCCTTCGATTGAGCCGATCGGAGAAAGCCGCCCTGATTGGGAAGTCTTCGCCGCACTGTCCGTCCTGTTCGGCATGCCGATGGAATACGCAGAGAGCAAAGACATCCTGAAGGAAATCCGAGGCGCCATTTCCGGCTATACGTCGCTTGGACCGACACCGTTGCCTCCTAAAGTCGATCCTACGGCCATGGACCGTTACCTCAACGAGGGGTACCAGCCGGATCTCACGACGCGCTACCGACTCATCGCACCGAAATCCAGGCCGGATGGCACCCTACAGATAGGCTTTGGGCAGAGCCTGTTCCACTCTGGGAAGCTCTCTATCCGGTCGAAAGGTCTGCTGCAGCTGGAAGGCACTGGCCGGCTCCGGATCAATCCAGTTGACGCCGCCCGCTTTGCATTGATGGATGGGGATCGAGTCCGTCTCTACAGTACCTCTGGAGAAATGACGACTGAGATAAAAGTCATGGAACGGGTGCCTCAAGGCACGGCGTGGTTTCCGGATCACTTCGGTCAAACCGCCGTCGGCCTGTTCGAGTGCGCGATAGATCCCATCACACGCGTGCCATCGTTCCGAACAGCGACGGTGTCTATAATGAAGGTCGCATGACGAGGCTATTACTGGCTGATGACTATGCTAATCCAGGAGTCTTATTGTGAGTGAATTCGGGTTGCGTCTTGCCATATCTCTTACCCAAATCGCCGCCGTCATGGGCATCGTAGTGGTAACGGTGCTTCTCCTGACGTTGGCCGAGCGAAAAGTGTTGGGATGGATGCAGGACCGCATGGGTCCAATGGAAGTGGGACCATACGGCATCCTCCAACCGTTCGCGGACGCCATCAAACTGTTCTTCAAGGAGGACATCATCCCTGCCGGCGCCAACAAGTTCCTCTTTACGATGGCGCCCGTCCTTTGCTTGATTCCTGCGTTCATTGGGTTTGCCGTCATCCCATGGGGCCCGAACTGGACGCTTGAGATCGGTGGCATCACCGTCAAACCCTTCGTGATCAGCGATATCAATATCGGCATCCTATACATCTTAGCCTTCGCCTCGATCGGTGCCTATGGCATCATCCTCGGAGGGTGGGCATCCAACAGTAAATACTCCTTACTTGGGGGCTTGCGCTCCGCGGCACAGATCATCAGCTATGAACTCAACGTCGGGCTCTCCATCATCGGCGTGGTCATCTTAGCCGGCTCGCTTAGCTTGGTGAAGATCACCGATGCCCAAGCAGGATGGTTTTGGAACTGGTATCTTTTCGCCCTTCCAGCCCCTCAGATTTTCGCCTTTGTCGTGTATGTGATCTCATCGGTAGCCGAGACGAACCGCGTTCCATTCGATTTACCCGAGGCGGAAAGTGAACTGGTAGCCGGATTCTTTACCGAGTACAGCGGTCTCCGATTCGCGTTCTTCTTCCTCGCCGAATACGCGAACATGGTCCTAGTGTCCTGTGTGGCTGCCGCGTTGTTTCTCGGTGGTTGGAACGCGCCCTACCCAGGAACGATTCTGGAGCTCCTGGGCTTCCCGTCTTTGTCCTGGATCGAAAGCACCATGTGGTTTGCAGTCAAGACCTACTCCTTCCTGTTCCTCTTTTTCTGGCTGAGGGCGACATTGCCGAGGTTGCGCTACGATCAGCTGATGAGGTTCGGCTGGAAGGTTCTACTACCCATTGCATTGGCGAACATTGTCGTCACAGCTATAGCCGTATTCATCACGCAATAGAAAGAGGAACCGACGAGACCACTATGCCACCGACCGCAACCCCCAAACGTCTGAGTCTGTCCGAATGGTTCAAGACCATTACTTTCTATGAAATCCTCGTCGGGATGAAGGCGACCCTGTCGCACTTACTCAACTACAAGCCGGTCACGTTGCAATATCCCCATGAGAAACGCACACTGCCGGACAACTATCGCGGCATGCTCGCTCTGCTCCGATACGATGATGGAACCGAGAAGTGCGTGGGATGCGACCTGTGTGAAGCCGCCTGTCCTTCACGGGTCATTCGCGTCGTGAGCGCCGAGGTGCCCGGTGAACCGACGAAGCGCTATTCGAAAGAATATTATATGGACATGACCCGATGCTTATTCTGCGGGATGTGCGTCGATGCCTGTCCCGTTGATGCCTTGGGCATGACCAGAGAATTTGAATGGGCGGTGTACGACAAACGGCAACTCCACTTGAATAAGCAGCAACTACTCGCGATCGGCGACCGATCGTTCCCGATCCGTGAGAAACGCTTGGAACTTCAACATCCGAACGTCGCGTTCTTCAACGTGCCATTTAAGCACGTTCCGCCCAAACCGAACTGACCCGGATGGAACGCATTGGGGCATCGATGACGACCACACCGTGACATGAGTTTGGTCCGGTCGACCGCTAACCTAGGAACTGTATCGTGGCCCACGTGTTTTTTGGATACTTCGCCGGGATGATTGCCATTACCTCTATTCTCGTGGTGGCACTACGAAATCCTGTTTATAGCGCGCTGTCCCTCCTGGTCATGTTTTTCCATGTCGCAGGGCTATACGTCACCCTCCATGCTGAATTTCTCGCTGCCGTCCAGGTCATCGTCTATGCCGGGGCCATCCTTGTGCTGTATCTGTTTGTCGTCATGCTGCTCAACGTCAAACGCGACGACCGGTACCACAGCCAATGGCGGATCGCTGCCTTTGTCTGTATTCCATTATCGATCGAATTTCTCGTCCTGCTCTCAGGCAACATGGAGGCAGCCAATCATCAACCGGTCTCGCTTCTTGTCGAACCTCACGCCGCAGACAATACATTGGCCATCGGTCAGACGCTCTTCTCGACGTATTTGTTCCCTTTTGAAGTGGCCTCCCTGATTCTCTTGGTCGCCATGATCGGCGCGATTGTCCTTGCGAAACGCGACATCGGCGAGAATGAGACAAAGGACATGACCCGCGCGCCAGGTGCCCAATGACGGTCCCTGTTTCCTACTACTTGATCTTAAGCGCGATCGTGTTCTTGACGGGTGTCGTCGGCGTATTGATCCGGCGCAACATCATCGCCATTCTGTTGTCCGTGGAACTGATGCTGAACGCCACCAACATAAATTTCGTCGCGTTCTCCGACCACTTGCAGGATCTTGGGGGGCAAGTGTTCGTCTTTTTCGCCTTGACAGTGGCAGCGGCGGAGGTGGCGGTGGGTCTGGCCATCATCATCGCCTTGCACCGATCCAAGTCCACGATCAATGTTGAAGAGTTCAACCTACTCAAGTGGTAAAAAAACATCCGTGACGACTTATCAGCCATCATACGCCAAACTCCTCAGTTTCCTCCGTGAGGCTTCCGTGAGACCGACGACCATCGACTGACACCTTCACCATGCTTTACGCACTCATTCCATTCCTCCCACTGGCAGCCTTTCTGGTCTTAGGATTAGGAGGCTCCCGGATCAAAGACCGGGCTCACCTGATTGCAGTCCCGGCCGTCCTGCTCTCGCTCGTGTTGGCGCTGTCGGCTTTTTTTGAAGTTGCCTCCGGTTCCGTGATTTCCGTACCACTCTATACATGGCTCGTTTCGGGTGATCTCGATATTCACATCGGCCTCCATATCGATCGTCTCACCGCCGTCATGCTGTTACTGGTAACCGGCGTCAGTTCGCTTGTGCACATTTATACGATCGGTTACATGCACGGCGATTCTGGCTATGCCCGCTTCTTCAGCTATATTGCCCTCTTCACCTTCTCCATGCTGATGCTGGTGCTCGCCGATAACTTGCTCCAGCTCTTCATATTCTGGGAAGCCGTTGGTCTGTGCTCCTATCTCTTGATCGGACACTGGTACGAACGCGCGTCGGCCTGTGCCGCGGCAACCAAGGCCTTTCTCGTGAATCGCGTAGGCGATTTCGGCTTCATGTTGGGTCTGCTGTTGGTCTGGTACCATTTTGGATCACTGAACTACCTCGACATCTTTCCTGCCATCCATGAAGCGACCGATCTGACGATGAATCTTCTCGGTCCGTTCGGAGGAGTGTGGGAGGTTTCCGTATTCACGCTCATCGCCCTCTTACTGTTCACCGGCGCGGTCGGTAAATCAGCACAAGTCCCTCTTCACGTCTGGTTGCCCGATGCAATGGAAGGCCCCACACCGATTTCGGCTCTCATTCACGCCGCCACAATGGTGACCGCCGGTGTGTTCATGGTCGCCCGGCTCGCGCCCATCTATAACCTGTCCCCCACCGCTATGAGCGTCGTCGCCGTGACCGGCGCTGCGACGATGGTACTTGGCGCCACGATCGCGCTGACCCAAACAGACATCAAGCGTGTGGTTGCCTATTCGACCGTGAGCCAGCTCGGCTACATGATCATGGCTTGTGGACTCGGCGCGTATGCGTCCGGCATGTATCATCTGTTAACTCACGGGGCCTTCAAAGCCCTGTTGTTCCTTGGCTGTGGCTCGGTGATCGTCGCGCTTCACCATGAGCAGGACATGCGGCATATGGGTGGCCTCAAGGAGAAACTCCCGATTACCTATTGGACGTTCGTGGTCGGGTCACTCGCCCTTGCCGGCTTTCCACTCACGGCTGGATTTTTCAGCAAGGATGATATTCTGGTATCCGCTTGGTTATCGGGAGATCTTGGTCGAGTTTTGACCATCTTAGGTTTATTTACGGCGCTCCTGACTGCTTTCTACAGCTTTAGACTCGTGTTCGTGACCTTTTGGGGACCGTCGCATGCCGATCCGCACCATGCGACGCACATCCAGGAACCTTCACGGACGATGACCACACCGCTCCTTATTCTGGCGCTCTTCAGCGTGCTGACCGGATACCTCGGCATCCCATCATTTTTGGAGCCCGTCTTTTCTACCGGCCAGGTCGCCGCTGCTCAGCATGGTTCCGACGAGTTCATGATCATGCTTGCCGCCACTGCGATGGGGTTACTCGGTATCGCATCGGCTTACTATGTCTACGTACTGAACCCTCACCTTCCCGATCGTCTCGCCGGAGGGTTGAAGAGCCTCTATCATGCCTCGTTGAACAAGTGGTACGTCGATGAACTGTATGACCATCTTTTCGTACGACCAACGTTGAAGGCAGCCTCCGCACTTTGGAAACGAGTCGATGTCGAGGTGATCGATGGAGCCGTGAATGGGATCGCTCGGGCTATCGCGTGGGGAGGATGGTTGTTGAGGCTCGTCCAGAGCGGCCAAACGCAACACTACGCCCTGGCAATGGCCATGGGCATCGTGATCTTAACGGCATATCTTCTTCTTTGATGGCTGCAAATGGAACCAACCAGGGCAAACAGATCATGATCCATCGTAAACGTTGTATTCCACAATTTTCATTTGCAGATTTGGAGTGCGGATGACTGGCTTTCCTTGGCTTACGGTGTTGATCTTCCTGCCCTTGATCGGGGCAGTGGTCGTCTTTGCCGTAAAGGACGCCTCTGTGCGACTGGTCGCTTTAGGTATGACCGTTGCCGACTTACTGATCTCGCTCCCTCTCT
Organism: uncultured Nitrospira sp.; assembly: GCA_902500755.1. GTDB lineage: Bacteria > Nitrospirota > Nitrospiria > Nitrospirales > Nitrospiraceae > Nitrospira_D. Next base: position 19,190 of record CABVRV010000017.1, read on the forward strand.
GGTGGCTCTTCGATGCATCCTCCGGTCAGATGCAATTCGTTGAATCGGCACGATGGATCCCCACGCTCTCAATCAATTACAAGCTTGGTCTCGACGGTATCAGCCTGCCTCTGATCATCATGACGACGGTCCTGATGCCGCTCTGCATTTTGATTTCTTGGCACGCCATAGAAACGAGAGTTCGGAGCTTCATGGCCATGCTATTGATCATGGAAAGTGCCATGATCGGGGTGTTCTGCGCGTTGGATTTCGTCCTCTTCTACGTATTTTGGGAAGCGATGCTGATCCCCATGTACCTCCTGATCGGAGTCTGGGGCGGGCCGAATCGCCTCTATGCCGCAATTAAATTCTTTCTCTACACCTTTGCCGGCAGCGTCTTGCTGCTGGTCGGAATCCTGGTCCTATATTTCCAGGGTGGCCACACCTTCGACATTCTTCAACTGAGCCAACGAAGCTATGGAGTGGCGCTTCAGATCTGGCTCTTTTGTGCCTTTTTCGCGGCGTTCGCCGTCAAGGTTCCTATGTTCCCCTTTCATACCTGGCTGCCGGACGCGCACGTAGAAGCTCCCACAGCCGGCAGCGTGATTCTCGCCAGCGTCCTGCTCAAAATGGGGACGTATGGTTTTTTGCGCTTTAGTCTTCCCATGTTGCCGGATGCATCACGGCTGTTCACTCCGTTGATGGTGGTGCTTTCGATTGTAGCCATCATTTACGGAGCCTACATGGCCTTAGCCCAGGCCGATCTCAAGAAACTCATCGCTTACTCCAGCGTCAGCCATATGGGGTTCGTCACGCTTGGCCTCTTCATGTTCAATATTCAGGGAATTGAAGGTGCCGTCATGCAGATGGTGAACCACGGCATCACCACTGGCGGACTCTTTCTCTGTGTCGGGATGATCTACGAACGAACTCACAGCCGACAGATCGCCGACAATATCGGTCTCACGAAGCCGATGCCCCGCTATGCCACACTCCTCGTCATTTTTGCCCTGTCTTCGCTTGGACTTCCCGGCACGAACAGTTTCGTGGGTGAGTTCATGGTGCTCGTAGGCACGTTCCTCTGGAGCAAGATCGCCGCAGCGCTTGCGTCGTTGGGGATTATCCTGGCCGCTGCCTACCTACTCTGGATGATTCAACGGGTCGCCTTCGGCGTCCCCGCCGCGCATGTACTTCCGAAGCTTCGCGACCTCAACCTTCGTGAGATGGGAACTCTCGTGCCGTTGGCGGTCCTGATTTTCCTGATCGGCCTGTTTCCTAATCCCGTGCTGACTCGCATGCACGCGAGCGTGGAGAAAGTTATCGCACGTGTCATTCCGCTTCCCCAGGAAGAGACTTCGGCTCTGAATCAGCAGGCTCCTTCCTCCACCCGACAGGGTCTAACCGCGAATGTCGACCTAACGATCTACCGAGGAGGCACTGCCTCTCCGCGCTTGGCCGATCTCGCGACGAAGGACCACCGACCATGACTTTCTCGATGGGCGACCTCTTCCTTATCTTACCGGAATTGCTCATCATCACAGCCGCCTGCGTCGTGCTTGTGCTTGACCCAGTACTGCGTGGGCCTCGCAAGGACGGTCTGGTGTGGTTGAGTCTGGGAACCCTCGCCATGTGCATGGGGTTGACGGCGTCCCAGGTGAGCGGTCCGACCGCGATCTTCAGTGGTCTCGTCATCATCGATGCCTATGGAGCCTTTTGGAAATTGCTCCTGTACTTCGTCACCGGCCTCACCATCCTTCTTTCGTATTCGTACCTCAAGGAAGAACGACTGTATTTCGGAGAATATTATGGTTTTATTCTGCTCGCTCTCGCCGGGATGATGGTCATGGTGTCGGCGGCCGATCTGTTGACGATCTATCTCGGCACCGAGCTCATGTCTCTCTCGCTGTACGTGATGGCGGGACTCAAGCGCGCCGAGCCGCGCTCTCTCGAGGCCTCGGCAAAGTACTTCGTCTTGGGCGCATTCTCATCCGGCATTCTCCTCTATGGCATATCGCTGCTGTATGGAGCGACCGGCAGTACCAGGCTGCCGGAGATCGCCACGGCGATCGCAAGCCAAGGGTTGAGTGATTCGTTACTGTTATTCTCAACGATCTTGCTCACGGTTGGATTTGGCTTTAAGCTCGCTGTTGTTCCGTTCCACATGTGGACCCCCGATGTCTACCAGGGCGCCCCGACCTCCGTGACGGCTTTTATGGCGGTGGCCTCTAAAGCCGCCAGCTTCGGGGCTTTTCTCAGAGTATTTATTGAGGGCCTGGGAGGGCTCAAAGCGAATTGGTCCGCGATCTTTCTCTTGCTCTGCATCGCCACGCTCGTGATCGGTAACATCGTTGCGCTGGTCCAAACGAACGTCAAGCGCATGTTGGCCTACTCAAGCATCGCCCATGCGGGCTATGCCTTGATCGGGGTCGTGGCCGCTAGCAGGATAGAGAGTTCCTCCGGGATCGCCAGCGTCTTACTTTATCTGGCGCTGTACACCTTCATGACCTTCGGAGCCTTTGCGATCGTGGCGATGCTTCGCAAAGGCGACATTGAAGGAGAAGAGATCGAAGACTTTACCGGTCTGTCGAAACGCCACCCTCTGGCTGCACTTTTGATGATGATTTTTATGGTTTCACTGGCGGGAATTCCTCCGACTGCCGGCTTTGTCGGGAAATTGTATATCTTCAAGTCAGCGGTGGAAGCCGGTATGACGTGGCTGGCGGCGCTTGGCCTGATCTTTGCCGCCATTTCAGCCTACTTCTACCTGCGACTCGTCATGGTCATGTACATGCGGGAGCCGATCGATCATTCGGACACCGCTCCTCATGTGGTCATGTCTCCGACTCTCTCCATCGTGCTCGCCTGTGCGGTCGCTGGGGTCGTCATCTTCGGGGTCTATCCCAACCCGCTCGTAAGCTTCGCCATGCAGGCCGTGTTGATACTAAAATAAGCCGTTGTATCCTTTTAACGATCTCCGTGCGGAGCATCATGAGTGTCCTTCGCTTTCTACTTGGCGCTTTGAGAGCTTTCCTGCGGCAGGGCTGTCCCAGCTTGGCGGCAGCCCTAGCCTTTTTCTCGCTGCTCTCACTCTTTCCGCTTGTGTTTCTCTTGCTCTACGGCATCAGTTTTCTTGTCAGCCAAGATATTATCGGTGAACAGTTCATGCTGGGTTTCCTCAAAGGCTTCCTCCCTTCGCTGGGCGAACGGCTGGCCGAAGAGCTCCATCGGATCAGTGTCTTGGAAAGCGTGCGCTGGCTCGTGTTTCTATCTTTCCTCTGGTTTGGTGGCCTCGTCTTCTACGAGCTCGACTACGCGCTCAACGTAGTTTTTGAGAGCACCCAGGAGCGGCATCCATTGATTTCCACCACGGTTTCCATCGCCCTATTAGGATCCACCGGACTCCTTCTTTTCATTTCATATGTCGCGACACAAGCCATCGCTTTTTTAACCGCCTACGCTCCTCGACTCTGGGGACTCGATCTTGTCGCCCTAGCCGCACACCATTTTCATCTGACATACACCCTTCCCTTTGCACTCGCGTTCCTAGCGGTGAGCCTGTTATATCGCCTGGTTCCTCGACGCGGCCCACGATGGAGAGACGCCATGGCCGGAGCGCTGACGTTTGGCTTGCTCTGGGTCTCCACAAAGGTCTTATTCGTCAGTTATGGCAGTTATGCCACCGTCTACGCACGGCTCTATGGATCGTTGCTGGAAGTCGTGCTCTTACTCCTGTGGGTCTATTACTCAGCGGGGCTCCTACTATTCGGCGGTGTTATCGCTCACAAACTTCAACAACTCGCTCGAATCCCAGACCAGCGTCGGCTGATCACCTAATCGCCGCGAGTGAGTCTGGGGGTCGGAAACAAGGATGGCAAGGTGAAACTCTTGCCGGTCTTTCTACCAATTCGCTGCGTTACCCTCTACGCAGCTGCAAAAAATGCACAATGGCCGACTGTGTCACGAGACCCACAACCTCTCCGTCTTGCATGACCACCAATCGATCCCATCCTCCGCGAGCCATTCGCTCCATGGCATGAATCACCGGAACCTCCGGTGTGATCACCAATGACTCTGAAACAGGGCGCATCACTTGCTCAACCTGACGCCACGCCCAAAGTGTCGGCGCCACACCCTGCACCTCAAAGACCGTCACGAGCCCTACCAACCGACGATCGTCTAATACCGGAAACCCTCCGTAGCCATAGGCCTGGAAGTACTGATTCACAGCGTCATGAAGCGTGTACTGCGCAGGGATCGAGACCACGGTCGTCACCATCATGTCTCGAATAGGGATCGTCGCTAAGGACTGCCGCAGCACGGCTTGGCGTCGACTCGCCAGTGCGGCAGCGAAGAGAAACATCCCGATAAAAACGACCCATCCTCCGTTCGACATCATGGAGGCAGGTAGCTCACCGCTGGCGGCTCCATAGACGACGATAAGGCCGAGAAGGCCGAAGATCGCCCCAAACGCCAGTCCAACCCCTGCGGCTTGCCTCGTTGCCCGATGAAAGTCCTTTCCCCATGCCCACAGTCCGGCACGTAGCACTCGTCCGCCATCGAGTGGAAAACCGGGAATCAAGTTGAAAAGCCCGAGCTGCATATTGACCATGCCCAACAAAACTCCGAGCATGATCACACCCTGTAGCCCCTGTTGCCGCTGGATGGATTCAGCCAGTATCACGAACAGAAAACAGGTCCCCGCTATCGTAAAACTCACGACGGGTCCGGCCAAGGCGATGAGAAATTCCGCCTTTGGTGACGGCGCTTCCCTGCGCATATGCGCCACTCCTCCGAAAATGAACAGAGTGATCTGCTCAATCGGGATGCGGTAGTAGAGCGCCACATAGGAGTGCCCCAGTTCGTGCAGCAATACGGAGAAAAACAAAAGAATTGCTGCGACTGCGCCCATGGCCCAATAGCGCTCAGGTGAGAGACCGGGCAAACTATCCGGCAGGTAACCCGTCGAGAGGCTCCATGTTGCTAGGAAAAAGACCAGAAACCAGGATGCATGGACGCGGATCGGAATTCCCAACGCACGCCCAATTTTCCAGGACGGCATGTGCATGGAGGACACCGTAACAGCTGCGTACGCAGAGGGTCAATTCAACCTCACCGGATCATGTATACTCATTCACATGCGAAGATATTGGTTCAATATGCTCTTGGGAATTCTCTTGACCGGGAGTTCGTCGCTGCTCCTTGCCGTAGACGGTGCTGCTCAGGTCATCAAGTCCGGCCCACCAACTTGTCCTGGTGTTGCGTTGACGTTCGATCTCTGCCCCGTGCGAAAGGGACCCGGCTACGATCAGCCTTTAATCGATTACTTGGTCAAGTACCGCGTCCCAGCCACGTTCTTCATGTCGAGCCGCTGGATGGCGAAACATGAGGCGGAAGTGGATCATCTGCTCGGCATGGAGTTTTTTGAGGTCGGCACGCACGGAGAGGTGCACGTCCATCTCCCCATGCATAACGCCGAGGAACAACGCAGGGAGATTCTTGGCCCGGTCAAGATGCTGCAGGAACGCTACGCGCGCGACGCAACGCTGTTTCGTCCACCCTATGGAGAATACAACGACGTGACCGTCGCCGTGGCGAACACGCTTAGCTTGCGGTTCATCCAGTGGAGTATCGAATCGGGAGATCCTGACTCTAGGCTCTCAGCCGAACAGATTCTCACCCGGGTCGCCAATCGCGCCAAACCCGGCAGCATCATCGTCTTTCATGCAAACGGCAAGGGCAAGCAAACCAAGCAGGTAATCGAGCAACTGACAACGGATATCCTTCCCAGGAAAGGCCTCAGGCCTCTCACTATCAGCGAGCTGTTGAATTGCAGCCCCTCACGCCCATGACTGACGCCCTTATCAGGAACATGCATTCAGACGATCGAGACACAATCGTCCAACTGCTTGGTGAATCCGATCCCTGGAAGACGCTCGGCTACACCATGAGCGATTGGAATCGCATTTTTTGTCCGACCCCTCAAGGTCGAGACTGCTATGTAGCCGAACTTGATGGACAGGTGGCAGGGGTGGCCATCGTGAAACAGAGGTTTCTTTTGGGCGATTACTTGGAACTCTTGGCTGTGGCAGAATCGGCTCGTCAAAATGGAATCGGAGGTCGGCTCTTAAAACATATCGAACAGCTCGTGTTCGAACGAACCAGGAACCTCTTTGCCTGTGTATCGGATTTCAACAAGTCAGCGAGGGCCTTCTACAAGAAACATGGCTACCAAGAAATCGGCCCTATGCCTAACTTCCTAATCCCTAACAGCGCTGAGATACTCCTACGTAAGACGGCGGGACCGGCCAGAGCCTCAGAATCAATTGTCGACGGGTAGAGATGAATGCAACCATCTGGGGCTACGCGGTCATTCCATGAGTTGACGTGTGCTATATCCCAGTGTAAGGAAGGGTATCATGAGGGTCAAAAAGCTGCTCCATACGAGAATGCGAGTGAGCGATTTAGACGAAACCATCCGGTTCTACACAACCGTCCTGGGTCTGGAAGTTATTGAGAGGAAAACTTCGCCGCGCGGATCCCACCTGGCGTTCCTGAAAGTGCCCAATAGTGAGGAACTGATCGAATTGACCAGTTTTCCTCCGAGCGGACCAGTCAAGGTCCAAGAGGATCTCGTCCATCTGGCTTTCCAAGTCGAACACCTCGACGAGACGATCACGGCACTCACTGCTCAAGGGGTTCCAATCACAGATGGCCCGACGAACACTTCCTCCGGGAGCCGATTCATCTTCATCGATGCGCCGGACGGCTACGAGATCGAGTTGATCGAACGGCCGGCTGGAGTGAACATCGTCTAGTTCCCTATGCTGTCGCATCCATCATCGCAGCGTCCATCGGCTCTCCACATTGACGATGTGACGCCCCCCGAAGTACCTTCTTCCGTATAACTATCGGATGAGTTTCCCAAATCAGGAGGACAAGCGAGATGAAGAACGGTTTTTTCCGCGGACACGGGCTTGGCAACGACTACCTCGTGATGGATCCCGATGATCTAACGTTTAAGCTGACACCCAAAACTATCACGTTGATTTGCGACCGCAATTGGGGACTGGGCAGTGATGGCATCTTGGCATTGGCTCCGTCAAGGAAAGCCGATTTCGGTCTTCGCATTTTCAACCCGGACGGCAGTGAAGCGGAAAAATCAGGAAATGGGCTTCGAATCTTTGCCCGCTATCTCCGCGCCACGGGCCGGACAAAGAAGAAGCGCTTTACGGTTGAGACAAAAGGAGGATTGGTCACCATTGAGTTGCATGTGGACCGGCATGGAGACGCCAGTACCGCTACGGTCGAGATGGGGAAAGCGACATTCGCTCCAAAGTCGCTCCCCTGTTCGCTCGGTGTACCGGAGTTGATTCAGCAGCCCATCAACGCCGCGGGGCAGTCGCTGACTTTCACTGGCGTCAGTGTCGGCAATCCTCATTGCGTGGTCTTTAGACCGGCCGGCAAGTCCTGGTCGCGGGAAGACCTGGTGACGCTTGGCCCGGCCTTAGAGAATCATGCCCTATTCCCGAAGCGGACCAACGTGCAACTAGCTGTCCCAACCGGTCCAAAGAAACTCTTCATCATGATTTGGGAGCGAGGCGCCGGAGAGACGCAGGCCTCCGGCTCGTCATCTTGCGCAGCAGCCAGCGCCGCGGTGCGTTTGGGATTGGTGAAAAGTCCCGTCACTGTGAAGATGCCGGGTGGCGCCTTGAACATCAGCGTGGGGCAAGACTTCAGCCTGACCATGAAAGGGCCGGTGGCCGAAGTTGCGCGCGGGACATTCAGTCCATCGTTCGTTCGTGGACTGAAGTAGATCCTCGTCGCTCCTTTTCTATTCCTTGTGAACAAGACAAACTATTGCGCCGACTCCTGGCATCCTTACTCGTAGCGAGCGACGGTTGACGTATGATCCCTGACACGCTTCGTTCCAAACTCGACCATCTTCCGCGCCATCCAGGTGTGTATTTGTTCAAGAACTCACAAGGCGAGATTCTGTACATTGGGAAGGCGGCTGTGTTGGCCGATCGTATCCGATCCTACTTCCTAAAAGGCACGGACCATTCCGCTAAGACCAGCCTGCTCGTCGGCCAGGTAGCCGACCTGGAGACAATGGTGACCAGGTCCGAGCTCGAAGCCCTGATACTGGAGAGCAACCTGGTCAAGCGCCACAAACCACGTTTCAACATCGTGTTGAGGGATGACAAGCAGTACCCCTATGTGCGACTGCCAATCAAGGAAGATTTTCCACGACTCTCCATCGTGCGTCGCGTCCAGAAAGATGGGGCTCTGTACTACGGCCCCTATACGCCGGCGAACGCCCTGCGCGAGACCTTGAAAGTGATCAAACACGTCTTCCCCCTGGCCACCTGCACCATCGACATCAACGGAACTGCCGAACGGGCCTGTCTTGAGTTTGAAATCAAGCGCTGCATGGCCCCCTGTACCGGGAACCAATCAAGGGACGAGTACCATCAGATCGTCAAACAGGTCCGCCAATTTCTGGAAGGGCGCGACCGCGAGCTGCTCGACGACCTTCGCGCTAAAATGGAAGGGGCGGCGGAACGGGAGGAATTTGAGGAAGCGGCACGCTTGAGGAATCGTCTCTTCAAGATCGAACGGATGCTGGAGAAGCAGCGTATTACCCAAACCTCTGCCACCGATCAGGACGTGCTTGGGCTTGCACGGCGAGGAGCCGCCGTGGACCTCCAGATCCTGTTCGTGCGGGGAGGATTGCTGATCGGACGGAAGGACTTCTTCTGGCCCCAATCAGCGGATTCCTCAGATCACGAGCTCATTCGGGCCGCGATCGAACAATTTTACAACAAAGATGGCCAGCCTCCTCGAGAAGTCCTGGTCCCGGCCGACTTGGAGGACGTCGCGCTGATCGAACAATGGCTGTCTGAAAAACGCGGAGAGGCCGTCCGCGTCCTGGCACCCGTACGCGGGGCAAAGCATGAGTTGGTCTTGCTGGCTGAAGAAAATGCGGCGTCGGCCGTCGCAGATCATCTACGGGATGAAGAACTCGGGCGGCAAGCCTGTGAAGAGCTCAAACGGTTGCTCCGTCTTGATCGCCCCCCTCGTCGGATTGAAGGATTCGACATCTCAAATACGATGGGAAACCAATCTGTCGCTTCGATGGTCGTGTGGGAAGCCGGAGAAATGAAAAAGTCGGACTACCGTCGATTCAAAATCCAGACGGTCCAGGGGGCCAATGACTTTGCCAGCATGAAAGAAGTGGTCATGCGTCGATACCGAGGGGCCACCGGTGAACCAAATCGAACCACGGAAGATTTGGCTCGGCCGGATTTAGTCTTAATCGATGGAGGACTCGGGCAACTGGCTGCTGCTATTGAAGGGCTGAAGGAAGTTGGACGACAGGACCTCCCGATTCTTGGTTTGGCCAAGGCTCGAGGAGAGAAGCAGGAACGGGTCTTTCTTGCTGGAAGAAAAAACCCGATCTCTCTCACCGCTACCGCCCCAGCCACTCACCTGTTGCAACACATCCGCGATGAAGCTCATCGCTTCGCGATTACATTCCATCGAAAACTTCGTGGTCAATCACTGGTCACCTCCAAACTGGATCAGGTCATCGGAATCGGAGAGATTCGGCGCAATCAACTTTTGAATCGGTTCGGCAGTCTAAACAAGCTGATTTCAGCCAGTGACGACGCTCTTCAGGAAGCCGGGCTCAGTGCTGAAACTATCATGAACCTTCGTAAGACTCTATCCTAATAGCGGCGAACGACCTAGAACAGATATCGCAAACTGAATGTTCCTAAATGCACGAAGGCATGATAGGTCCCGTCGACGGTCGGATTAAGATTCCCTGTGACGGTCCGCGATTCATAAAACCACTCCTGATAGGCCAGATCGAGTCCGATCCCTTTGGGCCACAATGCCGACTGTCCACTGCAAGGGATTAACCCGAGGAATCGTCCAGTTCCTTTACAGAGAAATCCCACACCCAAAGAGAGGGTATGAGCAGGCAACGAAATCGTGCCGGGATTAAAGGTCCTATCTGGAACCGGATCCTCCGTATACGTATATCCTGACCGGACTGCGACTTCCCAATGCGGCAGCCACGGGGGATTAAACCACTTATACTCAGTTCCAAGGGCGATCACCGGAACGTTCTTCCACTCTCTCGGCTGAGGAATCGTAGCCCCACCGGCAAGGCGGACGTCAAGATTCCTGTGCAAACTCCATCCCACATACTCGACGTCGAGTTCGACTTTCCACTCCCTCTCACTGGTACGCACCGGCCAGATGGCCACCGCACCGGTAAATATTTGCGGTAGCACAAGGTCGGCAGAACCATCGGCGATCTTGGCTCCATTGACCAAAAGTGCGCCATTTAAGGGTACAACCGCCTGCGAGCGATAGACCGCCCCGATGGACATGATCGGTTTACCGGCTCTATTTCTCATGGGAAAATAGAGCAGGCTGGCGGTCACACCAGCACCGGTCCCCGTGCCGTTCAGTTCGACCGACGCTCCGGCTGGAATTCCAAGGGTTCCTGCACTGACTTGCTTCTGTTCCCCATGCCCCTCACCAAGAAAGCTCGCGAAAGTGTAAATATCGGCGCTTATCCCCACAGATAGATCGTCGTTGATTTTGTACGCAATCGTGGGTTTGATGGCGAGTAGTGGGAGTGCGGCCGACGTGATGGCGGTATTGAAAGGGATGTCCATGGGGTAACGAGTGTTCGAACCGAATGAAGCGTTCGCTCCTATTCCGATGGTCAGAGAGGAGAGATTCATTGCACCAAGCGCTTTGAGATTGGCGCTCACGTAAAAGTGACTGGGCAGGGGCGTGGAAACACTGTCGCCAAGATCTCCACGGCCATCGATTCCGGTTGGCCCCTTGAACTTGATCGAACCGCCCATGATAGTTGTCCCAAAATGACTCTGAATTCCTTTAACCTGCGTCAAACCTGCGGGATTGAAATGGACGGCTGACGGATCGTCAGCCTGGGCCACAAATGCGTTCCCCTGCCCAGCCGCCGCCGCTCCTTGAGGTTGGAATCTTATCGCCTGTGCAGAGGCATCCACTGAGTCCATCAATATTACTAGACAGCACCATGCGGATAATCTGTAGAATTTGACCATACTCAGGCTCTGCAAATGGCAAACGGAACTAGTATGATACTGATCACGTTCCCAAGACTAGGTACATTCGGCTAGATCCATTTTATTCTGAGGTGTCCTTGATACATGCATCGAGAACTCTATATTTTTCCTCTGAAATCTTGTTATAATTTGCGCCTCTTGTTGCTAACCTATATGGAGAGTCCACTCCATGGACACCGCGATCCTTCCTTTCCCTGCTCATATTTTTGAAGAGTCATCCAAGACCGACCTTCAAAATTTTATCGAGGTCATGCACTATGCTACCCTAGCTGAGACTCCCCAAGACGTGAAAAATGTCCTCATACGAACCAAAAAATTTCTCCCGTTCGACCGGCTGATCGGAGGGCTTGTTCGATTAGGTGCTGATGGTGCATTCGAGGGGTTTTCCGACGTTCTGAACGTCAACTTCCCGCAAATATGGCTTTTTCAATACTGGAAGAATGGATATGGGAAAATTGATCCGGTTCTCCATGCCTTGGTGCGATCCCAAAAAACCCAGGTGTGGAACCAAGTCTATGCCGATGTAAAATCGGATAAAGAAAGGGAGTTTGTAGAAACTGCAACGTCATTCGGACTTAGTGACGGCGTGACGGTTGGCTCGTTGGATCCATCCTGCGGAGTCACGTCATTCTTCGCATTTGCCGGAGGCGAGCCCGCTCAGCATGGCCAGTATGTGAAATTTGTAGATTATCTTGGACAACACCTCCACCTAGCCCTTATGAGATCCACGTCAAAGACTGCGTGCGTGACCAGCAAGTGCGTCAACAAACTCTCTCCAAAGGAAGTCACAATCCTGAACTGGATGAAAGATGGGAAAACTAATTGGGAAATTGCGCAAATCACGGGTGTCAGCGAACGCACGATACGGTTCCATGTGGAGAGTATCTTCTCCAAACTAGATGTGACGTCTAGAACCCAAGCGGTTGCTTTCGCCGTTCAACACGGGCTTCCCAACTTGGCTTAGGCTGAGCTGTACCATTCAAACTCTCGCCGCACTGATCACGGGGCATTAAGATCACACAGATGCATAGCTCTGCGCTTCCCCCGGTACACCTATGGTCGATAGGACCGTCCAGCATGGGGTTAATCTCATACGCTCCGCTGTTGTCCGCTTTTTGATTTCCCCTTGTGTCGTCGTGACAGTCGACATCCATTCCATGACCGCCGGTCGTTTCCTACCAAGAACCGCTTCGCATCTCACGATGTCCATCATGGCAGCAATCGAGAGAGTTCCAGCCGGAGGGAGTGCGACCGGCGGACCCAGCGGACTGCATGGAATGCCTATGGCATTAAGCACATTAAAGAAGCGATGGTCGACTTCCAAGTAGAAATATCGGACATCATGTTCCATCGCCCAATGGTAAGCGCCCTTGATAAGGATATGCATAAGTCGAGCGGATAGCCCCTTATCCTTGATGTCCGGATCAATAGCTAGCCTTGTAATCTCCGCCGTGTCAGGCTCCTTTCTCATGGTGTGATCCGGCGGTAACAGCAGTCGTAGATCCTGTTCAAGCATGAAAGGTCCGGACGAGGGCAAGAGCCTTGCCAGGCCGTGAAGCTTGCCCTCATGATCTACAAGTCCAATCGATGAACCCCACAGGTCATACATGTCCATCTCTTGGCCATCCTCTGTCGGTGGCACCCACCTCAGTTTGTCTGCAAATACTCGATGCCGCAATTGGTAGGCCTGGGTTAGCTCCTCTTGTGTGTCGAGCGTCTTAACGAGAAATTCTCCTTCGTAAAACGCAACTCCTCTTTTCTCAGAAATTACTGAGACTGGCATGACTGCCTCCTTTCAACGTGAGTTAACTAGGGCCGAATGGGCAGGCCAAATATCTAATGAAGGAGGCAGATGGTTCCACCATAGAGCACAAACGTCACCTGGCGGGTCCGCCAGGTGATTTCCTGGTCACCCTGCGGTAAAAGGTGTCGTTATTCCTGCTGGACTTGAATTCGCTAACAATTCAGTAGGCAGCTAACACAAAAGGAGGACGCGAACGTGACTGAGGGAAAAGCAAGATTTCAGTTGTTGAATGGGGGGCTTCGGTCGATGTCAGCGCTCTCACTCTCCCAGTCAGTTCAGCCAGTGAAAGAATCCTTTCACACCAGTCGTTTGGAGCCTTGCGCAGGTGAACTCACGACCGTATTCAAGGCGACTGAGCAGCGGTTGCACAGGCTTTTAGAAGATCGCAGCCGTATCGGTCGAGACCTGCATGACTGCGTACTGCAGTCCCTGTATGCCATTGGGCTCAGTATTGAAACTAATCGAAAAATCAGGCAAGATAATAATCAGGAAGACAAATCATCTACTGGACGAATGATTACTCAGATCAACCAACTGATCCATGAGGTCCGGAGTATGATCCGTGAATTAGAGTCCGGCACCGTTCAGGAATTTGATTTATCTTCTGAGCTGAATACGTTGCGCACGACCTATGAGCAAACAGGCCAACTACGCGTAAAGTTGGAGCTTCAACGCACCGCTCTTGAAGTGCTCACGAATGAGGAGGAGCGGGAGATTCTGAATATTGCACGGGAGGCCCTGAGCAATTGTGCCCGCCATGCCCATGCATCTTGCGCGACGGTCTCTGTACGCATGAAAGACACGAGGATTCGAGTCGCGATACAGGACGACGGGATTGGATTCTCCCTGGCCGTCGGACAGCCACGTGGATACGGGCTCACCAACATGGAATCTCGGGCCAAAAAACTCGGAGGATCATTACGCGTTCACTCCAAGCCCGGGGGAGGCACGCACGTGACGGCAGAATTTTCATTAGAACCTATACTGACTTCCGTATGAAACAGCCACAAACCAGCATCGTTCTCATTGATGATCACGAGATGGTCCGTAGAGGCCTGCGTGCCCTGCTTCACCTCGAACCGGATATGACGATTGTGGGTGAGGCTGGAACTGTCGCGGATGGTGTCGCGCTCGTTGAGCGCCTCACCCCGCACATGGTGCTGCTGGACGTGAAACTTCCCGATGCCACCGTCACGGAGGCCTGCCGACGGCTTCTGGCTGTCGCGCCAAAGCTTCGTATTCTCGTCCTCACCAGCTATGCCGAAGACGCGACAGTGATGGCTGCCGTCCAGAACGGAGCCCATGGCTATGTCCTCAAGGATGTGCGAATGGATGACCTCATTCGTGCCATTCGTACTGTGGCCTCTGGCCATGGCTACCTCGACCCACGAGTGACCCAGCGGGCGCTTCATTGGATCCGCACCAGTTCGCACCTGGGCGTGAATTCCCAGGGTGTCACTCGATTGTCGCCTCAAGAACGTCTCATTCTGCCCCTGTTGGCGGAAGGGAAGACGAACAAGGAGATCGCCGGCCATCTCCGCTTGAGCGACAAGACGGTAAAAAACTACCTGGCAAATATCTTCGATAAGCTCCATGTGAAACGCCGAACGGAAGCCGTTGCCTGGTTCATGAAAGAAAGCCATGTGCCTTCCCTTACGCGGAGCCCAAAGCTTTAACCTATTCAGGCTCCTCTAGCCGTTGTTCATCGCCATTCCTTGAAGCACCTTCTCGTACCCTGCTCTGGTATTGTAGGATTACTCCGCTCTGTGCTATTCCCCTGATTGCCGTGCGAACTCGTGGCCGGCCCGTACGAGGGAATGGGCTTGCTCCACTGTTTCGTTCGGCCTAACACCGGAGGTTCACTCCATATGAATTCTCCGTCTGGCATCGACGGCATCCTATCCGCTGAGCTGACTCGTTTGCGGCAGCAGGTGCATGAGCTACAGCAGGCCTTGGCTCAATCCGAACAGGACCGTCGACTTGCACAAGCATCTGCGCTTGAGGCAGCCCACGTCGGAACGTGGGAGTGGGAAGCCGATACGAACCGTGTCCGTTGGTCGGTGGAAACCGAACAAATCTTCGGCCTACGTCCGGGATCGTTCGTTGGAACATACGAAGGATTCTTTGCGCTCGTCCATCCCGACGATCGCCAACGGCTCAGCACTGCCATCACGACGGCCGTCGACGAGCGGACCTTCTACCTCATTGAACACCGCATTATCACTCCACATGGGGACACACGATGGGTGGTATGCCGTGGCCGCGCTCTTTGCAGGGAAAACGAATCGCTATCAGGCATGGTCGGGACGGTGGAAGACATCACCTCGCGCAAGCAATCAGAGCTGGCTCAGCAAGCCATGCACGAAACGCTCGAAGCCCATGTGCGCGAGCGAACAGCAGGGCTAGAACGGGCCGTCATTGAGCTCAAACAAGAAGTCGCGCGGAGACAGCAGGCGGAGTCAGCGCTCAAGGCAAGTGAGCAGCGGTATCAATCCCTTTATGAACACAATCCCTTCATGTATTTCACCCTCGCCTCCGACGGGATCGTGTTGTCGGTGAATCGTTTTGGAGCGGAGCAACTCGGGTACCAAAAAGAGGACCTTATCGGTCAATCGATTTTGGAGGTATTCGATTTGAGTGATCGCCGACCCGTGTTGGAACGGCTTACGGCTTGCGTAGCAAGCCCGTACACGCTGTGGGAATGGGAAACTCAAAAGATCCGAAAAGATGGAACCCGGTTATGGGTGAAGGAGCGAGCGAGAGCAGTTCACGATCATACGGGGATGATCCTCGTGCTGGTGGTCTGTGAAGATATCACGGAACGAAAGCGGACTGAAAAACAGCTGCAGGAAACCTCTCGGCTACTCCGTACCCTCGTGAATGAGTCGGCGCTCCCACTTGTCAGCCTCGACCGAGAAGGTCGAGTCCTCAGTTGGAATCAAGCGGCAACCCACCTCTTCGGCTGGTCTGAAGAGGAAGTGCTCGGACGTGAACTCCCCTATGTGCAAGCGGGTGAAGAGGCCATGGCTGATGCCTTGTGGGAAAGGGGGATACGCGGAGAATTGACCAGCCCTATAGAATTGCGTCGTCAACGCAAGGACGGTCAAGTGCTCGACCTTCTCCTCTGGCCCGTCTTTGTCTACGACGAGTTCGAGCAACTTTCACTTGCCGTCGGCCTCTATGTGGATCAGTCCGACCTCAAACGAGCGGAGGAAGCCAAGCTCATGAGCGAAGCTCGTCTCCGCTCATTCTTGAATGCGCTCGATGACCTCGCCTTCGAATTCGATCAAGATGGACGATATCTCAACGTCTGGACTTGTAACGAGGGAAATCTGCTCCTACCTAAACTCGAGCTCCTCGGGAGGCGCATAACCGACGTCTTCGAACCTGAAATCGGCGCCCAGTATGTGGAAACGATTCGCCGTGTCATCGCAACCGGAAAAACTGCCGCAGTCGACTACAGCATGTTACTCAGTGGGAATAGGCGACACTTTTCAGGGATTCTCACGTACATCCCAGGGAGTGAAGGAGGCGTGGGCACCGTCGGCTGCATCATGCGCGATATGACTGAGAGCCGCCTCATCGAGTCACACGTTCGAGAAAATGAGGCTCGCTGGAGAGCGCTGTATGAGCATGCAGGAGTAGGGATCGCTCAGCTGACACTTGATGGTCAGTTTCTCCGAGTGAATCCCCACGTATGCGAGATCCTAGGTTACTCATCGGAAGTGATGCTCGAACGGAATCTTCAAGACTTGACCCACCCAGACGACATCCAGGCGAATCTCGCCTATCTCGCTGAACTGCTGGAAGGAAAGCGTCACTCGTTCTCGATGGAAAAGCGCTATCGCCGGGTCGACCACACCTGGGTGTGGGTCGACTTGACCGTATCTCTCGTGCACACCAGCTCCAGCGATCAGGCCTATTTGATTGCGGTCATTCAGAACATCGACGATCGGAAGCGCTCCCATTCGCTTCTGCAAGCAGCCATGAATTCCGTCGCAGACGGCCTTCTCATCGTCGATCGACAGGGGAAGGTGACAAGCGCCAATCAACGTTTCTTGTCACTTTGGAACATCCCTGATGAATTGGCCGACTGCCAAGACGACGACGCCTTGCTTCTGTCCGTTATGGACCAATTACAAGATCCGCAAGCCTTCTTGGACAAGGTCCGGGAACTGTACGCACGCCCCGCCAATGAAAGTTTTGATGTGTTGCACTTCAAGGACGGCCGAATCTTCGAGCGTCACTCACGACCACAGATTCTCGATAGAGAAATCGTGGGCCGTGTTTGGACGTTCCGAGACGTCACCAAACACAAGCGAGCCGAAGAAGCGTTACGCGCGAGCGAACTCAGGCTCCAGCGCTTCGTCGCTGAGGCCCCGGTCGGTCTGTGCATCCTCGATGAGAACTGGCGCGCAATCAGCACCAACAGGGCCATGTGTGAACTGACGGGGTACGAAGAGGAGGAGATTATCGGAAGCACCTATGCCCTGTACACGCACCCTGAAGATCTTTCCGCCAACATCATACTGACCGATGAATTCTTTCGACGCGTTCGATCGAACTACACCTATGAAAAGCGCTATATCAGGAAATCTGGAGAAATCATTTGGGTTCTGGTCAAAGCGACACGTATCGAGCTATCCGGCCACGAAGGGCCGCTGCTCCTGGCCGCAGTTCAAGACATTACCGAGCGCAAGCTCGCGATTGAAGAGCGAGAGCAACTGAGTCGTGACCTTCACGACAATCTGCTGCAAGCGCTGTATGCGGTGGGCATGCAACTGGAGGCGGGAAAGCTGGCCATGAAACATTCCGCTCGCCGATCAAAACTGCATATGAGTCGAGCGATTCACCAGCTGAACAATCTCATGGTCGATGTTCGCCGCTTTATCGCCTTGTTGATAAAGCGCACTCCCGGGGAAGTTGATTTTGGACTGGCGCTCAATCAACTCATCATTTCGACGACAGGAACCGGTGATACAGCGCCGGAACTGGACATCAAGAGCCCCGTCCTTTCTTTCATTACTCCGCAGCTGGCCGAACAACTTCTCAATATCGTGCGAGAGGCCTTGAGCAATAGCATGCGCCATGCGCACGCCTCCCGTCGATGGGTACAGCTGACCTTAATCGACAACTCCATCCGTTTGGTCATCGGCGACAATGGTCTCGGCTTTGTCCAAACCCGTAGGCGACCCACCGGTCATGGGCTCAGCAACATGGCTGCTCGGGCGCAACGTGTATGTGGCACCTTTACGCTTCAAAGCACTCCGAGTCGAGGAACGATCATTACGGTTGACGTTCCATTGAAGAAGGGAGCCGTCTATGAATAAGGCTCCATCGATCCGAGTGGTCATCGTGGATGATCACGAGGTGGTGCGCATCGGACTTCGGGCAGTCCTCAATCTGACACCGGGGATGAACGTTGTGGGTCAGGGCATGCGGATGGAGGATGCCAAAAAACTTTGCTTCCGGTTCAAACCCGATCTTATTCTCCTCGACATCCGTTTGCCTGATGGCAGCGGAGTGGACGCGGCTCGTGAAATTCTTGTGAAATGTCCACAAACTCGCGTGCTCTTCCTGACGAGCTTTGCCGATGATCATACGGTGCTCGAAGCGATTCTCGCCGGGGCTCATGGGTACATCCTGAAAGACATCGCCTCTCAGGCGCTCATCCGCGCTATTCGTGGAGTGGCCGCCGGCCAGGTGTTCATCGACCCTCGTTTAACAGGCCAAACATTGGGATGGCTGAAGAATGTGTATCGCGAACCTGGGCATTCGAAGCGTCCGCTCCTTTCTCCCCAGGAGCAACGTTTATTACCGTTGGTCGCGCAAGGGCTCACGAACAAAGAGATCGCTCAAGACCTGCGTCTTAGCGAAAAGACCGTGAAGAACTACCTCGCCAATATCTATTCCAAATTGAATATTGGACGTCGATCGCAGATTGCGGCTTTCTATGCAGGAAGTTTCAAAAGCTCAGGCCGGCATTTATCCATAGATGCGGACTAGTCCCGAATAACCTGGACGCTTGGCATCAATGTTTATCTCTTCACGTAGATAGCATGAATGCCGCAGGACACAACACTCACCGCAGAGAGTCTGATCGCGCAGATCCACCGACACCCTCCTATGCTCTCCGCAGCTTCACCTCGCTCCTTAATGATGACCTGCACATAGTCCAAAGGGTTAAGAGTTGAAAGGATAATTCCGATAAGAAAGAAGCGAGTCCGTTCTCATGATTGGCGGACACCGGATCTAGTCCTGTCGGATTGATGCCGAACAGCTCTACCTAATCGCAGTCATGGATTTTTATGTCCGCATCGGTGTCAAACTCGATCTCCCTCCTTCTTATCGAGCCAAAGAAGGCTCTGGTTCAGAGGTTCCAAGATGTTCTCGCAAAGTCTTTTTCAGCCGCACCCACCCCTCAAGTAGTATCCTCTCTTCAGGAAGGATTGAATTATCTCGACAATCGTGAGGTCGCCGTGGTGCTTACGGACCTGGTGCTTCCTGACAGTAGTGGACCGGATGCCGTTCGTATTCTTCGTAGAACCGCCCCTTCTAGCGCGGTGGTTGCCTTTACAGAATCGGGGGATATGGCCCTACTGCTTGAGGCGGTTCAAGCCGGCGCGCACGAGGCACCGCCCAACGTTCTACTCTTACCAGAGGAACTCACCCTCACGATTCAAAGTGCCTTGATCAGAGTCCGTTCATCGAAAATACACACTGAAACAGCGCAGTCTCATTTCCCCATCGCAGCCTCGCCCCCATCATTGCCCAAACTGGCTCATGACTTAAACAATGCGCTTACTTCTATCAATGGATTCACGGACATCCTACTCGCCCGGTTGCCGGCTGACGAAGCGCCTCACCGTTGTGCGGAACAGATCAAGGATGCCTGTGATCGCGCGTCCAGCTTAGCGAGAGACTTGGCAAGTTTGTCGGCAGACCCCCCGTAAGGCCATCGGACGCTTCCGCCCACCCTTCTACACCTCACGACGGTGGAAACTGAATTGACAGTCTAGGCCTCACTGACTAGGATACATCGCGCTGTAGTCAGGAGGCCCGTATGTCAGACTCTCGTTCATCAAACACCCAAGAGACAATACCTTCGCCTAAGATATCTCACTCTGCCAGCAATCAAGTCGAGGCCTTTTTTGAGAGCGTCGTCTTTGCCAGCCGATGGATTCAAGCCCCGCTCTATGCTGGTCTTATCGTGGCGGAACTACTCTATGCGTACAAGTTTCTCCACGAGCTTTGGGAAATGGTGACCCATATCAACAAGATGGAAGAAACTGTATTCATGCTCGGAGTCCTAGGGTTGATTGATGTGACGATGGTCGCCAATTTGTTGACCATGGTCGTCATCGGGGGGTACGCCACTTTCGTCAGCAAACTAGATTTGGAGCACCATCCAGACCGACCTGACTGGCTCACTCACGTTGATCCCGGCACCATCAAGATCAAACTCGCCGCTTCATTGATCGGGATTTCCAGCATTCACTTGCTCAAAGGGTTTGTAGACGTGGCCAATGAGAATCCGGAGCATCTGAAATGGAAGATCTTCATCCATATGACCTTCTTGGCTTCTGCCATTTTGCTGGCTTGGACCGATAAGATCATGCAAAAGGACAAGAAGCACTGACCGAGGCAGACTCACCCTCCTCCACCAACCCGACAAACAGTTTGTCGCGGAAGTGGCGCGGCGTGGAGATCTTGGGAGGTAGGTTACTGAGCGTGAGCGTCTGAACCACCCACTCCGGCAGCAGCCTTGATTGCTTCGACGGTCAAAGGCTTTTCTAAATACCCGCTGATCTCAAACGGCATGCGTGAGGGAGCACCACTGCATGAAGAATCGTCCCGGAGCCCAATAACGTGAAGTTGTGAGAAGCGCTCTTTGACCTGACGCACGCAGGCAAGTTCTGGCGCTGATCGAAACAATTCGATTTCCGCAATTAAGAGATTCGGAGCCAATTCCCGCCCAAAATTCTGGAGTTCCTTAGCCGCCTCAATACTGTGAACTTGATACCCGAGACGCTCCAATGTTCTCAGAAGGACCGCGCGACTGACGGCTTCTTTCACGCACACCAAGGCACAGAGAGACTTTGCTGGGGAGCCACCGTCAACGACGTGATCAAGTGAAAGGTCAAACCAAAATGTGCTTCCCTTCCCGATCTCACTCTTGAACTCCATCGCCCCGCCCATGAGCTCGACAAGTTGCTTGGCGAGCGCCAACCCCAGACCCATCCCACCATATGCACGTCGATAGGACCCATCAGCTTGCACGAACGGTTGAAACAATCGATCGACATCGAACTTTTCAATCCCGATCCCGGTATCTCTCACGCTAAATCGGATAGGGTTGGCATCTTTCCCTTGTTGTATCCTCTCTCCGCTCGTCGACTGAGGACAAGGGTGGACCTGCACACAGATCTCCCCGCGTTCAGTGAATTTCACGGCGTTGCTAAGGAGGACCCTGAGAAGGCGTCCGAGTCGAGCCGGATCGCCATAGAGTTTCGACGGGACTGCGGCTGCAATTTCGTAATGGAGATAGATGCCCTTCTCTTTGATCCGTTCCTTGAATAGTTCTAGATTACTCTCTATGACCGCTTTAACTGCAAACTCTTCTCGACCGAGCGTGACCCGGCCTGATTCTAATTTAGAAAAGTCCAAAATATCGTTAATGATGTCCAACAACGCCTTGGCGGAGATTTTAATCGTTTCTGCGCAGTCTCGTTGTTCTGGTGTCAGGTCCATCTCAAGCAACAATTCATCCATGCCGATGATCCCGTTCATCGGAGTTCGAATTTCATGGCTGATGGTGGCAAGAAACTCTGACTTGAGCCGCGCACCCTCAAGAGCGGCATCTCGAGCCTGAACTAACTTGACCTGACTATCACGTAGGTCCTGCATGGCCTGGCCGGCTCGTAACATGTAACGGACCCGATGTCCCAGCAAGAGACCATTGATCGGCTTGACGATAAAATCAGTCGCTCCAACATCGTACGCCTGGGTAATCGACTGATAGTCCTCCAGTCCTGTCATGATCAGCACGGGCGTATGCTTGCCTTCCGGTAATCGCCGTAACTCGGCACAGGCCGTGAACCCATCCATCTCCGGCATCATGATGTCCAGCAGCACCAGATCAGGGTGATGCCGGATGAACGACTCCACACCAAGTCGCCCATTTTCTGCTTCTTCGACCGACCAGCCGGACTGTTCAAGCGCCTCACGAGCCAGAAGCCGGGCGACAGTATCATCATCGACGATGAGAACCGTTGGGCGACGCTCGTGTGTCATGCCGCCAATCTCGCTTTCGCCAACTCTTCTTGAAGCGCAGCGCAAGCAGCCTTGTAGCGTTGGTCGAACTGGCCCAAGACTTCTCCTGCTCGATCAAGCTGTTGACTTGCTCCCATCATTTCCAACTCTCGACAGTTTGCAGCCAACGCTAACGCCCCCAGTTGAGCGCTGCTCGATTTCAGACGGTGTGCGGAGGCGCGCAACTCAGCGGCGTCCTTCGAGAGAACCGCCCGGCGTATCCGATCGACCATCTCCCGTGACGTCTCGACGTACTGCGACACAATTCTAGCGACGATGTCAGGGTGTCCAGGGCGCTGCAGAGCCCGGATAGCATCTAAAGCCGATCGATCAATGACCGCAGGCTCAGCCATTGAGCCATCAAATTTACCTTCCCTTGAGACAATAATCGGCTGATCACCGCCCATTGGCTTCTCCGATGGCGTCGCCGATGCGCCATCTCCTTCGCTCTTCTCCGCGTCGTTCCTAGGAAACCATCGGATTAGGACCTGTTCAAGTTGCGCCAGAGTAAATGGTTTTGTAAGGTAATCATCCATGCCTGCAGCGAGACAGAGTTCTCGGTCTCCCTGCATGGCATGTGCTGTCAAAGCGACTATCGGCACTCTACGCCTGGGACAACCCATAGTGTTGTTCGCTGGTTTTTCAGCGTTCGCCTCACGTTCCCTGATCAACCGAGTCGCAGTCAATCCATCCATCTCCGGCATCTGGCAATCCATAAACACTAGCGCATATTCGGTTGTCTCAAGGGCAACCACCGCTTCTTTCCCGTTTTCAGCTGTATCGATGCGACAATTGAGCGTTTCCAGCATGCCGCAGGCAACCTCACGATTCACGGGATTGTCTTCGACCAGCAGAATCCGCACTGCCGTTGGACCAGGTGACCGATGGTCGGTGGGTGTAGATTCACCGACAGTCCGAGTGGCCGGTGACGGGAAAAGCTTCTGAGCCATGTCACATCGCCTGAAATACGCGGTAAACCTGAACCTGGTCCCCTCTTCAGGAGCGCTTTGGAGCTCGATATCTCCCCCCATCAGGATGACGAGTTGCTTAACGATCGCCAGTCCTAAACCCGTCCCACCATACTTCCGCGTCGTTGAGCCATCGGCTTGCGAAAAGGCCTCAAAAATATGCGTCTGAGCCTCGAGAGAGATGCCGATGCCGGTGTCTTGCACCGAGACCGACAATCCATACTGCTCCCCCTTTTGACGCTCAGGCATCACCGACACCTCAATCAGTCCCCGCTCTGTAAATTTGACGGCATTTCCGACCAGGTTGACGAGAATTTGCCTCAGGCGCGTTGGATCGCCGAGTAGGTAGAGAGGAACATGGTCATCAATCTTCCATGAAAGTTTCAGGTGCTTTTTTTCTGCGGCTGGCACTGACAAATCGACCGCTTCTTGAATGGTCCGCCGCACCTCAAAAGGCGTCGTCTCCAGTTGTAACTTGCCCGCTTCGATCTTTGAGAAGTCCAAAATGTCGTTGATGATGGCGAGCAGGACTGTGCCGGAGTGATGGATAGATTCAGACAAATGACGTTCTTTATCGCCAAGGGCACAGCGGAGCAACAGCTCCGCCATTCCCAACACACCGTTCATGGGCGTCCGAATTTCGTGGCTCATGTTGGCCAGGAATTGACTCTTGGCCCGACTGGCTGCTTCAGCGGCTTCCTTCGCTTGTCGAAGGAGTTCTTCTGCCGCTTTCCGATCGGTCACATCGATATGGATCCCCACGATGCGGAACGACAGCTCCTCTTCATTCTTGATCATAGTCCCGCGGGAAAGAATCCATCGATAGGAATCATCCTTGTGGCGAAGACGATGCTCGATTTCGAGCACTGAGACTTGTCCGCTCAGATACGCCTCGATGGCACTGAGGGAACGATCGTGATCTTCGGGGTGAATTCGGCTTTCCCACTCTTGAAACGTATTGTCGATCTCGTGATCCTCATACCCCAATTGCCTTTTCCATTCAGGCGAAAGATAAACGTCGTTCGAGCTGAGATCCCAATCCCAAATTCCGATGTTGGTGCTCTGAACCGTCGTCGTGAGGCGTCCTTCGCTGGTTCGTAACGCCTGTTCCATCTTTCGTCGGTCCGCAGCTTCAATGGCCAAGGCAACGGTATTGGCGACGGATGCCGCGAAATGCTGTTCTTCAAGAGTCCAGCGCCGTGTGGGCCCGATGTGCTCATGACAGATGACACCGATCATCTTGCCTTCCGAGCGAATCGGCACGTCGAGCATGGAGGTAATACCAAGTGGAGCCAGATAACTCGTCGTAAATTCCGCTGTTCTCGAATCCGTCTGGGCATCATCAGCTGCGATGATGCGCTCAGTATCAAGTTCGCCAAAGTATCTCGGGTAATCGGTGGCACTCAACGCCACACCCTGTGCATGTTCTCGAGTTGTGAGCTGATACAGATCCGCACATTGGATAGCCGATCGATCACCGGTAAAAAACCAGATGCTGACTCGTTCCGTGTGAAGACATTCCGCGGCTACTCGCGTAACCGTTTGAAACGCATCTTGCAGGTTGCCACTATAGATTTGTGGGCTCTTGGCCAACTCAGATAATCCTGCTTGGATTCGCCGCAGGACCCCCTCGGTCTGTTGGCGTTCGCGCTCGACCTGTTTCTGTCGAGTAATATCTCTGAATACGAGCACGGCGCCGATCACGACTCCGTCCGAGATCATCGGAGTCACCACCAGGGAGATGGCGATGAGCTGGCCGGCTGCCGTCACCAGCAGACCATCATCCGTACGATAGGGCTCGCCCGAAGCAAGTGTAGGCAGCATGGCATCGGTGATCAAACACTCCTCTCGATACTCCTCGGGCCCCGGAGAGATCATTCGATACACCGGGCGACCTACGAGCACCTGAGCGGTCTCTCCGAACAACTGCTCCGCTTGATGATTCATCATCTGAATCTTCCATAGCGCGTCAACAACGCAGAGTCCGTCTCCCAGCGCATGCAACACCGCCTGGAGCTTGTTACGCTCCTGGGCCAGCTGAGTTTCGCTGGATTGTTTGAGTTGCGCATAGAGGTTCCGCATTTCCTCCGATGAGAGGGCAAGCGACCGTTCCAACAGCGCATGCCCCTGATCGGCTTCCTGATAGCTCCGGCTGATTCTCTCCAGCAGCTCACCCCAGACCTCCGGCGATGGAGCTGGATGCCCTCCATCGAGACCCAACCGCTTCAGTTGCCGTGCCAGCAAGGGGTGCATAACGAACTCACGCCGCTTCGCTCAGGGTCGTGAGCGTCATCGTCTGATTGTGAAGGTCAAAGGCTCCCGTCGTGTATGGAGAAATTTCCCCATACGAGTAAAATCCGACCTGCTGCGTCCCCTTGGGAAGCACATCCAGCGTCGCCTCAGTTTCCTCCTCCGTCCGTTCTCCTAATACGAGTCGACGCCCGACACAACTGATCGCGATGGCGAGAGTGGACGAGTCGACGTCAACCGGCAGTGTTGTGGACGAAGCCGCTTCTGAGGCGCCTTGGACCAACCGATCGAAATTCGCCTTCATCAGTCGCGCAAACGCTCCTTCCGGAATATCACCGGCAAAAGTCAGTGATTGTTCGCCTTCATCCACCGCAAGAATCGTTCGAACGAGACTTTTGGAATCCGCTTGATTTGCGCGCAATGCGAGAGGAAATAGCAGACCTGTGGCCGGCAAGCCGTCAGCGCGCTCCCCGAGATACTCCTTATACAGCTGAAGGGCAGGGCGACCATCGAGTTCAAAGAGGACGTTTCCTTTCGACCTCGTCACACGACGCTCCGGTCCGAATCGATCCCATCCACCCTTCGACCCATGTCCAATCCGAATGCGATCGCCATAGAACCCTACTGCAGTCACAAAACCTGATTCGGGTCGACGATCTTGCAGCACCCAGGTGCGGCGAAATCGGTCGCCATCTCCAGCGAGCCCGCCAGTGACCACGACTGAGGAAGGGACGTGCGAATTCAGCCCCCGCACCAGCTCGCTTCCGTTCACGTTGAGGCCATCCGAAAGCACGAGAATACCTTTCAAACGTGAATCCCTCAGCTGTCGAGCGATCTCTTGCCCGGCTGTGAAGGAGCCTTCCGCTGAGTGCGCGGGTGCGCTGGCCATTCGAATATCGGTATGTGCGAATCGCACAATTGCAGCACTCACACTCTCGTCGGAGATCTGAGTTCCTAGAATTTCCCCGGCGGTTGAGCATCCGATGACGATCGATTCGGGATAGTCGTTGATCAGCTCGCCTAGAGGATCGGCTGAATCAAGAAGGCTGGAAGATCCGAATAGCAACACCAGGGTTCGGCGAGAATCGATCCTTGGCCGACTCTTCACGGACCAGAATTTCTTTCGATCATAACCAAGCGTATGAACTTCCATCAGATGTTCTCCTTTCAGCCGAAAACTAAATGGCGCCCCCCAGGGCCGGCAGAACGGGGATGCAACTCGATGCGCCAAACACCGATATGCCACCAGTGCGGCAAGCCCAACCAGAGTCGTGTCGTCCGAAAAGCCAAGCCATACGTGATGGCTCATCAGCAGCGCAAACAAGCGTACGCCCTCGACATGAATCCACAGGAGCAGCACAATTCTTCGATGGCCGTCGAGACCATGCCTCGCCGTCCAACGAATGGCCTTTGGGCAAGCCATGCCAAAGCCGCAAGATAGGGGTGAGCACTGATCGCATGGCTGGTCGTTCCGGTAGATGTGTCGTCATTCGTCGCTTGTACCGCCTGGAGGCGGGGTTGCGAACAAACCAAATCGTTACTTTTTCGGCACTTAGACGACAAAACTTGATAGGAACTCAGGCAAGGCTCTGGAGAGGAAATACAGCTGCGCCCTAAGAAATCGCTTACGCCCTACGGCAGCATCTGATCATCTACGGCTTCGTTTCACTGCCAGGCTGCAGTAAGCTGCCCATTGCTGTCCCGCCAGTGGGGCGTCCAGGCGAGAGCAACCAGCTTTACAGCAATGTTGGACTTGGTGAGTTTAATAGAAATCGTATCGAGCTTTTCATTCAATGGATCGGTCGCCGAGGCCAATACTTCACTTTCTGACTTGAATTGAGATTCGAGATCTGCGAGCTGTTGTTGGAGGGCAGCGACGTTCTCTTCCGCGACACCGACATCTTTCGACTCCTTCAGGACTCGACCTGCGCTCCTGACCGCTGTCGTTGCTCGACCGAGGTTTGAGGCACTGATCGTCTTTCGTCCCATAAAGGCCCCAAGGATGGAGGCTCCGACAGAAATCGCCGCCTGGACCTGGCTGGAACGTGATTCGGCCTGCTGCTTTTCCTTTGCCAATTCAGCCCGCCTGATTCGATCTTGAAGCGTCGCAATCTTCGAGGCGTATTTTTGACGAAGTGCATCAGCCCCTTTATCACGTTGTTCCCGACCAGTCTGTTGGAGCCGCACTCGGAAGTCTCGTTCCGACTCCCCTGGTTTGGACACCTCCTTGGTACTGGGGCTCTTAAACAACTCGACCTTTTGCGTTCGAAACAGCCAGCCACAGAAATCTTTACTCCAATCAGCGTAGCTCTTCGCTTTGCCGGCACTCGCCGGCACCGCGAGAAACTGGCCTCCCTCCTCTGGATCTCGTTCGAGGTCGGCCACCGCCAATTCCGCCGCTGTGGCCTTGTCCCACTCGACGGCGACAGCCCCATCTGCGATGGGGGCCAATACCGTCACATCTTGAGTGCTATCGACGCCGCTCTTCGAGTCGGAGAAGCGGGTCTGCGATGAACCCAGCAGCATCGGCGCATAGACCAATTCGCTCCCTTCTGGTTTCGACCCACGCAGCGGCACAAAGTGCTGCGGAATATCGGGCGGCAGCATCGGGCGTGAAACGTGAGGCGTGAGGCGTGAAGCGTTCGAACCCGAAGACTTCGCCCCTGGCGGTTCACGTTTCACGTTTAACGTTTCACGTCTCACCGGATCCATCAACTGCTTGATCTGCGTCCTCGTCAGCGGTCCACGGAGATAGCACAGGCACCACCGTGTCTCAAACACGACCGGTTCGTCCTCATGCACGTTATTCATCAGGAATATACGACTACCGAGACCAGCCAATGTTTGCTCCATCCGGCCCCGATCGAACTTCTTTCCGGCACTGGTCGACGCGCCTTCCAGCCCTTCCAAAACACGAGCCTTATCGCGCTCAGTCTGCAACCGTCCGATGAACCAGGTACCGGTGTTGGCCAGCCCTTTGTAGTCGAGGTCCACGGGATTCTGCGTCGCCAGGACCACTCCGAGCCCGAAGGCACGCGCCTGCTTCAGCAAGGTCATCAGCGGCACCTTCGAGGGAGGGTTAGAGACCGGTGGGAAGTAGCCGAAGATCTCATCCATATAGAGCAGCGCACGCAGACTGGTGGTACCCGATTGGGCCCTCATCCACCCGACCATTTGACTAAGTAGCAGCGTCACAAAGAACATGCGCTCGGTATCATTTAAATGCGCGATGGAAAAGATCGCATGGCGTGGCTTGCCTGCCGACGTATAGAGCAGCGATTGAATGTCGAGCGCTTCCCCCTCAAGCCAGACTTGAAAAGCAGGTGCAGCAAGCAGGTTGTTCAGTTTCATGGCCAGTGCAAACCGATCCTTTGACGGGAAGAATGACTCGACATCCATCACACCGATCTTCGACACCGGTGGTGATTGAATCGCTTGGATCAATGACGCAAGATCAAGATCTTCTTCCTTCCTCCAGGTCTGATCGAGAATCGTAGACAAGAGAATGTGTTCGCGGCTCTGGATCGGGTCGGCCTCGATGCCGAGCAAGCCGAGCAGACTCGTGACCGTTGTACTGATACGCTCACGCAGCAACTCGGCATCTTCCCGCACATCTGCCGCCGGTGCAGCGAACGATTTCAGGATAGAGACCGGTATCCCAGCGTTGCTACCAGGCGTGTAGATCGCAACGTCTGCTGCATCGCGAAGCCGCTGAATGCGCGCGCCATCTTGCTGCCAACCAGCCAAACCTTTGGCCCATAATTCCGCTTGGCCCTTGGCGTAGTCGGCTGGGGACAATCCTTTCTTGCGTGCATCGTCTTCGTTAATCCAGGGCTGGAAATCCTCGCCATTGAGGCTTGGAAACGTCAGCATCAAATTACCGAGGTCGCCTTTTGGATCGATGATAATGGCGGGGATGTTGTCGATCGCCGCTTCTTCGAGGAGGGCCAAGCACAAGCCCGTCTTGCCGCTGCCGGTCATGCCGACACAGACCGCGTGCGTCACCAGATCCTTCGAGTCGTAGAGGAGCCATCCCGGCTTGGCTTGCTTCGTAGCCAGATCGTACGGCCGACCCATGTAGAACACGCCGAGTTTTTCAAAATCTTCTGCGGTAGATGGGGTAGCCGGAACTGAGGCTGTAGATTTCTTCGCAGTACTCTCCGCCTTCGCACTGGATTCGGTCTTCTTCGCTTTCGGCATACCAATCTCCCCCTTCGCTCAACGTTTGGGACGAATTGCGCGGTATTGTAGTAAGTCACAGGATGAGCTGCAAGCGGGAGAGCAACGATCTAACAACGGACGGCATGAAAGACAGGAATTCGCCGTAACCCTAACGATCACCACTCTTTAAAGATGACAAACACCGCCACCACGATCAATGCAAATCCAACCACATAATTCCATTTCAACGCTTCTTTCAGGTAGACGATGGAGAAAATTGAGAAGACGACCAGGGTAATGACCTCTTGGATCGTCTTGAGCTGTGCCGCGCTGAACTGCGCATGGCCGATCCGATTCGCCGGCACTTGAAAGCAATATTCGATAAAGGCGATGCCCCAGCTCGCTAGAATTACCGTGAATAAGGGAGAGTCCTTGAACTTCAGATGGCCGTACCA
>CABVRV010000018.1 GCA_902500755.1 uncultured Nitrospira sp.
TCCTGGCCAGTGTGGCCCGATTTTGTCAGCGAACTTCAAAGACAGGACACTAGCGATGGACCACTTTAATTATCACGCTGCAAAGTCGTGGTATGACCCTGGTCCGTCACATAGGCTTTCACCATGTCGCCTGGCACCACTTTATCGAGCTTCGTACTCTTGTCGACATGGATCTTATGCACTTTGCCATCGTTATCTTTGATCGCATAATACTCTCCCTCAATATTCATTAAGGTCCCCTCTATCGTATCCTTCGTCAAACGCTCCTTGATAGTGGGACTGGCTTCTTTATCAGCCATGGGATTGTCTGCGTATGTTACGCCTACTCCGGACCCCAGCAATCCCATCATAAGCATCGAGATTAGTCCTGTTTTCATGATGACCTCCGTTAAAGTTTAAATCATTCTGGCACAAGATCACTCAATCGGGAGCTGGAGAAACCCCTAGGATCCACCGAAGCCCCACGCAGCAGTTAATCACACTGTCCCAGTCTTTCGGCAGAAAGCGTACCGATGGTGAAGCGATCCGGCAGGCTGCAGTTTGGAGTAAAGTCGGAGAGAAATTGCGGGATCAGATTGACAGGACACGCGACGGACGGTGTTTCTGAGATACGAAGCAGCCGACGGCCACAGCGGCCTCACGCTCTATCGCAACACACCTTCATACTTCATAAAAGCTCGGCGACGTCCCTCGGAGAGAAACACCTGGGTTGGCCATAGATCCAGGGTAAGAAACTGTCCCGCCACCCCCTCCCCTTCCAATCCTGCTGTTAGTGCGCTACAGTTCAGCCA
Organism: uncultured Nitrospira sp.; assembly: GCA_902500755.1. GTDB lineage: Bacteria > Nitrospirota > Nitrospiria > Nitrospirales > Nitrospiraceae > Nitrospira_D. Next base: position 792 of record CABVRV010000018.1, read on the forward strand.
TGCCCCCGTAGCTCAGTTGGATAGAGCAGCGGTTTCCTAAACCGCGGGTCGTACGTTCAATTCGTATCGGGGGCACCAAACCGCACTTGCTCGTACCGTGTGATCTTCATCGGATTATCGTGCTTGTCGCCCACGGATAGACACCTTGATGGAGTAGTCGTGCTTAGGCACCGTGCGCCCGTCTAGCCATTTTCCGTGGTGACCGCTTACAATCCCCGTTCTTGAATCCTCCAAAACAACCAGCAGTGCGAACGATATTGATGTACACTTTCCTTCAACACTCAGTGATGGAGAAATCTATGAACGGTGGTAAAGGTGGCATCGATCAACATACAATTCTGACCATACAGGAATGTCTCGAAAAGCAATTTGTAGACATCACGTTCAGTCAGACGATCAGACCGACGTTTGGCTTTCGCCACGGCATCGAGAAGCAGTCGTGGCACGTGGTCTTTAATGAACAGTTTTTAGCTGACCACACGTCTCGCGAGGGGTTGCGGCATTTTATCGAACACAAGGTGATCCCGAAGGTCCTCAAGAATCCCGGGAAGCGCATTCAGATTTCAAAATGGGGAGACATCACCGTCGAAGAGAAAAACCCTTCGTAGTTTTCCGCGGAGGGACAGAGAGAGCTCAAACTTGACGAGTGGTCACTGCTCACCCCCTGCAGCGCCTTCATCAGGGCTTGAATCGTCAACGGCGCATTTCCTTCTGAGCGATTGTTGACGAGGACGCAGGCTCGCCGATTCTCAGCCACCACCTTCTGCACAAGCTCCACTGCCTCTCCCTGCATGTCAGGCAACTTTCCTACGATCTCGTTATATGCACCGACATCCCCTCGCACATCGAAGGCCGGCTCGATGTTAGCCGAGAGGTGGTGACGCCCCCTCGTGGGTTCCGGAGCTCCTCGGTGGAACCGTGGCGTCCTGAGCAACCATTGTCGGTGCGCATGCTTCCCACTCTCGAGGCGCCTGCTGCAATTCAGACTGAACCACCTGGAGCAGGGCCTGGAGGTCCAGCGGTTTGGGAAGGGTCCGTCGAGCCCCGATGAGCCTGGCCTGCTGGAGCTCATCGCCGGAGAGCCCGCTCATGGCGATGACCCTCACGTCCACGCACAAGCGGGTCAACTCCACAATGACCTCGATGCCGTTCATCTCTGGCATCTCCAGATCTGTGATGACCAGATCCACGGGGTGCGCACGGAACCGTTCAAGACCTTCTCGGCCATTAGCGGCCTCCCAGACCTGGTACCCAGCATCCTCAAGAACCCGGGCAAGCAGCGCGCGCACGGCAGCATGATCCTCAATGATTAGAATCGTGGCGGGCTTCATCGTACCCCTTTCTCACTCCGGCGGTCTCTCTCTGACTCCGGTCGGACGTGGGTCTCCCCCCATTCGATGATCCATCGTACCTGTGCAAACCGTCTCAGAGAGTCTGATCGTCGCTCGATCCGAATGAAATACGTCCAAAGGGGGATAGCCGAGGAATAGACGATTCCAACACAGGACCGCCACCGCCAACCCGGTTCAATGAACGATTCGTGAGACGCATCAGGCCAGCTGAGCAGATGCCGCGGGAGCTGCCCGGGGACCTGGAACAGTCCCACTGGTGATTCGGACAATGCGCAAGACACGACAGGCCGAGAAAAGAATCCTTAACCGATGACCTCTTGAGAAACACGCAGGTGTCGTGCCTACGGGTTCCGTCGTGTCTGAGACATGGGGTGAACATGGTTCGGATCAGAAGACCGGGCTGGTGGTTCAAGTTCGTTGAGGCGAACACACAGCAAAAGCCGACCGAGGATCATGGTGGCCGCGATGAAGCCAATGCTGTTCAGCCACCCGGCGAAAGACTGTGTTCCCGCGATCACGCTGCTCACGTTGAACAACCAGAGTCCCAGACCCAGCGCCACAACATACGCGGGGTGCATGGTTTCCGTCAGATGCAAGGCAATTGCCACACCAATTGACCCTGCCAGCAGAGCGAGGAGGAGGAATAACCCAGGATCAGTCTGAGGCGTAATCCCACTGGCGGCAAATACGACACCGGCGATAAAGGTGATGCCATACACCATCACGACCCCGCGCACGAGAGCTCGCCATGGAAAAGACTGAAGGCTATCAGACATACGGCGCAGAGTACGAGCCTCATCGCGACTTTTCCCATCCTACAAAAGCCGGGTTATCAGACAGACGGAGGCTCTGGGTAGGGCGACCAGTAAGCGTTCCGATACTGCGGGTCGTACGTTCAATTCGTATCGGGAGCGCCAACCCGCAGATAAACTGCTCGGCATCCATCTCACCTTAGAACGTAGACTTTGTAAGGTTTCAGCGTGGCCACAGACTACTGCCCATGTACCCGGATGAAAAAGATGCTCTCCTCACGCTGGAGCAGGAATGAGAGGAACTCTCAGACACCCGGTAGACGCAAACAAAGAAACATCGCAATCACGAATACCCCATTAACCCAAAGGAGAGCAACCATGATGCCGACGACAATCAACAAGGAATCACAGAAGAGAAGTGACGTACTAGGCGTTTCCCTGGCGACGGCGCTGGGGCTGGCCTTCGCCGTGCCGAGTTACGCGGCGGACTTGCCGGCCTCGGTCGCTGGAAAGGCCTCGGACGGCTTAGTCACACTTGCCACCACAGGCAATCCCGATCCCTTGCACGCTGAGCTTGGAGGCACGGTGGTTTCTTCTGAAGATCTGCAGAAAAAGGCCACCGCCCTGATGAAGCTGAACCAGATGGAGCATTTGGCACCTAAGGCCCTCATCACACCGAATGGTGACGTGTACGCCATGGTCTCGCCCACGCTAACCAAGGACAACTTTATTTTTGCCGATAGCCAAGGAAACGTGCTGCGAGTGGACGTCGGCGACTCAGAGGGGCATCGCATGCCATTTGTCGTTGAGAATATTGTGAAGGATGGCGGAACTCCTTGGTATGTCGAGTTCTGGCGTTGGATTACCGGTCAATAAATCTTGAACCGAACAAGCTCGTATGTACCGCCCGCTTGAGGTGAATGAAATGGGAGCCAGCTCAATGTCCATCTATCCCGAGTTCCGTAGCATGATCAGCCTGGTTGTCTGTCTGTTGCTGCTCAGTGGGTGTGCCTCACGGTCCGGCAACCTTCCTGTGTCGGTACCGTTTACCCAGGTTCCTACCGACTTTACGCATGTATGGACGAAGGGCACCCATCCCTTCACCGGAGCTTCGGTCATCGATATCGATGGCGACGGACAGTTCGAGATCTTTGTCGGTGGCGGGGAAGGACAGCACGACGCATTATTGAGCTATCTCAATGGTCGCCTGGTGAATATCGGAACCGGTACCGGCCTCTCGAATACCAGCGCAACCTACGGAAGCACGGCGATCGATATGGATGCCGACGGAGACACCGACTTGATCGTCGCACGGGAAAGCGGCGTCTATCTCTATCTCAATGACGGGGGGCGGTTTCAGGAAAGAACGATCCCCGTCAAGCTTCCTGTGGATTCGGTACCGTTTAGTGTCGCGGTCTCGGATATCGACCATGATGGGGACGCTGACCTGTATGTCAGCGTGTTCGTGAATGCCAACTCGTTCAGAAGCGCGACGTTTAATGATCCGATGCATGCCAAGCCGAATCGCATGTTGCTGAACAACGGTGACCTGACATTTGTGGACATCACCGAATCGTCAGGCACTGCCAGCAAACAGAACACCTTCCTATCCGTCTTTGTCGACCTGGACTCCGACGGATGGCAAGATCTGGTAGTTTCCCAGAACACCGGGGCGGTCGAGGTATTCCGCAACATGAAAGATCGTACGTTCCAGGCCATCGCCACGAAATCAGAGTTCGGTTTTTGGATGGGCTTGGCGGTCGGCGATATCGATAATGATGGCGATCAAGATCTGTTTTTCACGAACGTCGGAGGATCAATCCCCCTCTTCCTGACGTCGGGCGATCTACAGAACGGACAGCGCCACACCCACGAATGGATGCTGTGGCGGAACGATGGCTCCTTTCGCTTTACTGATGTGACCCATGAGTACCGATTAACTGGTGAAGGGTTTGCGTGGGGTGCCGTGTTCGAGGACCTCAACCTGGACGGGCAGCTCGATTTGTTTGTAGCCCAGAATTACATCAAATGGCCGATCCATAAATTGTTCAAACTCTCAGGACGTACGTATCTGCGATCTAACGAGAACGGCGCAGAGGCGTTTCACCACAGTCCCGGCCTGGGAATGCAGAACAACTACTTCGGCCAGTCGCCGTTGATCGTCGATCTTGATGGCGATGGCAGACAAGATCTCCTCTGGATCAATATGGACGGCCCGGTGCGAGCCTTTCTGAACACCTCTCGTGGAAACTTCATCACATTAGTCGTCCCAGACACCGTCTCTGCTCTTGGAACCCGCATCAACATCGAGACCGATAGCGGTAAAAGTTATACCCGCGCTGTCACTGGAACCGTGGGCATGCTGACCGATCAAACCCCAGAATTGAGCTTCGGGCTGGGCGACCTTGACCAAGTCCGGCGCGTGGTCATTCAGCGCCCGAATGGACAGACAGAAATCATTTCCTCCCCACGCATCAACACAAAGACCCTGCTTAATTAATCAGCAACGAACCTTGACCCGAAATCAATGGCGCTCATCTTGCTCGTCCTATCGTGGCTATGACGTTTCTCAACCGACTACCCAATCCGTCAAAACCCGCTGTTTTCTTGCCAGGTGTCCGCCCCTCAGTTAGACTTTTTTTCACACAGCCATGGCACGAGCGCGCGCGGCGGAACAACAACGGTCCCGATCGAAAACTACTCTCATCGAAGAGATCACGCTTGGCATTACGAAATTTCAGGAGGTGGTGGCTGCGATCAGTGACATCGGCCAAGAAGGATTTCCCTATCGTGATGCGGCGCAGAGCAAGGCCGAGCTGCGGTTTCGCGAATGTCTGCGACACACGTTCGGCGAGCGTTCTCAGGAATTCCAAACGTACCGGAACTTCAAAATTCGGACGGCAGACAAAGCGGAAATCACGCAGAGCCTTACTGTCATTAAAGGCCTGATACACGCCCTGGAGGACAAGAAGCTTGAACTCCAAGGGTTGAAACCCCCTCCAAAGGCCGAGCCACCGCCAGAGGCCGGCCCCAGCAACACCGCCCGACTGGTGCTGGTCTCATCGGTGACACCAACCACCGTAACCACACAAGCAACTTCGCCGATGACCGTCGCTATGGCCATACCGACCAATGTGGGGCCATCGAGTGCCCCGGCCACACCCATGCCTGAAACACAACCAGCTCCCCCAACTCCGTTCATTCCAACTCCAATACTGACTCCCGCAGGGAATCCAGCTCCGATTCAGGCGCTACCCCCGACACCCACACCGGTTCCTGTTCCGGCTCCAACCCCCATACCGATGCCAACGGCCCCTTCTGCTCCTCCAATCATCGCCTCACCCCCTCCCCCTCCTCCCATGCCGGCATCAACCCCGGCTCTCCAGCCGACACCCTCGACACCTATTAAGCCAGTGGAAAGCGCACAAGCACAACCCATTCCAATGCCGGCTCCAGCTGCCCCTGCTATGCCAACTCAACCAAACGTCAATTTCTCAGCCCCTGCAGGAACAAACCTCTCGACGCCCTCAGAAGCCTCTGATTCTATCGCGTTCACTCTGCAAGACTCATCGTCGGTCAAGCCTTCGACCGGTCCAAGCCTTACGCGGGCGATTGAAACCGTGCTGGATCAGGATCCGCTCCAGCTCATTCGAAAAGTCTGCCTACGTCTCCATTCCGTCGCCCGCCAACTCCGGCTGCGACGGGACTATCGTCCGACACTCGAGATCGACGATGACTATGACCTCCAGGATCTGCTGTGCGCATTGCTGAAAGTGGAGTTTGACGAAGTCGCAACCGAAGAATGGACCCCGCCCTACACAGAGGGCACACCACGAACTATGCTCCTCATAAACAGAGACCAGATCGCCGTCGTTGCAAAGAAGACCAGATCCGGATTGACGGCAAAGGAACTCGCCGATCAGGTGACGGCAGACTCTGCGTATTACAGAGCGCAGGGACGAGGCTCGACCTTGTTTTGTTTCATGTACGACCCAGAGGGTCGCATCGGAAGCCCGAAGCGACTGGAAACAACCTTAACCAGCGTCAGTGAGCACTGTCGGGTCGAAGTGCTTGTTGCGCCAAAGTGAGACCATGGCAAAACCACACTTAAAATCGATTCCCTCCGGCTCCGCTACATCGAAGCCCATGAAGCTGAAACCCGTGTTGACAGGGCAGACTGACTTTGCTATAAAGCAGCCCACTTCCGGGACGATCCCGTACACGATTCACGGCCCAGCTCCCGGAGATAGCGGCATGTCGGATCGGGCGTATGTGCTGATTAACGTGCTCCCTGGGCAAACGTCGGCAGTTGCTAAAGCGCTCGCGGAAATTAAAGAGATCAAAACGATCGATCCTTGTTGGGGCAAGCCTGATATCATCGCTATCGCAGATATTCCAGATCAGGACGCCTTGACCCAATTGGTTTTGAGCCGTATTCATCGTATTGAAGGAGTCACGCATACTGATACCCATCTTGTTTATCGTCTGAAGGAGGCCAGAACAAAATGATCCGAAAGGACTATCTTGCCATTGTTGCCCTTACCGCCTTTACCTTTGGATGTAGCAGTGTTCAGCATCCTGCCCAACCGGATGTCGTCGACGTGACGTTGCCCGCACCTGCTGATCAGGTAAGAGCTGCGGTGTCAAAAGTCTTGAAAGACGACAACTATGATGTGGACTGGAAAGACGGAGCCCAGCTTAATACAGGCTACAGGGGTGAACAACCCAGTATCTGGGACTGGCTCGTGAGAGGGCGGCTTGGCGTCGTCCGAAGCCGAGCGGAAGCTTCCGTCACTCCAGAAACAGACCAGACCACCAGACTACGCTTGCAAGTATCGTCGGAGGGTAAACGTTCCATGTTTGACAGCTGGGTTCCAACCGAGCCCCAGGTTCCTCAAAGTGCTGAAAATAAGCTTCGCTTGATCAAGAACGAGCTGAAAATCGTCCCCAGTACCTACACGACAGAAACGTTTTACGGAGCAAAGTACTAGCCAGGCTCTTTCTCGGACAGCCCTTCTGCGTCCTCCCCAAGATCGAGGCCGAAACGCTCGGCCATTCGATAGAGAGTCCGCCTGTCGATGCCAAGGATTTTCGCGGCCTTCACTTTATTGCCTTTCATTTCCTTGAGGACTCGAATCAAGTGACGTTTTTCTACTTCCTCTAACGTGAGGCAAGCCTCATCCTGATGATCCGTGAGTTGAGGTTGTAGACTAGCCTCTGCGGTCGCTCCTTGGCGAATCGCTTCGGGCAAATCTTCCGGCGTCAGCAAGGGTCCGTGACTCAATGACACGGCCCGTTCAATTGCGTTCTCAAGCTCTCGTACATTGCCCGGCCACCGATAGTCGGTCAAGAGCGCCATCGTTTCCGGCAACACACCACGCACCGCATGCTCGGCCCCTGCCGCGCACTTCTGCAAGAAATGATGGACCAACATCGGAATATCTTCCCGCCGTTCCGCCAATGATGGCAAGGTAATGGGGACGACTTTTAGACGATAGAAGAGGTCATCCCGAAATTTTCCTTCTTTGACGAGCTGTTCAAGATCACGGTTGGTCGCGGCGATGATCCGAACATCCACCCTGGTGGAAGTCGTACCCCCGACTCGGCGCACTTCCTGGTCCTGCATCACCCGCAACAACTTCACTTGCAACGCCTGCCCAAGTTCACCGATCTCGTCGAGAAACAGCGTCCCTCCGTTGGCCGACTCAAAGAGCCCCATCTTGGTTCCCACCGCCCCGGTAAAGGCCCCCTTTTCGTATCCGAACATCTCCGACTCCAACAGCGTGTCGGGCAACGCCCCGCAATTGACCGGGATGAACGGCTTATCACGACGCGGACCGTTCGTATGGATAGCACGAGCAATCAGTTCTTTTCCGGTTCCGCTCTCCCCCTGCAGCAAGACCGTGCTCTTGTTGTCAGCTACCCGCGCAACCAGCTTGTAGACCTCCAGCATCGCCGTACTGCTGCCGACCAACGGAGACCATTCGTCCTTGCTTTTCAACTCTTGTCGGAACCGTGCATTCTCTTGGAGCAGGCGACAGTGATCCAGGCCTCGTTTGACGACCAACTTGATGTCTTCCTTCTTAAACGGTTTCGCCAGATAATCGTAGGCGCCCTGCTTGATCGCTTCAATCGCTCCTTCCAGAGAGCCGAACGCGGTCAACACCACGACCACGGTATCCGGGTTTGAGCGCTTGAATTCCCGCAAGACTGTGAGCCCATCCACGGCCCCCATCCGGATATCCGTCAATACCAAATCGACCCGACCTTGCCGTCCACGCGCGATCACGGCTTCTCCACCGGCAAAGACTTCCACGTGATAGCCTTCTTTTCGCAACGCCTCTGCCAAAAGCTCACGCGCGACCGCATCGTCGTCGGCTACCAGAATCGTCGCTGATTGCATTACGCTTCCTCCATCGGATGAGCGAGGTCTGTTCGCATCGCGGGTAACGTGATGGTCACCGTGGTCCCGCGACCGATCTCACTCGTCAGGACCAAGCTCCCACCATGAGCGAGCACGGTCTCGCGACTCAAGAATAGCCCCAAGCCGGTCCCCTTTCCAATCGCTTTGGTCGTAAAAAATGGTTCGAAGGCTTTTTGCGTATCCGCTTCCGGCATGCCGCATCCTGTATCCTGAACCGAAAGGGTGAGCACCAGTGGAGGCATCTGGTCGGCAGCCGTTGCGCCACGCTCTTGTTCTGCCGTGGTGGCATCGCGAGCAGCAGCTGAGATAGTTACCGCTCCCCCTGAAGGAGTCGCAGCCAGTGCATTTGCAAGGATATTCACCAAGACCTGATGCATCCTTTCGTTATCGGCCCAGACCAGCGGCAGGCCTGTAGGAATCCGGACCGTCAGCGTAATCCCTTTTGCGTGAAAGGCCGGCTCCATCAAAACGGCCGCTGGACTGACGACTTCCTGTAGAGCCGACCACTGAGGGGCCGGTTGGCGCTGCCGAGTGGAAGACAGCAAGTCCTGGATGATATTCACGACCCGAGTCAGTTGTTCATCGATAATAGCGATCCGCTTCTTCATCTCCGGGGTAGCCCCAGGCTCCTCTTCCAGCGCCTGGACATGCCACGCGATCGAGTGAAGTGGTGTGCCCACCTCATGGGCGACAGACGCGACCAGCTGCCCGACGGCAGCCAATCGTTCCGACCTATTCAATTGATCTTTGGCCTGAACCAGTTGCGTATTCGCCTTGAGCAGATTTTCCGTTTCCTGGGCCAGGGCCGCACGGGCTGCTTCTTCCCGTGCCTTCCGCTCTTCCCAACTCACGCCCAGATACGCGACCAACAGCAAGACCCCAACGACGACGCTCCGATTGATGACCGCGGCTTGAAATCGTCCAGGCTTAGTCGGCTGGAGCAGCCCTGAATAGGTGGCGACCACACAGGCGAGCACGGTCACCAATATGACGGTCCGATTGCGAAGCGTCGTGACCAACAAGATCGGTAACACATACCCATAGGCTCCTACGACGTTGACAGGAGAAAACTGTTCGACGACCAGAATAATGAAAAAACAGGCTCCGGCAATCCCGAGCGCCAAACGGTCACGATGAGTCATGGCGATCATAGACTCATGCCGCTCGCCGGCATTCACAACCATGCAGCCAAGAAAATGGATCACACGTTGGTTCGTCCATGGACACGCTCACACAGAAGGGCGAATCACACGCAACTGAGCTGCGAGTCGTTCGAATCGAGAGTCGTGAGTCAGCTCTTCGACGGTTGGGCCCAACTTTCGACACCAATTCGGATGCTGGTCCAACGTCCCGGGCAGATTGGCTTGGGCACGGCTACCGCTAATGTCCTCAATGTTCGCTAACACCATCCAGGCCGGACTCTTGGCCAAGTACTGATGAATGGCTTCGGTCAACTCGGTCGTCATCGTCGGCACCTGGACTGGATCATCCGGAACACCGGGAGGCAGGAGTCCTTCGGACTTCAGCGCGGCGAGAATACCGGCTTTCTCCCATTGCCGCCCAGACAGCATCGCGGACCGAGCCTGCTCGGAAGGAAAGAGGCCGAGGGTCGATCGTGCCTCGATATCGGCCCCTTCCCAATATCCGCTGAGGGTCGCGAGATCGTGAGTCGTGACGACGGCGAGAGCTTGGGCCGGATAGTGCGCCGGCGGCTTCCATGCCCCTGTATGAGTCCGTTCAAAATACAAGACGCGATAAGACAAGACACCCGTCGCCTCCAGGCGGTCACGCACCCAATCAGGAACCGTCCCAAGATCTTCGCCGATCACCAGCGCCTTAGCCCGCACACTTTCCAACGCCAAGATCGCCAACAGCTCCTCGTCCCGGTAATGCACATACGTGCCCATCGAGGCAGGAAGTCCGCGCGGGATCCAGAATAACCGGAAGAGCGCCATGACATGATCGAGCCGAATCGCACCACCGTAACGGAGGTTCTTGCGGAGCAATTCGATGACATACTGGTAGCCGCTCGTGCGAAGCCGAAGCGGGTCGAGCGGAGGAAACCCCCAATTCTGCCCTTCTGGGGCGAATGCGTCAGGAGGCGCACCGCAATCGGCATTCAAGGCCAGCACCTCCTGAGACCGCCATCCGTCGGCGCCGTAGCGATCGCTCCCTAATGCGAGGTCGTGATAGAAGCCGATCGGCATCCCTGCTTGATGCGTCTGCTTCACCAACGCGAGCATCTGGTCGGCGGCCAGCCATTGAAGATACTGAAAAAATCCCACTCGCTGCATGTGCCGATGCCGGAACTCCCTCACGGCTTCCGACGTCGGGATTCGATAGTGCTCCGGCCAGTCCGCCCACGTGGCCGATATTCCATGCTCGGCTTGCTGCGCTTCTTCCAATGCCTGAAATACCGCATAGGAGGTGAGCGATTCCCCTTCGCGCGCAACAAATTGATGAAAGGCCCTTCCACGTTCCGTCCTCGGCTGCAACTCCGGCTCTTCGCCTTCCCAATGTTCTCGGAGAAACGCGCGATGGCAGAGCTCAAGCACCTCGCGTTTGATCGACCTCACCGCGTCGTACTCCACCAGTTCTCCTCGCCTGGCCGCTTCGATTCGTGCCTGAAACGACGGCTCAGCAAGACAAGCTTTTACCTCCGGCGCTGTCTGATATTCCGCGACTTGTTCGACGTCGATATACAGATCGTTCAAGAACAGACGGCTTGAGGGCGAATAGGGGCTGATGTGATAGGGCTTGGTATTCTTGAGTGCGTGGAGCGGGTTGAGCCCGATCACTGCCGCGCCCAACTCCCGCCCGGTCCATTCCACAACCGAGGCGAGGTCTCCAAAATCGCCGACCCCCCAATTGCGATGGCTTCGTAGTGAATAAAGCTGCAGCGCGATGCCCCACCATCGAGCGCCGTGGTGGAGCTGATCCGGGATATAACAGCGCTCCGGCGCCACGATGAAACGGCATGTCGCGTCGACCTTGGCGCTACCTGCTTTCGCACATGCCGTCACAGAGTGGTAGCCGATCGGCAGATCCGGCGGAGTGCTCAGCGCCACGCGGACAAACCGACGGCCGTGAATCGTGCGTGTCTCTTCAATGCGAAGACCAGGCCCCTCTACTCCCTCACGCGGCCGTTCTTCGAACTCGAGTTGGAGAGACCAGCATACTTGCAGCACGGCATCATCGGGAACCTCGCATGGCACGTACAATGACCATGTTCCGGCCGCGCGTCCCAACCGAACCACATGAACCGGTTCGCACCCTCTCAGCCATGGACGATTCTCCCACCCCGCGAGCTCCTCGATCAGCTCCGCGCGATTCGCAACTCGAAGACCCATCGCGGAAAGGATGGCCCGACGCGTCTCATCCGTCGTCACGTGCTGGGTGCCGGCAATGTCATGATAATCGGCGACAATGCCTGCCCGATCGGCCAAGGCGCGCAGAAGATCGCTTTCGGACTGGTCGTGCATGCCGCGAGTGTGAGCGAAGGGCTGGATCAAGTCAAGGTATCGTGATTCCCGTCGTCCCGCCTGACTGTCTTAGTTCAATGTCTGCAAACTCCCCGTTGAGCGGGCGAGATTAATTCGCGCGGCGTTCAGTTGAAAGAGCGCGTTGACCAGGTTTTCCCTGGCCCGAGCCACGGCTGAGAGTCCATTCGTCAACTCAAAGTGGCTGGCCGAAGTCATGACGGCGTACCGTTCCCGCGCCAGATCAAGCTCTTTGGTGGCCATTTGCAAGCCTGTCTGAGCGATGCCCACCTGTTCCTTCGCCGCGGTCATGGAGGCCAGCGCGTCATGCACTTCCATCCGGACGTGATTGAGCACCGATTTCAGGCGGAGCGTCTCTTGCTGCAACTGGCTTCGCGCTTGCGTGATGCGGCCTTCCCGCTGCGCGCCATCAAATAGGGGGATCTGGAGAGTCAATGCCATATTGTAGGTATCGAGCGTGTTATTCCAGCGGTTGCCGATGAGCCCATACTCCCCTTGAGCCACCAACGATGGTACCCGCTCTCCGGTGATGGAGGAATAGGTCAGCTCCGAGGCTTTCACTCGGATCGCCTGAGCCTGAATTTCGGGCCTCTGGCTCACTGCCATTTCGACTGCCCCTTCGGGCGTCGGCACATCCGGCACACCGCTCACCCACTCATCGATCAACGCCAACGAGCTGTCTATGGGTAGAGCCAGGAGATTGATCAGCGTCAGCTTGGCATGTTCGAGCTCATACCGCGCCGACGCCCCCTGTTGTCGTTCCACCGCCAATTGAGCCTCAAGTCTGGCAATATCCAGTCTCGTCGCGACACCTCCACGTTGCCGCTGCTGGACGACTGTGAGTAACTCGTTCATCACCTGCTGATTCGCCTCATGTGTCTTCACCATGGCCATCGCCTTCAACCCTTCCATGTAGGCAAGGCCCACGCTGGCCATCGTGTCCAATGTTCGCGCCTCCGATTCCTGTTCAGTCACCCGCAACGATTCCCGTGAGGCCCGCCAGCGTTGAATCAAGCTGAGGCTGAACAGATGTTGAGTGGCGCTGATCCGCGTATCAAAAATACTGAACGGATCGGTCCGTACCGGTGACAGTCCGATCGTGCCAAGGAATTGTGTTTGTCTGGTTTGCCGAACATTGGCGGACAGATTGGGCAACATCGCACCCAGCTGTGTCCGCACGTGGCCCTGTGCCTCCTGAATACGTTCCCTGTAGAGGAGCACGTCGGGGTTGTTGTGGAGCGCTGCGGTCAAAGCCCCCTTAAGCGTGAGTTGCAGAGGGTTGGATGCGGAGGCGCGCGGGGAATGAATCGGCCCTTCGCTTGGAACATCAGCCGCCACTGAGTCAGCAACACATATCCCCATCGCCAACACGCACGCACGAAGAGAGATCCTGCAGGGAGTCATGTGTTTATCGCTCTCTCAGGCTTTCTCTCATAGACTTCAGCAATGGGCTCAACAAATACTCGATGATGCGGCGCTGACCCGTCTTGATCTCGACGGTCACCGCCATCCCAGGCGAAAGATTGACCTGCTTGCCGTCGACCTGAATGGTCCCTCGATCCATGCTGACTCGCGCGGGGTACACCAGACCCACTTTTTCGATGGGCGCGGCATCATCCGAGACCGTCACCACATGCCCGGGAATAGTGCCGTACAGGGTGAATTGAAAGGTCTCAACCTTAATTTCCACCGACTGTCCTTCCCGCACAAACCCCACATCTTTGTTTTCGACCTGAGCCTCGACCTCGACCGGATGATCCTTCGGCACGACAATCAACAACTGCTGAGCCGGCGTGACGACGCCACCGACCGTATGCACGGCCACTTGCTGTACCACCCCATCGATCGGTGCAACAAGTCGCTGTAACCCGGCTTTTTGATCGGCCTTCGTCACCTCCTGGGTGAGTGAGGCGGCTTTGGTTTCGAGCGTCGAGAGCTCAGCCTGCTTCGTCTGCTGGAATTCAGAGAGCATCGCCCGGTAGTGTGTGTCCGCCTCAGCGAGCGCCGCTCGATCTTGTTGCAGTTTCTTCCTCTGGCCGGCCAATTCCTGCGCCTTGTCGATTCGCTGCCCTTCGGCCTGGAGGAAGTCCATTTTGGTCACGGCCCCATGTTCAAGCAGCTGTTTGTAGGCTTCAGCTCGTTCGGCCTCCATCGGGACCGTCGCTTCTAAGCGACGAAGATTCTCCTTGGTTTGGCCCACGACGGCCCGGCGTTGATCAACGAGATGTTGAGCCGCCGACACCTTGGCGTGATACTCGGCCAATTGGTCTCGCAGCAACTGTTGCTGCAACAGGACAGACGCCTCTTCCACGTCGGGCGGCGGCTCAAACGTGGCTCGGCCCTGAATGAGGGCCCGCAAGCGGGCGGCTTCCACTTTTGCCGCGCGATATTCATTGATCGCGCGAGACCGGTCTGCCACATTCAGCGTCGAATCAAGCTCGATCAAGACATCGCCCTGCCTCACTGCTTGCCCATCCTGCGCATGAATAGACGCGATCACCCCGGTTTCGTACGGTTGGATGATCTTCGAATATCCACTCGGAATGATCTTGCCTTGAGCCGTCGCGACGATGTCGATCCTTCCGAACATGGTCCAGAGCGCCCCGGCCGTGAAGGCCGCCAAGATGGTCCAGAGCAGCGCGCGACCGATCGGTGAAGGAGGCGCCTGTTGAATCTCCAGCACGGCGGGAAGAAATTCGGTGGCGCGCGTGCCAACCGCGGCATTCCCGGGAGGCCGGTTTGATTCGGCCTGCCAGGCCGCTCTCCACACCATCCAATGCCGAGAAAGGACCCCGAACACCATCCGTCTCTCCCTCTACGAACCTACACTCGCTCCCTGGCCCACATTATTCATGACAGTTCGTGACGAAACCGACGAGACGCCAGGCGAGACGGGCACGCGGAGCCCTGAGAGACCGAGGCATACTTGAAACAGTATGTTGAGGTCACGAAGGGCGAGCCTGCCCGCCTGGCTGCAGACAAACCCCAGCCAGGCTTGTCGCAGCGGCGTATCGGCGGTTGCAGTAGAAGTGTTCATAAATAATGTGGGCTAGGCAGCTTGGCGCGCGTGCAACCTTGCATAAAACCCGCTGTTTCGCAGGAGATCGTCGTGTGTTCCCTGTTCCACGATCTCTCCCCTCTCGATGACGTAGATGCGATGAGCGGGCCGTACCGTACTCAACCGATGCGCAATGATGAAGACCGTCCGTCCATCGCAGATCTCCGTCATGTTCCGTTGAATCACCGCTTCGGATTCATAGTCCAGCGCACTGGTGGCCTCATCGAAAATCAGAATACGGGGGTTGGCCACCAACGCCCGAGCCACAGCAATCCGCTGGCGCTGTCCGCCCGACAACGTGCATCCATGTTCTCCGACCATCGTGTCGTACCCATCCGCCAACTCCAGGATGAATTCGTGGGCTCCGGCTAGTTGTGCCGCTTGCATCACCTGCTCCATCGCCAACCCAGGATCCGTCAAGGCAATGTTGTCACGCACCGACGCGTTGAACAAAAAATTTTCTTGAAGCACGACTCCCACTTGTCTGCGAAGCCAGGCCGGATCGACCTGCATCAAATCCACTCCATCGATCACAATCCGCCCTCGCTCAGGCACGTAAAGGCGCTGCATCAGCTTGGCAATCGTACTCTTCCCCGACCCGGACCGTCCGACGATGCCGATGATCTGGCCTGGATCCACCGCAAACGAGACCTTCCGGATGATTTCTGGACCATCAGGCCGGTAGCGAAAGACGACATCCTCAAAACATACATGCCCCTTCACGTGAGGAAGCGTCGTTCGATTTGGATTGTACGAAGGCTCTGGTTGCGTATTGAGCACGTCGCCGAGGCGTTGGACTGAAATCCCGACCTGTTGAAATTCCTGCCAGAGGTTCACCAAACGCAGGATCGGCCCGGTCACTTGTCCGGACAACATAGTAAAGGCGATGAGCTGTCCAATGCTGAGATCTCCGTCGATCACCCGATAGGCGCCCATCCACAACACCGCCACGGTGGTGACCTTTTGAACACACGTGGCTGAGTGGCCGGCGATCGTCATCAGGCTGGTGGCTCGGAAACTCGCCCGCACGTACCCCGCCAGCTGCTCTTCCCATTTCCGCAATAACGGCGGCTCAACCGCCATGGCCTTGACGGTCTGGACCCCACTGACGGCCTCCACCAGGAACGCTTGATTCTCGGCGCCTCGATTGAATTTTTCATGCAACCGAGTCCGGATCGCCGGAGTAATGGCCACGGATAACAGCGCATAGATCGGCAATGACGCCATCACAATGAGCGTGAGGGTCGAACTGTAGAACCACATCACCGCCATGAACACGACGGTAAAGACGACATCCAACACCACCGTGACCGAGTGGCTGGTCAAGAACTGGCGAATCTGCTCCAACTCGCGCACGCGCGCGACCGTATCGCCGACCCGCCGGGCCTCAAAATAGGAGAGGGGAAGCGCCAAAATGTGACGAAAGAGTTTGGACCCGAGGCTGACATCGATCCGATTCGTCGTATGGGAAAACAGATAGGTGCGAAGCCCTCCAAGAATCGCCTCGAACAGGGCCAGCGTGATCATGCCGACGGCCAACACATGGAGCGTCGTAAACCCCTTGTGCACGAGCACCTTGTCGATCACCACTTGCGTAAACAGCGGGGTCAACAGGGCAAAGAGCTGAAGGAACAACGAGGCGATGAGCACTTCGCCAAAAAACTTTCTGTACTTGACGATCGCCGGGATAAACCATGTGAAATCGAATGTGAGATCTTGCAGCCGGAGATTGGCCCGCTTGGTGAAGAGCAACAGGTCGCCGGTCCAGATCATTTCAAATCGGTCACGGGAAAGCACGAGAGGACGGGCTTCGTCGGGATGCTGGACCAATACCTTGTCCGCCTGAACCTTCGCGATCACGAGATAGCGCCCATCCACTAATTTCGCCATCCCCGGCAACGGCATGCCCTGTAATTTGTTCCATGTGGCCTTCACCACGCCGGCTTTGAGCCCAACATGTTTGGCGGCGCGGAGCAGATCGATCTCAGAGAGCGCTTGTCCAGACTGAGAAAACTGATGCTGCAGTTGCGTGCCGTTGGCAGGCAGATCATGAAACCGAGCAAGAATCAGGAGACACACGAGCCCGGTGTCTGTGAGGTCTACTGGACTCTCTTCCGTAACGGTATCGGGTTCAGGAGGAACTCGGGCGGCCTGAGCTGACATGCCGTCATCTTAGGATATGGATAACGGATGGCCAAACGTTTTCGCTAATTATACGTAATGCCTCTCTTGCTGCGATCCTCACACCGAATCTCTTTCTTATTGCCAGCTGGCTGCCAGGATGTTTTGTACCTGCTGCGGTTGCTGATCGATCGCTTGATCCCAGGTCAGACCGGTCTGCTGCGTGAACGACGCCATGGCTTGAATGAGTTGATCGACGTGCGTGCTGAGGAGCGCCTGGCCATTGCCGGCTTGAATGGTCTCGGTGTGATTCGTCGCCCCACCGTACCAATTCTGAATGGTCACCTGGTCCGAACTACCATGAATCGACAAGCGCAAGTCGTTCACCTGCCGACTGATGACGAGATCCAGCGGGTTGATGGTCGCCCCGAATAGCATGAGATCGGCTGTCCCCGCGTTATCCACGACCGTGTCTTGGCCGCCTCCACGACTATAGAGATAGGTTTCGTTCCCCCCTAACCCAGTCAGGACATTGTTGGCACTGTTGCCCGTCAACACATTGTTCAGCGTATTGCCCGTCCCATTGATCGCCGCGGTCCCGGTCAAGGTCAGATTTTCCAGATTGGCGCCGAGCGAATAGGTCAGTACACTTTGTACCGTATCGGTCCCCGCACTCGCCGCCTCCGTCACCGTATCGCCCGTTCCCACCACATAGGTGTCATTGCCGGTCCCACCGGTCAGGACGTTGGCCGCACTGTTCCCGGCGAGGGTATTATCCAGGGTATTGCCCGTGCCGTTAATCGCGGTAGTACCCGTCAAGGTCAGATTCTCCAGATTCGCACCCAATGTCCACGTGATAGCACTCTGCACCGTGTCCGTTCCCGCACTGGCCGCTTCGGTCACCGTATCGCCCGTGCCCACCACATAGGTGTCGTTGCCCGTCCCGCCGGCCAGGACGTTCGCCGCGCTGTTGCCGGTCAACACATTATCCAGGGTGTTCCCGGTTCCATTGATCGCAGTGGTGCCGGTCAAGATCAGATTTTCGAGATTGGCACCCAAGGTCCAGGTCACACCGCTCTGCACGGTATCCGTTCCCGCACTGACCGCCTCCGTGACCGTGTCGCCGGTGGTCACCACATAGGTGTCGTTGCCCGCTCCGCCGGTCAGGATGTTGGCTGCACTGTTCCCAGTCAACACATTGTCCAGGGTGTTCCCGGTCCCGTTAATAGCGGTGGTTCCGGTGAGCGTGAGGTTCTCCACATTGGCTGCTAAGGTATAGGTCACTGCGCTCTGGAGGAGATCGGTTCCTTCGTTGAGATTCTCCGTGACGGTATCGCCGACGTTGTCGACCACATAGGTATCATTGCCCGCGCCACCCGTCATGGCATCGGCTCCCGTACCGCCGCTCAAGGTGTTGGCTCCGCTATTGCCGATGAGGATGTTATTCAAGGCATTCCCCGTGCCGTTGATGGCGGTAGTTCCGGTGAGCGTGAGATTTTCGACATTCGTGCCGATCGTAAAGGTCACGGCACTTTGCACCGTATCTGTCCCCGCACCGGCGGCCTCAGTGACCGTATCGCCGGTTCCCACGACATAGGTATCGTTGCCGGCTCCACCGGCCAGGACATTCGCTGCGCTATTGCCGGTGAGCACATTGTCCAAGGTATTCCCCGTCCCATTGATGGCCGTCGTGCCGGTCAACGTGAGGTTCTCGAAGTTTGCGCCCAAGGTTCTAGTTACGGCACTGAGCACGGTATCTGCCCCTTCATTGGCATTTTCAGTCGTAACGTCGCCTGTGGCATTGACGACATAGGTGTCGTTGCCTGTGCCACCCCCCATCGTATCGCTCCCCGTGCCACCATCAAGAACATTATTGCCCGCGTTGCCAGTAAGACTATTATTCAGAGTGTTCCCCGTGCCGTTGATGTCGGCTATCCCGGTGAGCGTCAGATTTTCAAGATTGGCGCCGAGCGTATAGGTCAGCGCGCTTTGCACGGTATCGGTCCCCGCACTCGCTGCTTCGGTGACTGTATCACCCGTCCCCACGACATAGGTATCGTTGCCGGTTCCACCAGTCAGCACGTTGGTCGCACTGTTGCCGGTCAACACGTTGTTAAGCATATTGCCGGTCCCGTTGATGGCTGTGGCGCCGGTGAGCGTCAGATTTTCGACATTCGCACCGAGGGTATACGTGATGGAACTGTGGACCGTATCAGTGCCTTCATTGGAATTCTCATTCGTCTCGTCCCCAACCTGATCGACGATGTACGTATCGTTCCCCTCACCACCGGACATGACATCGACACCCGCGCCGCCATCCAAGCGGTCGGCCCCGCCATATCCTATCAGCTGATCATCTCCGTCGAGACCGAAGAGATCATTGTCATTGTTGAAACCCGTGAGCGTGTCATTGCCGGTGGTGCCGGTGAACACTCGCACTCGATCGGTGATCTCGGCCTCACCCCAGATTGTCCCGTCATCAAAGTGAATCTCCCCGACCGTGGGCGTCCGCAGACCCGGCTCGATGAGATAGTTCTCGACTGTGATCTGATCAGATGTACCCGCAATCTTCATGATTAAATGGTTGCCTTGTCCCTCAAACGTCACATCGTTCGGTACGACTCCGGCAAGGAGCTGGATGTAATCGATAAAATTCTGCGAGGCATAGGTCTGCTGCCCCGTTCGGATGATATCCTGCCCGTACCCCTGGCCGAACACATAGATATTGTCCCCGAGCCCGATCAGCGTGTCGTTGCCTTGCCGTCCATCCAACAGGTCGGACCCAGTCATCTGATTGTTCAGCTGGTTTCCGACAAGATCGACATCGCCCGAAAAGAAGGTATCTTCGCGTAACTCAATATTCTCCACTTCATCAGGTAACCCAAAGGACCCTGGTATCCCCACTCTGACCGTATCTATGCCCTCACCGCTAGCCTCGACGATCACATGGCCCGACCCGAAGAGCTCATAGATATCATTCCCGGCCCCGCCCACTAATTGATCTGTCCCCAAGTCGGCGCTCAAGCGATCATCGCCGACCCCGCCATAGAGTTGATCGGTGCCATCCTGCCCAAACAGTTGATCATTGCCGGCGCCGCCGTCCAACGTGTCATCACCGGAATCCCCGTTCAACACGTCATTGCCATCTTCTCCCAAGAGCGTGTCCGCCCCGCCGAGTCCAGAAACCACATCATTGCCGGCGCCGGCCGCGATATGATCAATGAATCCCGTTCCCGTAAGCGACTCGCTGTTGACCGTGCCAAACTGGTGGAACCCTCGCGTGATCAGCTGGCTATAGGTGAGCACGGTCCCATCGGAAAATTCAAAATTCTCGATGGGGTGCGCGCCGGCTGGCACATTCACGCCGAAGTTGGTGATCCGCACTACATCGCCGGCGGTCCCCACGTGAAGCTGCAACGTGTCGCCTGCTTCCATCTCCAGCGTCACCGACTCAGAATTAACCCCGAAGACCAGGCGATTGCCTTCGCCACCCTGGTCCTCAATTGTATCGACCCCATCGCCCAGGTTGAACTCGTACGTGTCCTGTCCGGTCCCCCCAATGAGAAGATCCTGACCTGTTCCACCGGTCAGCACATCATTTCCGGAATCGCCGTTGAGCTCGTCGTCGCCGGCTTCACCGTCTAGGCTATCGTCACCCCCGTTTTGAGGATCCGGGGCCAGCGCCATTCGATCCCCACGCAGCGCATCGTTTCCGTCGCCGCCGAAGAGCGTGTCGTTCCCCAGTCCTCCTTGCAGTTCGTCATCGCCTGCTTCCCCGTCGAGCTGGTCGTTTCCTACAATACTCACATCAAGGGGATCATCGCCAAAGAGGGTGTCGTTGCCTGTCCCGCCAAAGAGTGTATCGGCTCCGCCTCCCCCTTGCAGTTGATCGATCCCGTCACCCCCATCCAACATATCGTCGCCCGCGGGGCCCTGAAAGGACGTCGCTTCTCCAAAAAGTAGATCGTTCCCCGTTCCACCGAACAAGGCATCATGTCCACTACCGCCTTGTAACTCGTCATCATCCTCGCCGCCGTCCAATTGGTCGTTGCCGGCTTCTCCTTGGAGGAGGTCAAACCCGGCATCACCGAAAAGGAGATCGTCTCCAGGAGACGTATCACTCGCAGAGTCTCCGAGCAACGCGTCGTTACCGTCACCTCCCGACAACATATCGGCGCCATCGTTGCCAAACATCGTATCGACATCGGCTCCCCCGAACAGGACATCGTTACCACCCATCCCAAATATCAGGTCGTCTCCGTCTCCCCCGTCAAGCACATCATCACCAAACTCATCAAAGACGGCTTCGTCCGTCCAAGCACCTCCCACGCCCACGTAATAGGTTCCGGCATAATCTCCGAACAACTGGTCTTCCCCTGCCCCACCAACCAGCGTGTCGTCACCACCATCGCCATACAGCTCGTCATTCCCAGCGCCTCCATCCAGGAAATCATCCTGCGCTCTGGTGGAGTCAAATGGGATCAGAACCGTCGTATTAAACGGCTCTCCTGGACCAGAAAGACGTAGATGAACGGTATAATCACCTCGAAGGTAATCGTCTCCATCACCTCCGGAGAGAATATCCGCTCCGTAATCACCAATTAGAGTGTCCTCGCCGACGCCTCCATCGAGAGCATCGTCTCCTCCCGGGGGCACAGCAATAAAGGGATCTTGAGAATCGCCGTCCCCTCGGAGGTGGTCGTTTCCCTCACCACCAAATAGACGATCATCCCCTGAAAGACCTACCACATGATCGTTCCCATTTTCTCCGTCCAGATAGTCATCGCCGTCCAAGCTGTCGATGGTGCTGAACTCCCATGGATCAGGGAACTGCGATAAGTAATAGATTCCTCCATATATATAATCATTGCCATCTCCACCATAAACCCGGTCATGGCCCAGCCCTGCAGCGATGTGGTCACTGCCCCCATAGCCATAAAGCTGATCATTCCACAAATACCAGCTCCATGCGGCACCTAAATCATCAAACCCTTCCGACCCATACAGAATGAGGTTTGACGACACTGAGATCGGACCATCAGGTTCAACACCGGTTTCAGCATAGAGCCGTTGCGTTGCCCTTCCGTTGTCATAAGCCGGAGTTTCGGGCCCGTCCACCAGCCGAATCCCGAACTGCCCGCTCTGAAAGTCTTCATTGACGGTCAGGATCTGCGTGCCGTTCAACTTCACGACGAGATCCGTCCCCGACATCTCGTACCGGATCGAGCCATCGGCACTGACCCAATCCTGATGCCCTGCCTTCTTGACTCCGCCCACGAGCATCTGGCCGTTCACGTAAATCACGCCCTCCGCATCGGAATCCTCAATCCGGTCATGGCCGTCACCCGTGGACCACCGATATGAATCGAACCCCTCACCGCCTTCGAGATGATCATTTCCCGTCCCACCCACCAGCGTATCGCGCCCATCCCCGCCATACAGCACGTCGGTCCCGCCGTGACCGTACAGATAGTCGTTGCCCCCTTCACCGAAGAGGAGATCGCTCTTGTCCAATACCAGGCGGCCATACTCATCGAGGGTATTGCTGAATGCATTCCCTACTAAGACTTCCCCATCAATGGACTTGCCGGCGTTATAGATCGGAATCAATGTTGTTTTCGCGTCAACGATTTGAAACACAACGGTGTTGGTGCCACCTGTGGGAAACTGGGCAGCAAAGCGGCTTTCATAATCCTGAATCTCCGGCTGATGGATCGTGTACATCCGCAACACTTCTTTGGCTTCCGCCTCGCTCACCTGGCCAGAGTTATCGTAAAGACTGAAGAGATTAGATTCGGCAATACGGCGATTGGCAATGCCGGCTCCTGCGCTCTGCCCACCGTTGGACTGGTAGCGAATCTCATACCACGCCTCGGCCCGGTTATCGTTGATGATGGCTTGCCGCAACGATGAACTCTTGAAGGTTCCACCGGGATTGACACCAATCAGATTGTTGTATGCCAAGGACACGAGCGCGAGTCGCTCATCAGATTGCGGGATACCTGCCAGCCACGCGTCGACCTTGCTCTCTGCTTGTAAAGCGGCAACTGAAAAAACCGCCTGCATCTGTGGATCGGTCATGGTGAATGTAGGCAAACTAGTAATACGCGTGATGCCTGCAAAGAGCGCATCACCAGCCCTTACTGCCATAATCGCATCGAACGCAGATTGGACGGCTGAGCTACTTGCATAAGATCCAGCCGCCGCCGTATTGAGTTGATTGAGATAACTTGACTCGGCTGCCCGTTGGGCCGCTGATAGCCCTTGGGCATCTGGGTTAATTTCCATCCTGAAAAAGACTTCGGCTCGGACAGTAGCATTTCCTCGTAAATTAAATCCGATACCAACAGATGGATTCCCGGTCGTATCGAGATACGGCCGCCCCTGATTGGTTCCTTCCAATAGACGGATTTCGTCATACCGTTGTTGGTCGTATGTGGCTTGGGTCGGGATGAGATGCAAATTCGAAATCATGGGTGCCTCCGGTTTGGATGGGCCTTGTAACGATACTCACAGTAGGTGCGATAATTAATTGCGTGCAAAGGGGATGCGACAGACAGTACTCCGTTCTTGAAACCAAGGTCCCCCGCCCAACGGGTGAGATAGACCTGGTCTTTGAACAGAAAGATGTCCGCTCGAACGAGGAAGGCAAAGCTCTTGCTTTTCTCCACGTCTATCTGAACCTTCTCTGGATTGAGCACATAAAATGCGCGCCCGGCAAGGCCCGCAAAATTCGATTCATTGCCGGGATCACAGTCTGCATATTCGTATTGCAATATGGTTTCTTTTGCAGTCGTTCCATTCTGCTCAAGATCGATATTCGCCAGTGCAAGTCGAATCCGTCCGCTCGCAATGTGTTCTTTAAACCAAGCGATCAACTTTCCCCGATTACGGATATATTCTTCTTCTATGTGAGAAAGTTTTTGGCGTTCGATTTGCTCAAGCAGGTCTAGGTGCTCCAATGCATCCAACGGCTGCCAAACCGGCTTGCTGAATTCCGGGAATTTAGGATTGACCTTTCGCTCACAGACCATGGGAGGGTCATCGGGAAAGGAATTGAGGTTCTTCAGGTAGGCTTCACAGACCTCGATGCCTTTCCCCAGCACAAGGACGTATTCTCCTGCCGTCGCCAGATCGGCCATCAACAGCCACAGCATGCCGAGTACCACGCCTGATCCTCGACGCATCCTCTTCATATCGCCCTCCTTTTCAGTTTCTCGCCGATCTTATGCTTTCTGCTTTGGCTGCCGCGCATCGCGCAGGCCCACCAACATTTGTTGAATCTGCTGCAGTAAGCGCACCAGGGGGGGCAATGGAACCTGTGCATTGTCCTCCTCAGAAGACGAATGGGCCAGTGAATATTGCTTTTGATCTCAAAAGTGTCTGACGCACCATCACTCGCGACAGAGTGCACCAACCTCTTTCACCATGTTTGTGTTTCCCTACAGCTGCGGCCTTTTCTGAACACGAGGGAAAGGCCAACGACATGCTCCATACCTCCCGTTCAGTGCTACTTTGCCGATGTTGTTTGTAATGCATACCTTTGCTGCTGTTTACCCAACGCGATCATTCCTTCGTTCACATCGACGAACGCAATCGTCTCAAAGACCAGCAAGTCGTATGCCGATGTTTGCCTAAACAACGCTCTGGCGTCTAATCAGGCGCAACTCAGCAGCGGAAAATCGAGCGGCTCATGATCGCCTTCGATGGTCGGTTCAGGGGTCGGCGAGTCCGTGGAGATTGCGGAGCCGTCAATCATTCGAATCCCGAACTGCCCGCTCTGAAAGTCTTCATTGACGGTCAGGATCTGCGTGCCGTTCAACTTCACGACAAGATCGGTACCGGACATCACGTATTTAATCGTGCCATCCGCGCTTTCCCAATCGGTCTGTCCCGATTTCTTCACGCCGCCGACAAGCATTTGGCCGTTCACGAAGATCGCGCCCTTGGAGTCCGAGTCCTCAATTCTGTCGTTCCCATCCCCTGTGGTGTAGTAATAGCGGTCGAACCCTTCGCCACCTAGCAGCGTATCCGTCCCAGCGCCACCCGTGAGGCTATCGAACCCCGTGTTCCCCACCAGCAGATCAGCACCCGTACCACCTGTCAGTGAATCGGCACCGAGACCGCCCAGCATGAAGGCCCCACGGTTCTGGGTGTCGGTTGCATTCATCCCACCTGCCCCTGCCTGGACATACCAGTCGCGCAGCACAGGGAGGAGGTCTTCAATCCTCTGGCGATCGGCAGCAGAGAAGTTGTTCACAAGATACAAGTGAAAATCGTTGTAGCCCTTGGCCTCATTCAGCGTCGTGTCCACATCCGCACGATCGACTTGGACACCGCCACCGCCCGTTACTGGCGTAAAGAGTTCCTTGCTCGCGTTCGTGGCATTGGCCGTGTCTTCGTAATACATTTGCATGGCAAAGGCGATCAGCGCCTTGCTGACCAAATTCGTGGCCGGCGTGGGCCCATCCGTCATCGTCAGTCCACCATCCTGCGCGAGCTTCCAGAGGTCTTTGGTGAACCACGTCACCATCGCGTTGCCCTGTTCATTCTGCACGAGCCGTTCGAGAAAGTTCTTGTTTGTGGTATTGCCTGTATCTGTTGAAAATGCGTACAAGTTGCTGTCAAAGATCATTCCCATCAAGTCGGTGAGTTTGGCGGTCACGCCATTCAACGTCTGCCCGGACGGGGCCGCCTGCATGCTCTGGAGAAACGCGGTCAGTAAAGCTTGCGAGTGCAGATCAAGCCCGGAGACTCCTGGAGCATTGGTCGGAATGTATGATGACTGGCCGATGCGGTCCTGGGTGTTCCAGGGCACCCCGGACAAGAACTCGCCGGAGACATTGATACTCTTCACCAAACTGGTGTTTGAGATCTCACCAAGTGGCAGCGCCGCACGTACATTGATAAAGTCGGTCAACCCTTGCAACTCTGTTTCGGTAAAATTTTGTCCAAGCAAGTAGGCCTTGAGATTCGCCGCCACATCCGGCGGGATGAGACTCGCCTCCGCCGAATTGGCAAACGGCGCTTGGTCGAACGTGACGGCCTGCTTGCCAAAGAACACACCCATCAATGCCGCCAACCCGCCGCCCAAACTATGACCTGTGAACGTAATAGTGGCATTGGGATTGGCCGCCTGAACTTGCAGGTAGTACTTGGCGGCCTGACGAAGTTGATCAGCGCCAACGCCAGTTGCCAATCCGATATTCGCCTGATTGTCCGGCCCTGGGGGAAGGAGACCGTCATTAGGATTCGTGCCGGCATAGGAGATGACGATTTCATTACCCTTCTGGAATGCAACAGCTTCAAAACCATCTGCCCCTGTGAACTCTGGAAAGTTTGGATTGTTTGGAACATGGGCAAATTCAAGCCAGGCTTGCGGACCTTGGAATTGGTTTATAGCGTTCCGTGTTGTTTGATAGGCTCGTCCTGCCATCAATGCATATTCAACAATTATAGTGGCCATTGGTCTTCTCCTTGGGACAATTAGACTTGCGGACACGCATTATTTGTTCTTGCCATACGTTCGTTCGAGCCACTCCGATGCTAAAGGCCACCAGTTATAATGAAGAGGCCTTCCATCTATTTCTGGCACAATGAGCTGGGCCGCCACCGTTGATGGGATTGCGCAACTCGTTTGACTATCCCTGTTCGGTTGCACTTCTTCCCGCAGAATGGTTTTGAATTCCGGCTGCTGATACCCATCAATTACTCCTTTGATCATGCCTGCCGTGATAAACCGCTTGCCGAATTTCTCGACGACGACACCGGGCATTGAAAAGATCACGTTGGGGGTGGTGATTTCTCTCGGTAACTCTTGCAAAGGAACTCGCTTCCACTCGCTCCCTTGGTATTGGAAGATCACGTAGGGCGGATTCGGCCGGCCCCATTTGTTATATGACGGACAGCCCATAGGATGGGCCAAGAGGTACGGCACCCCTCGAACGATATCCACTGCCATAGGCAGAAAATTCGCCTGGCCAAGATCGGAGCTGGCGTGATCCTCCCATGTGATGGTTTGGTTGTTGCCGGGCACGGTAAACCTCAGCCGCTGGTCTTTGAATGAGGGCTTCTGTCCGACCTCATGCCGCCCACCTCGTTTGACCATGCGTTCGACGACGATCTTGCTGCCATCATGCAACAGCACTTCTTCCTTCCAACTCTCTCCACCGAACGACAGCGCTCCCGCCCCTGCGCAGGCACTCAGCTCAACAAGGACAATCAGGCTGCTTACGTAAAAGAGCCATCGCAACCTTTGTGGGATACTCATGCTGCCATCCTTTCTTCCGCTTCTGGGCTCACCCCTTCGGATTCCCAGACTGTGCCGTTTGCAACACAACTAACACGTGTTGGATCTGCTGCTGCAACCACGCCAATGCATTCACATCCATTGCCACGCGGGTAACAAGATGTCCGTCCATGCCCTTTGGCGCTGCTTGGCCGTCCTTCGCCGTTTTCGCGATCGCGGCCAGCAGCGCCGGCTCAATGAAGCCGAAATCCAGATAGGCGATGCCCTGCGCGATGCCGATATTCGTGTAGTTCGCCGCGTGTGGGTAAGCAGAGGGTTCGCTGGGTTTCAAGCGGACGTTCAACGCTATCGTCCTATCTTCGATTCACCCACCGGATAACCTTCTTGGATCGGATGCCTAATCGGGGAGAAATCTGGATGGCCGACTTGAATCCACGGCTACGTGCGATCGACAATCGTCCCCTGGTGTAAGGACCGTTGACCACACTCTCGACGACGCTCATGTCTCGCGTCCAGGACGCTCTCGCTGAAACGCTTGATTTTAATCAAGCACGTGAACGAGGCCATGGGCTGAATCAACGGATCAACTCGAGCGTCAAGAAAAGATTCTACGAATTGGTTTTCAGCATCGACTGCTGCACCGAGCGTATCCTCATCAGCACCTGCTGGATCTGTTGATGCAGCTGAGCCAGACTGTCTAACGGCAACGCCACACGCGCCACAACGTGACCGTCCAAGCCTTTCGGTGCGGCTTGGCTATCCTTGGCGGTCTGCGCGATGGCGGCAAGGAGCGCTGGTTCAATGAAGCCAAAATCGAGATAAGCGATACCCTGTGTGACACCGACGTTCGTATAATTTGCCACGCGCGGGTGCGCAGAGGATTCGGAGGGTTTCAATCGGACGTTCAACGGAATCGCGGCTGTGTCGTTGGTTTCGCTCATAGGCGCACACTCCTTCTCGTAGATGTATGGAAGCTGGTCGATTCCCTGTCAAGCGCATTCTCCAACGATGTGGCTTGGAAATCCAGTTTCTGTGAAATCCGGACCAGAGTGAAAGGAGCTGAAGGATCTCAAGAGAGGAACACGGAACCAGCGGGACAATCACGATAGGGGTCCAGATACGTGAGTGCTCTACTGTCGCCAGGGCAGATCCTGCAGTTTACCGTTAGCCTCAGGAACGCTGGAAGGATACGATACTCGGGTGAGAGCCGGAGAGAAGCGTACGCGGCCGTTATGAATCGTGAGGGAGGTTCCGGTTGGGCGATCCTTCGACCGGGCCAACCGGGTAAAGGTTACTGTAGTTTGAAACCAGGTTTCTCGAATTCCGGCTCTTATTTCCCCTTGTTCATGAGCGAATCCATCGCCCCACCCATGCCGCCACCCGTCGGCGACAGAGAAGACAGTTTGTCCTTGGTCTGCTTGAGCGTGTTCATATTCTTCTGCAGTTCGTCGACATTTTTCTGCATCTCGACCAACGAGCTCCCGATCTGGGTGACCGAATCCTTGAGCCCAAAGAGACCTTCAGCCGAGGCAATATGCAACGACAACCCTCCCAATCCGAACCCAATAAGGAATGCGGGAATCGCAAACATCGATATCGAACGTGCGGTGGTCATCGGGCCCTCCTTGGTTATGTGTGTACGCACGACCGCTTTGGATTGACTGGTGATACTGAACACTCTGAGCTGGCCTGAACCTGATCCATGATCAGAAGAACGGAGCCATGACTACTTGAGGTAGCGGCCATAGAGAAACGCCACGAACTGTTTGGCGCCACGCACACGGTTTTTGACGTTTTCGTCGGTCACACCGGACTGTCGCAGTTGCTGTTCAAACCTGCCCAAGGCATCCTTCAATTCTCTTCTTATTTCTCTCTCGATGACCTTATCCAACACACTTGGCATGATCTCCCTCCTCTATCGATGAATAATACGGTCTTGAATGCATGGTTTTTGATACCAACACCCGGGTGCCGATTTTACAGAACTTTCCGAAGAAAGGCAGCGCCTAAATTCGATCACCCGACTCATCCGAGAGACACGCTCACAGCAAGGCTACCCTCGCCTGGCATGAAACAATGTCAGCCCGGATTTCATCCTGGCCTTGGGAAGAATCGTCTTATGCATGAGGAAGGTCGGAAGTGATGAGACGGATTGATCCCAGCAGAGTTCCCATCGCTCCGCTACCAACGACTCGCCCAATTCGGCAGGTCCAACGACAAAGACATGACCACCAGGTCGTACCCTCTCCCTCAATCTTGCCATCGTCGACATCAAGTTTGCCGGAGAGCCAAACACATCATACGGTAACCAGCAATACCCCAGATCATGCTGGTGCTCACCTGTTCTCGGTTCGTCGACAGCCGCTACCATTCGAATTCGGCGCAACCAGTCCCACCGTTTCACGGCCGCGCACTGCGTCCAAAGTTGTTGAGCCTGACGTTGCGCGAAGGCAACGTGTCGGACATGGACTATGTAGTCGCGTGGCCGATCGAAGAGAATGCAGGTCGCGATCGCGGCATCCCCATTGTCGATGAGCACATGTTCAGCCTGTGATCGCAATCTTCCGATTTCACGGTCTTGCTCTCCCAGATCATCCAGATAGTCTGCAACAAAGGGTTGTGCGGCGAGTTCGCCGATCTCTTCGTCGTTCTCCGGATACAAAGGGACCGCCTCAAACGCCTCGGTAGGACAGATCTCAGGAACCCCCTGCGCGAAGACGGTTCGCCAATCGGCAGGACTCAGTGGAGACTCGGGAGCCGAAGAGGACGGCAGTTCAATGCCGACGGTTAACGATACGGCAATCCGTTTTTCACGATCCCTGAGGAGTAATCGACTCCCTTCCACACTGAGACTGCGGTCCAACGGGAGGACACGGCGACCGCCCAGGTTCATGTACGACAAACCTGCCGCATCATTCTCCAGCGTGGCCTTTTGAACGACTCCACCCTGCACAGTCACACAGAGCCCTTGGCCCTCATCAACATACCGCACCGGCGGATCGAGGGCAGGCAGCCATGTCACCACATGGGATTTGGAAGGATTCATGAAATCTGCGAGCGGATCCCCGCCGGCCGATCCCTGGGGAGTAAAAAAGTTGCTGAACAGGCGAAATGCCGCTTCGGATGGATACGTGGGAATCCCCCGATACCGCAATGGCCTTGGGGCGACCTGATCGTTGTTCTGGTCGTCATAGAGCCCCCGAATGAGTTCGAACACCGCAGAGCCCGTCCCGGGCAACAGCGACTTGAACAGCTCGACCACCGGAAGAAAATCGATCTGGTCCCAATGCATGGCCCCCATGCAAGACATGAAACGCGTTTGTTCGAATCCTCCATCATCGAGAATATACAGCGCGTCCTTTCGCTGTCGAATGGTCGCCGTCCCTCGAGGATCGATGCTGACGTCTTCATCCCGATAGAACCACCGCACTTCGTCCATGGGGACCCGCAGCGCCCCAGCCGCCATGGCGCGAAGAGTATCGGGAGTGATCCGCTGCCAATTGGGCTTCGTGGCAAGATTCAACTGCGTCTCATGTACCAATCCAGACGGCTTAATGCCGACCCACCGGCCCCAATCCAGTCGGACCCTCGCGCGTGTCAGCGAGGTGGTCCCTGCCACCGTCGACTCCCATTCGCACTCATGCAAGGGGTGTCCTGCCGGATCGGTCGCAAGGAACCGTCGTCCATCAGGTCGATAAAAGACGAGATGCCCGGTCGGAAGAGATTTGACACGGCCGCCGATCTGATCGAAACGTTCAGCGAGTGCGCGGGTAGAAGAAAACTGAAGATGACCAGGAGTGTTCAGGGCGACTGCAAGAGCGTCCGAGGGCATTTATTCGCGGAGTTGGCCGCTTCCCAGGACAATGAATTTTGAGCACGTCAGTTCTTCCAATCCCATGGGGCCTCGCGCATGAATCCGCGAGGTACTGATGCCGATCTCGGCTCCAAGCCCGAATTGATACCCATCGTTAAGTCGAGTGGAAGCATTCACCAGAACGGCGCCGGCATCGACCTCTTTGAGAAACCGCATTGCGCGTCCGTAATCCATCGTCACGATCGCTTCTGTGTGTCGCGACCCATACTGCGCGATGTGTTCCATCGCCTCATCCATGTTCTTCACGATTTTCACGGCAAGAATGAGATCCAAAAACTCTTTCCCGTAATCCTGTTCACTGGCCGGTTTGGCTTCGGATATCAACTGACAGGTCTTTGGACAACCTCGAATCTCGACGTTGGCAGCCTTCAGGCTTGTCGCAAGTTTAGGCAGTAGAGTCCTCGCGATCGATTGGTGCACCAACAAGGTTTCCATCGCGTTGCAGGTGGACGGCCGCTGCGCTTTGGCATTGACGCAGATGGCTTCGGCCATCGCTGGGTCTGCCGCCGCATCGATGTACACATGGCAGACGCCCGCGTCATGCTTGACCACTGGAATCGTCGAATGCTCCGCGATGAGTTTCATCAACGATTCCCCGCCTCGCGGAATGATGACATCGATGAATCGATCCTGCTTCAGGAGCACAGGAACCACCTCGCGATCCACACGATCGACGAAAGTGATGGCACCGGATGGAACACCGGCCTGCTCTGAGGCCTCAGATAAAATGCCGGCGATCACCGTATTGGAGTGAATCGCCTCGCTCCCGCCTCGTAACACACAGACGTTGCCCGATTTCAGACAGAGGGCCGCCGAATCCGCCGTCACATTCGGACGGGACTCATAGATGATCCCGATCACGCCGATCGGCACGCGTACCCGCCCAACTTGCATCCCATTGGGCCTCGTCCACATGGTTGGCATCATCCCTACGGGATCAGGCAATTTTTCCACTTCACGAATGCCGGCGGCCATCTCTCCGATTCGCTTTTCGGTCAGCCTCAACCGATCTGCCATCGCTTTTTTTTCCGGAGCCGTGCCGAATGCCTTGAGATCTCGTTCGTTTGCTGCGAGTAGTTCGTCGGACTTTGCTTGGAGCGCTTCCGCCATCGCAAGCAGCGCTTGATTTTTCGTCGAAGTCGACAGCGAAGCCAATCTCCTTGTGGCCCGTTGAGCCTTGGAAACCAGCTCCAGAACATACTCCGATATGGGGAGCGGCTTGGACTCTTCCTTTTTCTGATCCGAGACGGCGCTACCCAACGTTTCCATACCTCTCCTCATGATTCGTCCGGTTAACCATAATGCTGACAATACCGTGCTGGTTAGAGACGGGTCAAGGGCCTACCGACCCTGCTGATTCGGGTGATGTCCTATTTGGCGAAACGCTTCTGCTCAGGAAGCCGGTTCCGAGGGCAAAACGGATGTGTCAGGAGGTTCCGGCAATGTATCCGCACTCGGCGTCGAGGGGGAGTCGGGTGAATCAACTATGTCACCCGGAGCATCCATCGATTCTTCCGCTGGTGAATCGTCAGAGAGAC
This sequence comes from uncultured Nitrospira sp., assembly GCA_902500755.1. Classification (GTDB taxonomy): domain Bacteria; phylum Nitrospirota; class Nitrospiria; order Nitrospirales; family Nitrospiraceae; genus Nitrospira_D. The sequence continues at coordinate 33,660 of CABVRV010000018.1, forward strand.
CCTTCTCTCCCGGGCGCACCGGCTGATTCAATTGAGCTGGTTGTCCTAAAGCCGACGGTACGATGGATCCGGGGACCGCTACCATGGATGGATTGGGATATTGGAATACCCAATCGAAGTGGGTCGGTTTCCCCTGAAAGTGGCGAACCGCAGGTGGGAAGTCCCCCTGTTTGATCGGCCGATCCCTGCTTGTGCTTCGGACCCCCATAATGCCTCCGGTAGGTGCGCGAAGCAATTGCCATTCACCGCGTCCTACCGGATCGAGATAGACCTTCCTCAAGAACGGTTTGGGCGACCTCGTGAGTTCGGCCAGCGTTTGCGGATACACTTCTCCAGGCATGACTCTTCCGGCTTTTACGTGAGCTGAGTAGAGGGCCAATGCCGTTTGAATCTCGATCCCCTTGGCGAGCAAATCCGCTTCCAACTCCCGTTGGACCATCGTCTTCCACTGCCGGGCCGCCATAGTCATGCTCAGCCCCATCACCGTGATGGCCATCATGACCATGAGGTAGGAAAATCCCGCTTCCGGTCGTCTCAGTGATGATGAAGCCCTCTGCATCAGCCCTCACTCCTGCTCCACCGTTTCTTCCGACAACAACACAGTCTTATCCATCCGGGTATCGGTATCTCGCAGAGTCACGCTCTCGGCGGTAATGGCTCGGAGAATCACATGGCTGTCAACGTGGTCCCCGATTTTGAGCACCATCACCTCGTCGTCTTTCCTCAGCACCGCCATCGCGTTGTTTTTCTGTCGACTCTCCCCCATGCGCAAAAATCCAAGATACCGGTATTGTGCCGACTCCTCCGCCTGCACTTGTTCTGCAACAATCTCATTCTCCTTCGAAACAGACTCTTGTTGGTTGTTCAATGAGAGACCCTGACTGAGGGGGAGTGAGCCATCGGGACGAGGCACCGCAAAAATGTTCCGAGGTGCAGTGAAACTAGCCTCACGCTGAATGCCCGCTGATGTGAGGAGTCCCAGATGTACACGCCGACTGCTTCCCATTCCTTCTGCCTGCTGGCCTGATGAGGCGGGTCCCGTCATATTCGTGAGCGGCAGGCGCGCCGGCTTCTCCATGAAACGCCATTGCCAGGCCGCCAATCCTACCCAGAGAAGAATCAGCGATAGTGCCAGAATCATCTTGTTTCTTGCTTCCATAATTACTGACCTGTTTCCGACAGGATGGGCTTCTCCGAATCGGATCGAAGGTACGTCGCAATCTTGATGTTGAATGTCAACGCTTCATCTCGTGCGTCTCCAAACCGGGTGAGTTCCAGGTCTTCTATAAACAACAACTCGTCCGCCGTCTCCAGGTTATGAATGAAGCGGCGAAGATCCTCATACCGTCCGGTCAACGGCCCCTGGAGCAACCCTTTGCTCGTATTGGCGACTACCGTCGGCTCGGTCTTGTACGACAAGGCCGGCATAGTGATTCGACCACGCTTCGCTTCCTCTGTAATCCCCAGGGCCAAGGGAGCAAAATCCCTCTCGGCTGGCAGTAACGCCCACACCTGGCTCAGATCTTTCTGGGATTTTCTCGCCTCTTTGTGCTGCATCAACGACTGCCGCGTGGCGACCCATTCTTTCTCCAATCGCTCACGTGTCAATTGAACTCCAGCCAACCCGACGCCATGCACGAACAACAAGACCGCGAGAAGACAGCAGGCAACGCTCGCCCATGGAAGCAACGGCGCAAACGGATGCTGGAGCATGATGATCAGGCGCTCTTTCATCCGTCACACTCCATCCCGACGGTATTGCACTGTAATATCAAATTCCACCAAGCCGTTTGCGCCGGCACGATGTTGAGCTAACACCGGATCCTTAAACGTCGCATGATCCTGAAGTCCCACGGTGAATGCGGTGACATCCTCCACGCTCATCGCGGTTCCGGTCAGTCGAACCGTCGTCCCTGCTTGATCAAGGCGCACACTGCTGAGCGCCAAACGAGAAGGGACGGCCTGCTCCAATTCAGTCAGAAACTTCGTCCACGAAAATATTCTCTTTTCAAGAAGCTGGTTCGCCAATTCAACCTCGAAGGACAACCGATTGAGCGCGTGGTCCGACAAATCCAGCCCTTCACGACTCGCCTCTGCAATCAGGTTACGATCCTGCTGTCGAACTCGCTCCAGCTCAGCCTCAATCGTGCGACACTCTTGATACGTCGCCATCGCTTGCATCCCATTCCAAACTATGCCGGACACAAGCAGGACACAGCTCCCTATCAGCAAGAGACGTAGAGGCGCCACCACAGGGCGATGCCTGTGGCACAGATTTATCTGAAATTGCTCATCGGCACCGGATGTCAATCTGATGGCCATCAGCGGTTTGAGGAATCTTCTCATTTGCACATTCGTCCTACCCGGCTACGGCAGCCCTGCCAGTGCCGCCAAGGATGTCATCTCTCGATGGTTACCCTTCGCGCCCCAGCCAACAGTCTCGATCCTTTTCCAGTCGAACTGCTCGGCGGCGAGTTGAAGTTCGCCCTCAATCCGTTCCTGCAAGGCGAACGCCTCGCTTTCGGCGCAGAGGACGGCGTCATTGATGGCCACGGAGGGATGCCGCTGATGACAGACTTCCAGCGATGCACGGCACTCTTCGAGAATCTTGCGCAGTAGATCGGAGGTGTGCAAAATGTTGGACACCTCCTCCCCTAAGAGCTTGCATCGATAGAATATCGGGTGCCCTCGTCGGCATACGATGGTCGTCAGAGATCGATCAAACACATTGACCCACAGAACATTACGCCCCAACCACTCCGATCCACTCGACATCCGCTTCCAGAAATCAAGCAGTCTGAGGCTTGTGATACCGACATCATATGGAATCAGCCCGACAGATTCGCAGAGCGATTCGTATTGTGTAAGCACCGCTTCTTGGACCGACACCGTCAACACTGTGTAGGCGGCGGATCCACCTGCTCCTGGATCCTGAAAAGCCTGGAACACGATCTTGGCGTCATTGAGCGGAACAAGCTGCTCTTGCCCCAACCGCCACCGAATGAGATTTTCACGCTCCGCGCGCCCGGTTGGGAGCTGCTCGAAGTGAAGCACCGTGGCTCTCACCGCAGTGTCCGGAAGCAGTATGGTGACTCGTCGAGGAAGGGTCGAGCGGACTGCCCTGTCTACCACGTGGTGAGCCCTTCCGGAACTCGTGAGCGTCTGGACACGATCGGCTAGAGCTGAGAGGTCAGATACATTGGGGGTCATTGGTGAAGGACTGATCATGCCGTTGGGAAGCGGCGACATGAGACACTTACGCCGATGCTGTCCACGCCAGCCTCGTTCACTTTCGGCCCATGCAAGTGAGTCAGTCCCGAACTTCAAGCAATGCTGGGGGCGACTGCTCCACCATTCCCACATCAGGTCATCCTTCTTCACTGAACGTGACGCGATTAACCTCGCGGAGCGACGTCTCTCCATTCAACATCTTGTTGAGTGCGGATTGCCGAAGCGTGATCATTCCATCCGTCACCGCTCGATACCGAATCTCTGAAAGCGGCCGCTCCGCATGGATCATCTCTTTGATCTCATCCGTTAAATCAAGGAATTCCGTGATGCACTTTCTTCCACGGTATCCAGTGCCATGGCATTGGGGGCACCCCTTCCCCTCATAAAAGGGCGTATCCTTGTACTGGTCATAGTCCAATCCCGACTCTTCAATGAGAGCCTGCTGGGCCTTCATGGATGTCCGGCAAGACGGGCAGAGGATTCGGACCAGCCGCTGCGCTAACACGCAATTGAGCGCAGCGAGAAAATTATAGGTATCAATCCCCATGGACGCGAACCGTCCGATCACATCGAACACGTTGTTCGCATGAACCGTCGTCAGGACGAGGTGGCCTGTCAGTGCCGACTGGATGGCGATCTGTGCGGTCTCCGGGTCTCGAATTTCCCCGACCATGATCTTGTCCGGATCATGGCGAAGGATAGACCGAAGGCCTCGCGCAAACGTCAGCCCTTTCTTCTCATTGACAGGAATCTGCACCACCCCTGGCAGCTGATATTCGACCGGCTCTTCGATCGTGATCAGCTTGTCTTCAAGTGTATTCATCTCGGATATGGCGGCATACAAGGTCGTTGTTTTTCCGCTTCCCGTTGGTCCTGTCACCAACACCATGCCGTACGGTCGAGTGATCGCTTTACGAAACCGCTTCAGATCTTCCGGATTAAAGCCAAGTCGCTCAAGCTTCAATGCCGACACTCCGGTCGCAATGGAGTCTCGATCGAGTATTCTAATAACGACCGACTCACCAAACACGCTTGGCAGGATGGACACACGAAAATCCACGGTCTTCCGATCCAGCCTCATGCGAAAGCTTCCGTCTTGAGGCACTCGCCGCTCTGCAATATCAAGTTCTGACATGACCTTCAGGCGCGAGACCAAGGGAGCATGCAATCGGATATCGAGAGGCTCCATGGCCGGGATAAGGATACCGTCGACTCGAAGCTTCACGTTGGTCGAGCGATCTGCGGCTTCAATGTGAATGTCGCTGGCGCGACGCTGCATCGCACTCAGTAAAATTGAGTCCAGCAACTTCACAGCGGGGCTTTGATCTGCCCCAGCCTGGTCGAGGGAAAGGATTTCTTCTCCTCGATCATCTTCTTTCACCAAGATTGATCGATATTCTGATTCGATCTCGCGCAGGGCTTGACTCGATCCTTCGCTCCGCTCCAGTGCCGCCAGAATCGCGCTTCTGGTGCTCACGACCCGATCCAGAGGCTTTCCAATCAGGAGCTCCAATTCATCAAGGCCTAACAGGTTGTGCGGATCTGCAACGGCAATCGTGAGTACTCCTGATCGTTCAGCGATCGGCACGAAGGGAAATCGCTGCATGAGTTTGACGGATGTGGTCTCGTAGTACCGCGGATCTACCCGAAATTGGGTGAGTGGGTCATACGGAAGGTCGTATTGTGTAGCGAGCGCCTGAGCCAACTGGACTTCCGAGAGTAACCCGTCCGTGACCAGCGTTTGCCCCAACGTCGCTGGAACTCCGTTCAATCGATGTAACACCTCGTCAATCGTTTGTTTGTCGAGTACGCCCTCGCCTATCAAGATTTCTGAAAGAGAAGGACGAACGAGGCTACGTGGCATAGAGAACCTCCCAGACCATCCTATCCCCTTGTCTTACAGTCGGACTCATCCATACCTAGCCACCAACTGCTCCTGCCATCTGAAAGACGGGCAGGTACATCACGATGACGATCCCGCCGACCATCACTCCCATAACGAGAAGTAAAGCCGGCTCGATCCACGTGGTAAGTTGGGCTAGCCTAGTATCGAGGTCGGCCTCATAGAACTCTGCGATATCCCGTAGCATCGGCTCGAGAGAGCCTGTTTCCTCACCGACCGATAGCATCTCAATCGCGAGTCTTGGTAGGACCTTCGGGCGATCCAAGGCCTTCGCGAGCGTCGCCCCTTCACGAATCTCGTCGACCGTCTGAACCAGTCGCTGCGAAACAAAACGGTTAGAAACAGCCGCACACGCGCTCTGTAAGGCATCCACGAGCGGAGTTCCGCCTCCAAGAATCGTCCCCAGCGTTCTCGTGAGTTGCACGGTATTGTGTTGGACGACAATCTGTCCTACGTATGGAAGTGTAAGAAATAGGCGGTCGATTGATAGGCGGCCGGCCGATGTCGTGTAGTAGGCCCGCGTCCCCAGTAAAATGCCGATGACAACGACAATTGCTGGTACTGCCAAAGACTCAGATTGAGTGACCACATCGAGCAATAGTTGGGTTGCCCATGGCAAGGTCTTCGCCGATTCTCCATACACGGAAACGAAGGTCGGCATGACATAGGTCAACAGAAACCCGATCACAGCCACGCCGATAAGCACAAGGACGAGTGGATAGGAGATTGCCTTCGTCACTTTTTGACGAAGTGCGATCATCAGCTTCAGATACGTCACGTATCGTTGGAGCACATCCGGAAGATTGCCGGATTGCTCTCCCACCTTGACCGTGGCAACATAGAGTTGAGAGAAATAGAATGAGTGTTTTGCTAGCGCGTCCGAGACGGACGCCCCGCCTCGAATATCATCTTTCACCTCGCGCAGCGTCTCCTGAAATCCAGCGTGTCCAGCTCGTTCGATGAGCAGGTCCCAGACTCGTAAGATCGGCAGTCCCGATTTGACGAGAGCCAAAAGCTCTTGATTGAAGATTAAGAACTGCCCCAGAGGAAGTTTTCCTCGAAGCCACGGCGTCCCCAGCTCCACCGTGGCTCTTCCACGTTTGTGGAGATGAAACACCAATAATCCTTGAGACTCTAGTTTGGCACGAACGAGCGATTCCTCTTCCCCCTCTACATGGCCATCGGTTGTAGAGCCATCGGGCCGTGCGACTTTGTAAGCAAAGACTGCCATAACTTAGACCTTTAGACCTTGCGACTTAATTCAGCGTACTCGACTGCATTCCTTCGTACTCGAACGCGTCCGTAGATAGCTCAGGAAGTCGGAGGGTTTGGCCCACCTGAATACGATCATTGGGAAGTTCATTGAGGGCCATGAGATGCATCACCGACGTATGGTATCGCCTTGCGAGACTCCACAGCGTATCTCCAGGCTTAATCGCGATATTCACAGGAATGGACACAAGTGACGGCTGCCTTACAATCGGCACAACGCCGGCAGAGGGCATATTGCCCGGTAATTCCTCTCCACCGTCTGACTGAGCCTCCTGTTCCAAAGCCACACGCGTCAGCTCCGGTCGTTCGGCACGTAGAGAAAGAGTGCTGGTCGGAGACGTCTCTGCTTTTGCTTGTTTCCCAACTTTTGATAACTGTTTTCGGAGCTGTCGTACCTGGCTCTGCAGAGCGGCTCCAGTTCTCCTCATCTGTTCTCGTTCAGATCGTGCCGCGGCCAACTCTTCTCGTTGGAGATGGATCACACGACGGGCTTCATTGAGTCGACGTTCCGCTTCTCGACTGCTGCCCTCAAGTTGAGCTCGTGCTATCTGCACATCAGCATAGTCTTGGCGCCGTTGGTCAATTTCTGCCTGGAGTTCGGCAATCGTTCGTCGCGCATCCCTTAAGGAAGCTTGAAGAGTGTCCACAGTTAGTTGGAAATCCGAAATCTCAGGGTCCAGGATTGGTTCAAGCGGACTACATGCCACCATCCCAAGCAGGAGAGCCCCGCTCACCATACTCCATCCCACCCCATTTCTTTGGGACGCATTGCTCATGGAACACGGTTCCCACCAACGTGCGCTCACGATCCTGTCACCATTTGTTATAGGGAGTACCGTTTGTCCCCACCAAGTCAGATCCGGAATACACATCAAAGATACCACCCTCGGTCGGCTCGCTGATTTCTTGCCATGACCTCGACGAATTCGTGAAGGGGTCTGTGGGAATAGCCCGAAGATATCCCGCCGTCACTAAGCCATCTAAAGACGGAGGATACTTCCCTTGATCCGCGCGGTGATGATCGAGCAACTCGCGCAGCGTAAAAAGATCCTGCCGCAAGACCGTCTCTTTCGCCTTGATCAGCGACGATTGATAGGATGGAGCGGCTATCGTGGCTAAGATGCCCACAATGGACACCACAATCATCAGCTCAACAAGCGTGAACCCTTTTTCGCACTCCATGTGGTCACTCTACCAATCCTGATACGTGGTGCCATCCAAAGCCGTCGCTTCGCTTTGTGTCATCACATCGTAGACATCCTCGCCACACCAACTGGACGGCTTGGGACGGTCCTTGTAACAACGCAAGAGCCAATCCGGTTTTCCCGTCATAGGATCTACCGGCATGACCCGCAAATAACGCCTGACCGTCGTGCCTCGAACGGTTGCTTCTTCTCCGGTGAGCTTCACCCCCAACAGCACATCCAGGGACTTCGGATATCCATAAGGACCCGAGACTTCCTTACAGACCAACTTATTTTTCAGGCAGACAGGCCCAAGCAGAATATTCCCATCACGGTTCCACTCCAGCTTGAACAGATCGATCGCGCTGCGAATGATTCGAAGCTGTTGGCGCAACTCAATTTCATGGGTTCGTTTCGTCGATATTTTACTCAAAGGCATGGCAACTGAGGCCAAGACCATGATAATTGTCATGGTGACGAGGATCTCGATCAATGTAAGCCCATCCTCTCTCACCGCACTCTCACTACCCCTGACCCAATAGCTTCGAACGATGCCTCATCAGCTGTGTCGGAATGACTCAGCTCAACTCGAACGGGCGATACACCAGGCGCCTTTGCCACAAAGGTGAGGTACACGGTCCGGGGCGCTCGTTGATCCGGATAAGCCAATTGAAACATGACAGCCCCCCCCCGGTTTCTATCGCCTTCCGATTTAGATGCGTCCACGGTGATGAGCTGCCCATCATCAAGACGTATAAACTCCAGAATGTCGGGGTCATATTCGAACTTGAATGTATTCTCACCAGAAGCTCGGATCCGACCATCCACAATGGCAATCGTGACTTCCTTGCCGGATTGGACAACCGATTCATCAGGCTTGACTTGCAGTGCAGGGCCTGGTGTCGCCAATTTGGTCAATGACTGCGCGGGCTTCATCAGAACTGCACCTCTGGGTGGTGCGCCACGCCGAGTGGAAGATGTCCCGTCCTCACCTTTCAAAGACGTTGATATCGTTCCTGCAGAGCCGAAAAACACTGGACTGGTTGAATAGTTGAATTCGGTCCCGGACCAAAACGCCTGATTGGTAGACCCAGAAGGAAGCGCCGGCTGTGCAATACGAGGAGTAATAGTCAAAATGACTTCTGTCGTGACCCGTTCGGTTTTGAAAGAACTCAACAAATTTCCGATGACTGGCAAATCCCCAATCCATGGCATGGTGACGCGTGTTCGGCGATCCTCTTCTTGAAGAAGACCACCGAGAACGATTGTTTCACCATCCCTCATGTTGAGGGTTGTTTCAGCGGAACGATTGCCAAATTTGAATTGCTGAATGAGGGGAGAAGCCTGCAGCGTGATTTGATCACCAACCCGAATGACCTCCACCTTCATTTTCAGCGACAACTCATTGCCCAGTCGAATGGAAGGTTCGACAGTCAGTTTGACACCCGTATCTCGAAACTCGATTGACGTGACGGTTGAGGTAGTCGGGACGGCTCCGGTGGCGGCTTGTCCCGGTAACACATTGGTCGTCGAGAGAAGGATGGGCTGCTTGTCTCCGATGTTAATCTCTGCTTTTTTGTTGTTGATGACACGGATCTTCGGCGAAGCAAGAGTCTTGGCGTCGGATTGCTGCTTAAAGAAATCCAGCAACACGGTGGTCGGTAGTTTGAAGAGATAACTGTCTGGCCCAAGATTCGTGAGTTGCCGGTAGGTCATCTGTACGGCCTCAGCGGCCAGTGTTCCCGTGAATCCAGAAGCAATCAATCCGGCACCGGCTTGTTTCGGATAGTTAAGCCCATATGTCTGATTCTTCGTGCGGTTGACTTCCAGCACTTCGAGATCAAAGAGAACCTCAGGCTCCTGCCGGTCATTCGCAAGGATGATCTTTTCGGCAAGCTCCAGTTTCTCCGGTTGGTCACGGATGACAATGGCATTCAGCTGCTCGTTCGCATGCATGCGCTTGGAATCCAACATGCTCTTGAGTAGGAGCACCATATCTTTCGCTTTCGCCGTCGATAGGTAGAATGTTCGGATCATCAGGTCCTGATACTGTTCCTGCTTCTGTTTGGTATCAGGACTGATCACTGTAACGGTTGGAGATATCTGGCGGGAAAATAAACTATTACTATTGAGAATCAGCCGAAGTGCTTCTTCAAATGGCGTGTCCTGAATCGCAATTGAAATAGGATCATTGCGGACATCTTTATCGAATACGAGGGTCAGCCCACCAGCCTTTGCCACGCCTTCCAATATGTCCTTGATGCCAGCATTCTTAAATTTCAGGGTTACAGGCTGCCTCGATCCCTCCACTCTTCTGAGTGCTTGCTGGTCTTCGGTAAGGCGCGTGATGGCATCAAGTGGGTCTTGGTATGTGGGGTCGAGTTCTACGGCCCGCGCGTAACTACCTAAAGCCTCTTCGATTCGCCCGAGTTGCACCAGACGTTCGGCTTCACGATATTGGGATCGGGATTCTTTTAAACGTGTGGCCTCCTGAAAACCGGCTTGGTATTCGACGTTGGAAGGTTCAATGCTGAGAGCGCGCTTGAATTCTTCAAGCGCAAGATCAGTGTGTTTTTCTCTAATAAAGGCGCGGCCCCGTTCGGCATGCATCGCAGCTGTACGTTCACGAGACAACGCATATTTGCCCTGGAGAGAGGAATTAAATGGATCATCTTTCAATGCCTGCTTGTACGCGAGACTCGCCGCTTCCCACCGCTCCTCAGCCAAGTGTTGATCTCCTCGCTTGACTTCGGGAGAGACAAACAAGGAGCAGCCAGTCAGTAAAAAGATGCTTAGGGGATATAGATACACCTCTCGAGAGCGAGTCACAATACCTGTCTCCTTTAGGCACATTAGACGGCATGGACAGATCGCCATGTCGACGCTATCAATTTTCTTATACTACGGATTAAGACAGGCTCAAAGAAAAAGGCTAGAAGATGAGGGAGGGTATGTGAGGCTGCCGGTCAGATTTGGCGGAAGAACGCGTCTTCCGAACATCCTCAGATCTGGACTACCTTTCTACGATTGAAATCAGATGGACCTTACAGCCGCCAGTATTTTATCTGGGCAGGAATGTCATCAGGATTCAGGATGCCTTTGACATCGATCACAACAGCCTGTTTCTGGCTTCGGAGAGGAGTTAGAAGATCCATTAATTTCGCTTGGGAGAAGTTCTTATGCGCAACCGCAACGATTAGTCCATCGAGATCCTTCATCTTGGTCCATTCGACGAGATGAATGCCATACTCTGCCAAAGCTTCTTCAGCTTCAGCAATCGGATCGTGCACCAGCACTTCGATTCCATATTCACGAAGTTCACGAATAATATCAGGGACCTTGCTATTGCGGAGATCGGGCACATTTTCTTTGAATGTGAGACCAAGCACTCCAACTTTTAATCCATTGATGGGGCGGGACAACCGACTTAGTAGTTTCACGGTGTGCTCGGCCACAAACTTCCCCATGCCGTTGTTAATGCGACGGCCGGCAAGTATGACCTCTGGATGATAGCCCACGGATTCCGCTTTGGAGGTCAAATAATAAGGATCCACACCTATACAATGGCCACCGACCAGGCCAGGAGAGAACTTGAGAAAATTCCATTTCGTCCCAGCTGCCTCAAGAACGGACTTGGTATCTACTCCCAATCGATGGAAAATAAGGGATAATTCATTCATGAGAGCTATATTCAAGTCGCGCTGAGTGTTTTCAATGACCTTGGCTGCTTCAGCTACTTTGATACTGGAGGCTCGATGAATACCAGCTTTCACAACCAACGAGTAGATATTCGCCACGATATTGAGCGAATCTAGGTCCTGTGCTGATACAACCTTGATAATCTTTTCAAGTGTATGCTCCTTGTCTCCTGGATTTATCCTCTCTGGGGAATATCCTAGTTTGAAATCAACCCCGGCTTTCATTCCAGAAGTTCTTTCTAAGATTGGCAAGCACACTTCCTCGGTTGCACCGGGATAGACGGTAGATTCATACACTACGATCGAGCCCTGCGTAAGATTCCGTCCGATCAGCTCTGATGCCTTCTGCAACGCGGTAAGATCGGGTTGCAACGCATCATTGATAGGCGTTGGAACTGCAACGATGATGAAATCCGCTCCTTTAAGGTCAGCTGGTTCCGACGTATATCGTACTTGCACAGAAGCTAAATCGCTTTTCGACACTTCCCCTGTCCGGTCGATGCCGTTGAGCAATTCGTCAATTTTCTTTTTGTTGATATCAAATCCAATTACGGGGCCTCTCTTCCCAAATGCCACTGCGATGGGAAGCCCTACGTAGCCCAACCCCACAACAGCGATGGAACGCGATTGTTGCTTAGTCATACATCCCCCAATTAAGCTTCGACTGAGCTTCACCAAAGACCGGGTTAACAATGGCAGAAGAGACCATGATCGTCAAGAAATGGATGGCCTTTACCAGCTTGGCTTTTGCCTTAGCTCTAGCCACACGTTGACTTCATCGAGAAGCAGACCTTCCCGTATGGTGCAATCATACATTCCTAAAAATGAACTTCAATAATATCAATATGATCCGATGGCAAACATGAAGAAGATCGCGCCACACTTACACCATATCAATCAATTCCACATCGCAATATAATCTATTACTTCACCTGTACCATCCATGATGGTGTGGCGAGGCCCCTCTCTAATTGAACATGCTCACGAGCAGTACTCTTCTGACTGACACCAGCTTGCATCAAAAACCAAAAACGTAGAAAAAGCCTCTGCATCGGAGCCTTCATTCAGTCGACATCATTTGCTTCCCACAAGAGGCACTCAACTTGCTCGAAGCTCACCCTGGTCCCGTATCGTGCACGCGACGAAATTTACATATGGACGTTGTGGAGGATTCCGACAATGTACCAGCATAATCAGCGATTGTTGCTCCTCTCGGGTAGCATTGCCACCCTTATGTTAGTTCTCGAGCCAGTGACCCCTTGCCTACGGCTAGCCTTAGCGGCAACAAATGCGAATAGCGTCACAGCGGTGACTGCATCAACACCTAACCCCAATCAGACTAGGCGGCTTCCAGCACCCATGCTTCGGCTGATGTCAGAAATACCCGTATTACGGCAACTCGTACCCACGCCCGTCGTGACTCCTCCTGCACCAATTCCTGCCATAGGAGTAAGCTCCTCAAACTTTTCTTTCAGCGCTCAGCAGAACGCCGGCAATCCACCGGCACAAACCCTGGCTGTGACAAACAGAGGCGGAGGAACATTGATCTGGAATGCCACGGCAAGTGCAGCATGGTTGACACTGAGTCCAGCAGCCGGCACCGGCAATGGTACAATTGCATTGACTGCCACCACCAGTTCTCTCGCTGCCGGAACCTACAATACGATAATCACGGTGAATGCTGTAGGAACTCCAGCTATCACCATTCCAGTCAACCTGACGGTAGCACCTGCACCCGTGCCCCCTGCTATTAGTACAAGCCCAAGCAGCTTCTCCTTTACGGTCCAGCGAGGAGACGTCAACCCGGCTGCCCAAACGCTGAACATCAGCAACACCGGGGGGGGCACTCTGACCTGGACCGCCAGTGATAACGCTCCCTGGTTAACACTCTCACAGACCTCGGGCACCGGAAACGGTACAATCACAGTCACTGCAACGTCCGGCTCACTCGCTGCCGGCACCTATAATGCGATGATCGTGCTGGGTTCGACAGGGGCCACCACGATTCAAATCCCCGTGACATTTACGGTTGCTTCCGAACCGACCACGATCACACTGAGCCCATTGTTATTGGCCTATACGGCCGTATTAGGCAGCTCTAATCCTGCCAGCCAGTCTATGACAGTCAACTCAAACGGAAGCTGGACTGCAAACGACAACACAGGCTGGCTCACGCTGAGTCCAACCTCAGGGTCCGGAAACGGCACCATTTCTGCGAGCATCAATCTAGGAGGGGTCCCGGTCGGAACACATACTGCCGCCATCACAGTAACAGGAGGAAGCACTATAAGAAATGTTAACGTGACCCTGACGGTCTCGGCTGCTTCATTCACCATATCGCCGGGTAGCCTCGCCTTTACGGCCACTCAAGGCGCAGCAAACCCACCAGCCCAAACCATCACATTCAATTCAACCGAATCATGGACCGCAAGTGACAACGCCTCCTGGCTATCACTTAGCCCTACGTCAGGCCCGAAGAATGGGGTGATCACAGCAAGCATAAACACCACTAACGCCAAGCCGGGAAATAACCCAGCCACCATTACCGTGACCAGCGGAGGCGTGACTAAAACGGCGACCGTCAGCTTGATGCTAAACGCCCCAGCGAGTTCGTCGGCAACCTTGACTTGGAGCGCAAATAGAGAGAACGATCTGGCAGGGTACAAAGTGTATCGAGCGACAGCATCGGGAACCTATGGAGCGCCGATTGCCACACTTGCAGGAAATGTGACCACCTATCAGGCGACGAGCCTTGAATTTGGGAAAACGTATTTCTTTGTCGTGACAGCCTATGATATCGCCGGAAATGAAAGCGGATATTCGAACGAGGTGAGCAAGAGTATTTTCTAATTGATGTTTCTCTCAAAACGACGGCACCTCAAAAAATTGAGTGGACTGTTGGCTTCAATGGTCCGTGGAGAAAGGAGCAGACTTATGAGTAGGAAGGACGTAACGTCGAAGAAGCTTGGCTCTAAGCTTAGGCCACGACCTGCTTGAAAAAGGCCATGGCGACTGCGCCCTCCAACACGCGATCCCGGTTCTCCGTAAACACGGTTACATCCCACACGGGGGCATCCCCATCCAGGCCAACAAGCCATCGGAATAACAGATTATAGTTGTCAGCGCCGTTGGTAGAAGTCATCAAATCATCGAAATAGAAAGTCCCCGACGTCCCCCCCTTGATTGAGCATCACAATGATTTAGAGTCCAATCCCTTCAGGAAAGGAGATTGGCAATGAAGAAGCGGTTTTCCGAGGTCCAGATCATTGGGTTTTTACGGGAGGCGGAGACCGGGGTCGCGGTCAAAGATCTGTGCCGACGACATGAATTCTCCGAAGCCAGCTACTACCTCTGGCGGAGCAAGTTCGGCGGCATGACCGTGCTCGACGCCCAGCGGCTGAAGGCACTGGAACAGGAGAATACCCTGCTGAAGAAGTTACTGGCTGAGGCGCTGCTGGAGCAGGCGGTCACCCAAGAGGCTTCGAAAAAAGTGGTAAGTACACCGGCTCGTCGGGAGGTGGTGCGCTGGATGTGTGGCCGAGGCCTGACCGAGCGGTGTGCCTTGAAGGTGATGGGCATGAGCGCCAGCAGCTTGCGGTACCGACCTACCCCGGACCGGAATGCCGAACTGCGGACCGCCATTACCACACTGGCTGCTCGCCATCCGCGATACGTGGCCGGCATGATGTACCTC